>NZ_JAYJJS010000087.1:0-530 GCF_020181635.2 Mycobacterium zoologicum | reverse complement strand
TGACATGCCGACAGCCCTGTCAGCGCTCCGGGTTACGGTTCGGGCCGTGGATGCATCCGCCAGCCCAAACGTGCGCCTTCAGCCCGGCGCATCTCCCTCACCGCGTAACTGATGCGCCTCGAGTTGGCGACGCAGGCGTCTGCGACGCCCGTCCTGGAAACTCTTGACGTTGTATCGTATAGCAAATACTATTGACACGTCGCAATGGTATGGGGAGCATGGTGAACAGCGACATCGCAGACCTCGCCAAATGGGCGGAGTCCCAGGGTTGGACCGTCAACGACGACACCAAGGGCTACACCAGGTTCTACGACGTCCGCGGCAACTACATCGCGCGGTACCCCGCTACACCGAGCAACCCGCGACGACGAATGGCAGACCTACACGTCGCCCTACGCAAAGCAGGCCTGCAGGTGCCGCCCCCCAGCAAGAAAGAACAACGCGCACGGCGCCGAAAGGAGAAGGACCAGTGAACGACTGGGTTGCCACCGTCAGCTACGCGCTCGACCCCGCGGTGGACACGATGGACC
>NZ_JAYJJS010000086.1:0-561 GCF_020181635.2 Mycobacterium zoologicum | reverse complement strand
GGGTATGGGTCGTCGGTTGTTGGCTGATGAGCCGGTGTTTGCTGCTGCGGTTGATGAGTTGGAGCCGGTTTTTGCCCAGCGGGTGGGTTTTTCGCTGCGTGAGGTGATTGAGCAGGGTGCCGAGATTTCCGGTGATGCTCAGGTGCAGCCGGTGATCATGGGGTTGCAGTTGGCGTTGGCTGCGTTGTGGCGTTCTTATGGGGTTGTTCCGGATGCGGTGATCGGGCATTCGATGGGGGAGGTGTCTGCGGCGGTGGTGGCCGGGGCGCTGACGGTCGAGCAGGGTTTGGGTTTGATCGCGGTGCGGTCGTCGTTGATGTCGCGTCAGGCCGGGCAGGGTGCGGTGGCCTTGTTGGAGTTGGATTCGCAGGCGACGCGGGAGTTGTTGGCGGGTTACCCGGGTGTTGAGGTGGCGGGGTTCTTGTCGCCGCGGCAGACGGTGGTGGCTGGTTCGCCCGATGGCGTGGATGCGGTGATTGCCGCGGTGGCCGGTCAGGAGTTGTTTGCTCGGCGGGTCAATATGGAGGTCGCTTCGCATACGGCGTTCATGGATCCGATCCT
>NZ_JAYJJS010000085.1:0-613 GCF_020181635.2 Mycobacterium zoologicum | reverse complement strand
GCGTGATGTTCTGGCGGCCAGAATGTGAGCGTGGAAAGAATGAGGGGCATGGGTTTGGTCTTAGGGTGGTTTTGTTTGCTGGTGTGCGGGGTGGTGTGGGGTGTTGGTGGGTTGGGTGTGGTGGGGCCGGCGTAGCCGGGCCGGGTGTGTAGTCCCTGGTGTGGGTAGATTATTGTGGGGGTGTGGTGGTGGTGCTGACTCGGTCGGGGTGTCGTTCGGCGCCCCGCGCAATCCGGGCATAGTGTTTGCTATGAGCCTGTCCACTCCTACGGCCGGTAGGTTTGCTGGCAAGCGGCGAAGCCGCAAGGCAATCGAAAACATATGCACAACAGTATGATTCGAGCAAAGCGACGAAGTCGCGTAGGCAATGATAATCGAAAAGTGTTGATACACAACAGATATCATTTCAGCATGAGTGAGGCGAAGCCGAGCGAACCCGACACGACAATAGCGAAAACTGTTGCTACACAACATAAATCAACCACTCACCCGAATAGCCGGCGAAAGCCGGCGGTTTGCTAGGCCCGGCCCCCGGCCGGGCCTCCTCCTCTGCGGCGAAGCCGCGGGGTAGGCCCAGCACCTGCTGGGCAACGATATTGCGGTGGATCTCCGA
>NZ_JAYJJS010000084.1:0-639 GCF_020181635.2 Mycobacterium zoologicum | reverse complement strand
CCTGACTTTTATCACCAACCGGAGGTTCGTGACCCCGTAGAGCTGTGAGCTGCGGTGTTGGTTGGTGGTGAAGCGAAATTTGCGCACTAATTTTGGGTCGTAGGCTGCCCGGATGGCCTATATCCGCACCGTGAAGACCGCCTCGGGGGCCACCGCGGTGCAGATCGTGTGGTCGTCTCGAGGCGGTGCCCGCAAGATCGAGCACCTGGGATCGGCCCATGATGCGGTCGGTGTCGCAGCACTGAAGGCGGCCGGGGCGCAGAAGATCGCTGCAGGCCAAGACCAACTTGATCTCGGACTGGACACCCCGGTCGATGCTGAGCCGTTGCCGATCACCTCCTCTCGGGCCGCGCACCTGTGGGGTGCGCTGTGCAGCGTCTATGACGCGCTCGGTTTCGACGAGGCGGCCGGTGGCGATGAGGTGTTCCGCCAGTTGGTGGCAGCCCGGATCATCGAACCGACCAGCAAAGCCGACTCGCTGCGGGTCATCGAGGAAGCCGGAATCACCCCGGTGACCTACCCGACGTTGAATCGTCGGCTTCCGGAGTTCGCTAAACCCGGTTTCCGGCAGGGTATTTCGAGTGCGTGTGCCGCCCATGCGCAACTTGGCCCCACCAGCCTCGTGTTGTTCGACGTCTC
>NZ_JAYJJS010000083.1:0-648 GCF_020181635.2 Mycobacterium zoologicum | reverse complement strand
CGCAGTGCGGCACAAGCCGAGCACGCCTTGGCGGTGGTGGGAGAGATCCTGGCGTCGTTGGGGTTGCGGCTGCATCCGGACAAGACGAAGGTGGTCGACCTGCGTGGCGGTCGGGAGGGCCTGGATTTTCTGGGCTGTCACTTCCGGGCGCGTATGTCGGGGCGGTTGTGGGAACAACGCCGCATCGTGCGGTATTACCTGCATCGCTGGCCCAGCCAAACGGCGATGAAACGACTGCGCGACAAGGTTCGCGTTCTGACCGGGCGCTCACGTGTCGGTCTGGACGTTCGGACCGTGATCGCGACGTTGAATCCGATCCTGCGCGGCTGGGGTAACTACTTTCGTACCGGTAACGCCGCCGCCAAGTTCCGCCAGCTCGACTGGTACGTCACAATGCGATTGTTCCGTTTGATGGTTAAGAAGCGGGGCCGCAATCTGCGTGCTGGGCAAACCGAGCAGTGGACCGAGGAGTGGTTTAACGGGCACGGCCTGCACCGGCTTCGTGGCACCATCCGTTACCCGAAGGCTGCGTAACCATGTCAAGAAGATCATCGGTAAGCCGTGTGCGGGAAAACCGCACGCACGGATTGAAAGGGGGATGGGGAAACAGGCTCGCATTGCGAGTACTGCGCCCCTGACTACCAATGA
>NZ_JAYJJS010000082.1:0-743 GCF_020181635.2 Mycobacterium zoologicum | reverse complement strand
ACGGTGAGATCGGCCAACCGACCGACCCCGGTCCCGGTGGCGGTGCCGGCGTCGGCGGTAGCGATGGCGGTGCCGGCGGCACCGGCGGCAACGGTGGTAGCGGCGGTACCGCACTGAACGCCGACGGCAACGGCGGCAATGGCGGCACCGCGGGTAACGGCGGCAACGGCGGCACCGCCGGCGCCGTCCAGCACACCGACACCAGTAACCACGCTCGTGCCCAGCACGGCCTGAGCGGCGGTACCGGTGGTAACGGCGGTACCGGCGGCGACGGCGGCCTGGGCGGTGTCAACGGCAGCCACGGCGCCAGCACCGACGGTGGTAACGGCGGCAACGGCGGTGACACGTTCACCAAGACGCCCAACGACTACAACAACGGTCTTGTCGATGTGGCCGGGCTCGCCGGCAACGGCGGCAACGGCGGTGCCGGCGGCTCTGGCGGGTTGAACGCGGGTAACGGCGGCGACGGCGGCAACGGTGGCAACGGCAACACCGTGGTCGTCAATGGCCCGGGCGGCACCGGCCCGACCGGGCACGGCGGCGACGGCGGGGTGGCCGGCACCGGTGGTGACGGTGGCGCCGGTGGTGACGGCATCGGCGGTGTGACCGGCGGCACCGGTGGTAACGGCGGAACCGGCGGAATCGCCGGCGGCAACAGCGGCTACAACGCCACCGGCGGGCAGGGCGGTGACGGCGGTGCCGGTGGCACCAGCGAATCCGGCACCGGCGGTCTCGGCGGTAAC
>NZ_JAYJJS010000081.1:0-946 GCF_020181635.2 Mycobacterium zoologicum | reverse complement strand
TCAAGATGCCCGCGAAATCTGATCCATGCATCACGTAAGAATGCCCGCGAAATCGAGGGTCAGCTGGCGGCCTGGCTCTTGACCCTGATGCCGGCCCTGACGTCGGGTAGGGCGCTGGGGATGGCGGCGAGGTATAGCTGTTCGGTCTTGTCCTTGGCAAGTGTGAGCAGGGCGGCCTGTAGGTCGGCGATCTGGCGTGCGATCGCGGCAGGGTTCAGGCTGTCGCGGTAAGCGAGCAGCTCTGCTTCTTGGGCTGGTGAGAGGACCCCGGCGGCCAGCAGCCGGTCCAGTGGGGTCATGGGCGCGTCGAACAGGCGGCGACGCTGACCGTCGCGCCCAGAGCCGTAGCCGATGGGTTTGATGGTGGGGGTCAGGTAGTTGAGCCGGTCGTTGACCAGCTTCCACAGCCGGTTGAGCACCGCACGCTCGGCGTCGGTGTCGTAGCGGTAGTAGAACCCGTAGCGGCGCACCAGGTGGTTGTTCTTGGATTCGATCGTGGCCTGGTCGTTCTTCTTGTACGGCCGGGAGCGGGTGAAGAAGATCTCCATCTCCGCAGCCCACTTGATGACCGCCTTGTTCAAGAACTCGGTCCCGTTGTCGAAGTCCAAACCGATTACCTCATAAGGTATTTCATGCACTCCTGCCTTCAGCGCACCGAGGATGTGGGCGTGGGCGTTGTTGCGCACGGTGCGGGTGAAGACCCAGCCGATGTGCATGTCGGTGAGGTTCAACGTGCGGGCGAACTCGCCTTTGAGCGTTGGTCCGCAGTGCGCGACGGTATCGCCTTCGAAGAACCCCGGGGCTGCCTCGACCTCGTCAGTGGCCTTGCGGATCTTGATCGAGGAACGCAACAACGGCGACGGTTTGGTGGTCGACTTCCCCTTGATCTGGTCGCGAGCCTTGGCGCCGCGCAGGTAACGGTCAATCGTGGCGCTGCTCATCGCTA
>NZ_JAYJJS010000080.1:0-1082 GCF_020181635.2 Mycobacterium zoologicum | reverse complement strand
CTAGACGGTATGGGGGGCTGGGGCCTCACTCACATGTGAACGTGGGTTGCCGACAGGAATCAGGTCCTGGCCGGTAGAGCCACAAGATGTGGGAGGCCCCAGTGAAGGTTCAGCGTACGAGTGTTGGTTTGGATGTGCACGCGCGTTCGGTGGTCGGGTGTGCATTGGATGGGGATACCGGTGAGGTGTTCCAGCGTCGGTTGACTCCCGATCACGGTGAGATTCTGGACTGGTTGCGGTCATTGCCGGGCCGGGTCGCAGTGACCTATGAGGCCGGTCCGACGGGATTCGGGCTGGCCCGGTTCCTGATCGCGGCCGGGATCATGTGCTTGGTGGCGGCGCCGTCGAAGCTGATCCGCCCGGCCGGGGATCGGGTCAAGACCGATGTTCGTGATGCCGCGCATCTGGCACGGTTGTTGCACCTCGGCCAGATCGTGGAGGTGCGGGTTCCCACGGTGGCCCAAGAGGCGGCCCGGGATCTGGTGCGGGCCCGCGAGGACTGCCGCGGTGATCTGATGACCGCACGGCATCGGGTGTCGAAACTGCTGCTGCGGCAGGGGATCGTCTACAGCGGCGGAAACGCCTGGACGGGCAGGCATGAGTTGTGGCTGCGGCAGCAGCGCTTCGAAGCACCCGGTCTGCAACTGGCCTACGACAGTGCCTTCGATGCGATGCTGGCCTGCCGGGATCGACGCCAACGCTTGGACGAAGCCATCGAGGCCATGGCCGCTGATTCGGAGTTCACCCCCGTGGTGTCTCGACTGTGCTGCTTGCGTGGGGTCGCGACGCTGACCGCGTTCGGGTTGGCAGTCGAGATCGGCGACTGGGACCGGTTGACCGGCCGCAGCATCGGCGCCTACCTCGGGCTGGTGCCCTCGGAGTACTCCTCAGGCAGCTCACGCACCCAGGGCGGGATCACCAAGACCGGTAACGGGCATGCCCGCCGACTGCTGGTGGAGGCGGCCTGGCATCACCGCACCCGGTACCGCCCGGGCGTGGCGCTGCGGCAACGCTGGGACGCGGCCCCCGTGGCCGCTCGCACCCGCGGGGATGCCGGCAATCGGCGCCTGCATGCCCGGTGG
>NZ_JAYJJS010000079.1:0-1338 GCF_020181635.2 Mycobacterium zoologicum | reverse complement strand
TGTTGCGTCCTGCAAGTTGGACTGGACTAGCGGGTGGAAGTCCCGTCTCGGTAAGTACCGGAGCGCCGGGTAGCAGGCCCCGGTTCGTCGTGGAGACGCGGCGGGCTGAGCGGGGTGTCAAGAGCCTCTTTGGAGGGAGCAAGTGCACGGGCCGTAGCGTCAAGCGAACTCTGCAGCCTCGTCACAGTCACAACGGAGGAGCCGAGCCGCTCATTTCACGGCGAAGGCCATGTTCGGCGAGCCCTGTTCCGGGGTCAGCTCGTCGGGTCCTTCCGGGGTATGGGAGATGGCACGTGCACACAGTCTGGTTCGAAACAGGAGAGACCCGTCTGCCTGGCCTGCGTCGGGCAAAGACCAGGGGTATAAGCCGATGGTGAAGTCTCTTGGAGGGCAGCGGGAGTCCGATGGGGTCGTAGTACCGCTGATCGGCGTGGAACATAACGCGTCGGGAGGAAAGGGCCCCAACTTTGATTACGCGGGTGAAGTGGGTAAGCGCGAGGGCATGACCGGCTTTGTCTGGTCCAATCACCCCGGCGGGTCATTGCCTGCCGTAGTCGGGGAGCCGTTGGTGGCCTCTCCGGTGAAAGTGCGACAACTGCAACGTGCGCTATGGGCTGCGGCCAAGCAGTCTGAAGGTCGGCGTTTCCACGCCCTATATGACCGTATCTACCGGGGTGACGTCTTGGTGGAGGCGTGGGAGCGGGTGCGTAAGAACAGGGGTGCGGCCGGGGTGGATCGTGTCACCCTGGTTGCGGTGGAGGACTACGGCGTGGACCGCATGTTGCGTGAGTTGCGTGGTGACCTTCGCGAGGGTGTGTATCGCCCGGCGCCTGCGCGTCGGGTGGAGATCGACAAACCTCAAGGTGGTAAGCGGCCGTTGGGGATACCCACGGTGCGAGACCGGGTGGCTCAGGCGGCGGCCAAGCTGGTGTTGGAACCGATTTTCGAGGCGGATTTCCTGTCGTGCTCGTATGGGTTTCGGCCGAGGCGGTCGGCGACGATGGCGATGGAACGTTTGCGGACCGGGTTCATCGAGGGCTATTCGTTCGTGGTCGAGTTTGATATCGCCAACTTCTTCGGCGAAATCGACCACGAGCGTCTACTTGCCGAGGTAGGTAGACGGGTTTCGGATCGGCGGGTGCTCAAGCTGCTGCGTTTGTGGCTGCAAGCAGGGGTGATGGTTGACGGGGTGGTCCAGCGGACGGTCGCGGGCACCCCGCAGGGCGGGGTTATTTCCCCGTTGTTGGCCAACATCTTCTTGCATGTGCTCGACACCGAACTCACGGCCCGTGGGGTGGGTGAGTTGGTGCGCTACGCCGATGACGGGGTGGTGTTGTG
>NZ_JAYJJS010000078.1:0-1389 GCF_020181635.2 Mycobacterium zoologicum | reverse complement strand
GTGGCGCTCCACGGGTTTTCGTGGGCGCTTTTCTGCTGTTCAGGGCGGTTTCCCGTTGCAGGGAGTGGGGTTCGGCATCTCTTCGGTGAATTGAGGGACGCGCACGCGGTGTGCCTCTAGGTTTCGGGGTTACCACACCAACCTCAACCGCAAGGAACGATCCGCGTGCGCGTCAGTACTGCATTTAACCGCCTTCTGCAGATTCCCGGGGCCACGGTCACCGATGTCGTCATCGACGGCGGTGAGATCGAGGTCAGCCTTCGTCCGAAGGCCCGGCTGCTGCGCTGCCCGTGCGGCAAACGTTTCCAGTCGATCTATGACCGGCGGCGCCGGCGCTGGCGCCATCTGGATCTGGCTCGAGCACGGCTGTGGCTGGCCTACGACATCCGCCGCATCGACTGCCCGGACTGCGGGGTGACTACCGAGGAACTGCCCTGGGCCCGTCCCGGTGCCCGCCATACCCGCGACTTCGAAGACATGGTGCTGTGGCTGGCCCAACGAACCGACCGCACCACGGTGGCCACCTTGATGCGCTGCGCCTGGGAAACCGTCACCACGATCATCAACCGCGGCGTGGCCGAGCTGCTTGACCAACGCCGCCTACAGACGCTCTACCGCATCGGGGTCGACGAGATCTGCTACCGCCACCCCCACCGATACCTGACGATCATCGGCGACCACGACACCGGAACCGTCGTCGATATCCAACCCGGACGCAGCGAGCAATCCCTAGCTAACTTCTATGTCTCCCAGACGGATTCAGCACTCGCACAGATCGAAGCGGTCAGCATGGACGTCTCACGTGCCTATACCAGTGCCACCACCGCCGCAGTCCCACACGCGGTCATCTGCTACGACGGCTTCCACATCATGCAATGGGTCAACCGCGCTCTAGACCGCGTCTTCGCCGAATCGATCCGCCTACCCGGGTACGCCACAGCCGACTGGAAAACCGCCCGCTGGGCGCTGCGCACCGGCGAGAACAAACTCACCGACGACAAACGCGCCCTGGTCAACCAGATCGCACGCACCAACCGCCGCATAGGCCGGGCCTGGACACTCAAAGAACAAGCCCGTGACCTCTACCGCTACGACCATGAACCCGGTACCGCCCGCAGATTGCTCAAAGCCTGGATCACCGCAGCCAAGCGTTCCCGCATCCCCGCCTTCGTCGCCTTGGGCAAACGTTTCGAGGTCTACTTCGAACCCATCCTGGCCGCCATCGAACTCGGCATCTCCAACGCCCTCATCGAAGGCATCAACGCCAAGATCCGCCTCATCAACGCCCGCGGCTACGGACACCACTCCGCCCAAACATTGGCATCAATGATCTACCTCTGCCTAGGAGGACTGCAGGTCACACTCCCCACGAGAACCTGAGGAGCCGCA
>NZ_JAYJJS010000077.1:0-1472 GCF_020181635.2 Mycobacterium zoologicum | reverse complement strand
GAGGAATTGTCAATACCTGTGGATCGGGGTGTTTCAGGCGACCTCCGTTTCGGTTGATTCGGCCGGCTCGGGCGGTGTGATGTCGGCGGGGCGTTCGAGTAGCTTGCCTTTGTGGAAGACGGCGCCGGCACGGACGAGGGCGACCAGGTGGGGTGCGTTGACTGCCCGCCACCGGGCTTGTGCGGCGTCGATAAGCTTGTAGGCCATGGCAATTCCGGCCGCGCGGGATCCCGGCCCCTTGGTGACCTTCGTCCGCAATCGCACGGTGGCGAAGGTTGATTCGATCGGATTCGTGGTGCGCAAGTGGATCCAGTGTTCGGCTGGGTATTTGTAGAACTCCAACAGCACGTCGGCGTCGTCGACGATCTTGGCGACCGCCTTGGGGTACTTGGCGCCGTAGTCGATCTCGAAGGCCTTGATCGCGACCTGCGCGTGGTCGAGGTCCTCGGCGTTGTAGATCTCCCGCATCGCCGCGACCGCACCGGGTTGCGCCGATTTGGGCAGGCAGGAAAGGACATTGGCCTGTTTGTGAAACCAGCAGCGCTGCTCGCGGGTAGCCGGGAACACCTCGCGCATCGCCTTCCAAAAGCCCAGTGCACCGTCACCGACGGCCAACACCGGGGCGATCATCCCGCGGCGGCGACACGACCGCAGCAGATCGGCCCACGACTCGGTCGATTCTCGATACCCGTCGGCCAGGGCGACGAGTTCCTTGCGGCCATCGGAGCGGACCCCGATCATCACCAACAGGCACAGCTTCTCCTGCTCGAGGCGGACCTTGAGGTGAATGCCGTCGACCCACAGGTAGACGAAGTCAGTGCCCGACAGATCCCGGGCCCCGAAGGCCTTGGCCTCCTCCTGCCACTGGCTGGTCAGCCGTGTGATCGTCGTCGCCGAGAGCCCGGCACTGGACCCGAGGAACTGCTCCAAGGCCGGCCCGAAGTCACTGGTCGACAGGCCGTGCAGGTACAGCAGCGGCAGCACCTCAGTCATCTGCGGGGACTTGCGCGCCCACGCCGGCAGGATCGCCGAGGAAAACCGCTGCCGCTCACCGGTATCGGCGTCGATACGCTTGTCGTTGACCCGCGGCGCGGTCACCGCCACCGCGCCCGCGGCGGTCAACACCTCACGCCCGGCGTGGGAGCCGTTGCGGACCACCAGCCGGCGACCGCTCTCATCGAGCTCACCGGCGTGGGCATCGATGTAGGCGGCCACCTCAGCCTTCAGCGCCGCGGCCAGCATCTGCCGGGCGCCGTCGCGCACGATCTCATCCAACAACGACCGACCACCGCCGTCATTGGCGTTGGCCTCATCGGTGTCGTGAACTACGGTGAGCATGGGCGTACCTTCCCAACCAGCGCGTCAACGCCGGTCTTGATCAGAGAACCTTGGACTTCAGATCATCCCCGGGAAGGTGCGCCCACTTTCATGCCGCCCCACCGAGGGTCATCCACAGGTTCTGATCATTGCTC
>NZ_JAYJJS010000076.1:0-1556 GCF_020181635.2 Mycobacterium zoologicum | reverse complement strand
CAAAATTCGTGAAGAAAACCGACCCAACTGGGGCCAACTCAGGTGACCACACTCACCGGGTCGTGTTGGACAACGTCCACATTGCGTTTCGCCTGAAGAACACCGACCAAAGTGGGGCCAAGTCAGGTGACCACACTCACCGCATCGTGGCGCAGCACAACGAAGTCGAGACAGGGGATGCGATCGGCGAACACCTCGCCGCCCATGGCTGGCAGACCGACCGGATAACGGCATCAAAGCAATCTGGCTTTCAAGCCAGGCCGGACCACTACGAGGGACTCAGCTCAGGTGATCCAGGCTCCAGTTCCTATTCCGACAGTGGCGTGCGGACACCGAGGACCGGTTGCCGGCGCCGACCGTGGCTCCACCCGCGGTCCCACGGCCATCGGCGATGGTCGTCAGTCCATACGAGTTGAAACGCGCGAATGCGCGTGCCACAGAGCTCGACGGCGAACTTCAGGTGCACGTCCGGGTACTCGACCTCAACCACCTCAAGAAGGAATTCGCTCTGGTAGTCGATGTGCATAGCCGGCTGCAGAAACGTGCCGTCTTCGACAACCTGATGCGCGATCGAGTTCAGCAGGCGGGCTGATGTCTGCGGCTGGAGCCCAGTCACCAACAGCTCAGGCAGGCCGATTTTATGCAGGCCGATCGTGTACGCGAATGGTCGTCGATCGCTCTCGACAAATTGGACCGCCCACCCGTGGTCCTTGACCGTGTCCCGCAGAGTGTCCAGGTACTCATCGATGGTGCCGTTGGGATTGTCGCACTGCCAGCACATGGCCGCACCTTTCTGTAGTGGATACGAGCCACACTGCACCGACCCACCGACAGCCGCTCTGGCGCGCCCGTCGCGGCCGATCCCGTAACGTCAACGCCGGGCCCCGGCTACCAGAACATGCGCGTCTCCTCGAAGGACGTCTTCCTTGACCGCCCCGACCTGTAGGCGGCGGTTACTTGGTCTCGCCGAGCATCCGAGAAAGCTCCTCCGATGACATCCGGTCAAGTTGCGACTGGGTAAGTACGACGCCGTGGCTGTCCTCGATATGGGTGAGGTCGACGAGATGGCCGGATTTGAGGTAGCCCGTTCGGCGGCTGGTCCGCCCGGCCGGACGCCCTGGCTTGCGCTCCCATTCTCGAGCGAACTTGCGTACTGCCGCGGCATCCCATACTGCGCCGCCGCGCAGCTCGGCCAGGGGAGCCGGAAACGCGGCAGTGGAGCGCAGTTGATGCACCCGTTGACGCGCCACGCCCAACTCGTCGGCGATCTCGGCGGCTGACATGAGTTCAGGCATGGTTGGGGCCGCGGCGCGCCGTTGCCACTCGTCCTCTCGGACGATCTCGATGCCGGCGGGCTCGGCGCCGACGACCTCACTGATGCTGTCCACGTACTTGGCGATCACGTCGATCAGATGCAGCTCGGCAGGCGCGTAGACCGTCACGTCGACGACACCACGATCGGGGACACGGGACACCATGGCGTCGAACTGCTCGGACCAGTGGTCCATCGTGTCCACCGCGGGGTCGAGCGCGTAGCTGACGGTGGCAACCCAGTC
>NZ_JAYJJS010000075.1:0-1656 GCF_020181635.2 Mycobacterium zoologicum | reverse complement strand
CAGGTTCTCGTGCAGATCCAGTTCGCGGGCAACATCAGCAACACGCCGATTGCCGGCTCTTCCGAGTTAGCAGGGGCGTAGCCGCCTGGCTCTGAGTGGCGCTCGCCGTGATTGGCGGGTGCAGGCCCACCGTACTCGGCGGCGTTGGTTGGTGGGGTTACGGAAGCCGAAGGCGGTCCGGCCGACGTGCTTGACGATCCGGTTGTAGCCTTCACTGCGGGCATTTGTCAGGCCGGTGGTGATCGCGAGAATCATTGGTGCCTGCCAGGTTTCGATGGTCTTTGCCAGGTCGTGAATCTCCGGGACAGCGGTGGCGGCGCAGAAGTCGTAGAACTGCCACAGGGCGGCGTTGACGTCGGCGCGAGCGCCGCCGGTCGTAGCGCAGGCCAGCACGTCGCGCAGCAGCTCTTTGGCGATCCAGGCGGCCAGGATGTTGCCGGCGGGATCAGCAGCGGCCAGGGCGGCGACCAGGCGAGCGTGCTGGTCATCGGTGAGACGTTCAGCAGCACGCAGCAACCGGCGCCGGTTGAGCCACTCGCCGTCGGCTTTGCGGCCCCGTCGTCCCCGGTTGTCCCAAGTGGTGCGCCGGCGCACCGCCTCAACGGTCTGGTTGGCTCGTTTGACCAGGTGAAACTTGTCGACGATCAGCTGGGCGTGGGGCAGAGCGTCGCGGGCGGCTTTGGCGTAGGTGTTCGACATATCGATCGCCACGTAGTCGATGGCGGCCCGCCAGGCTGGGTCACGCTCAGCGAGCCAGTTGGCTACGGGTTTGGCCGAGCGGCCGTTGATCTGCACCAGCAGGCCCCCGGCGCCGGCGATGTCGACCAGTCCGGTGTCGAAGCGGTCGACCCAGATCCGCGCGCCGGTGTCGGGGTCGGTCTCGTAGTGGGCCTTGCCGCGGCGGGTCTCATCCATGCCGAGCACGGTGATCGGCTCGGGCTCACCGTCAAGGGCCGCATCGGCGGTCGTGGCCACCGCGGCGTGGCAGGTGTTCCAGGTGCAGCCGTAGGCGTCAGCGACCGCGACCACCGACCGGTCATCGTCGAGGACCGCGTGGGCCATCTCGGTCTTCGCCCGTAGCGTGATCCGGGCACGCGGTGGGACCGCTGGTGTCGCCTCGGTGAACGTCTTCTTCTCACATGAGTCGTTGGTGCACAGCCATTTCCGCTTCCGCCACACCATCAGCGGTCGTCCTGGCCCCATCTTGACATCACGCGGTCGGGTGATCACCCAACCGCGGTGGCCGGCAGTGGACCGGGTCTGGCACGTCGTGCACCGGCCGACCCAGTCCGGGGCGGTGCGGACCTCGAGCACCCGGACACCATCGTGACCGACGCGGACCGCATCGACGACGATGCCATCGAGACCGAGCAGCAAGGAACTATCGTTGGACAAGGCTCGCGCCCTTCTTGTGTTGGATGCGTGAAGAACACCCAGTTCACAAGGGCGCGAGCCCTCAATCAGTCACCGACACGATCCGAATCGGTCACCCCAGGACCCCCATCAAGTCGGAAGAGCCCGATTGCCGTCGATCACTCGATGAGCGGCCTCGACCCTGTACTCAGAGGTATACGATCGCCGCGGTCGTGACATAGGAACATCCGTCCAGGGGACTGCTGTCCCGCTATCTCAGATGTCCACCGTTTCTGGGGAACC
>NZ_JAYJJS010000073.1:0-1861 GCF_020181635.2 Mycobacterium zoologicum | reverse complement strand
GCGGCGTTCTCACAGCAGAGGGAGTGATGTGAATGTCGAAACGGGATAGCGGTCGGGGTGCGTCGGCGGGTCGTCGGCGGATGGCTGGTGCCGCGACGTCGGTGGGGGCGTTTTTGGCGTTCGGGATGACGCCGTTGGTGGCGTCGCCGGCGCAGGCGGACTTTGACTTCTTTGACCCGTTCTCGTGGTTCGGTAGCGATCTTGAGGTTCCGGGTTCGGCCGACTTCTCCATCGGTGACCTGAGCGGGCTGCTGGGCGGGGACCCGGATGCGTGGGTGGCTTTTGACACTGCGTTGTATCACTCGTTCTACGACCCGATGGAGGCGCTGGTCACCAACTCGGCCAATGACTGGTGGCTGGACCCGATGAACCAGGCGTTCGCTACGGGTGACTCGTGCGGTGTGCTGTGCAACGGTGCGGACGCTTACGTCAACGACCAGGGTGTCCTGGTTCAGGCTCAGGATGGTGGCTCCTGGTTCGGTAACGGTGGCGACGGCATCGACGGCTCTGACGGTGGCGCGGCCGGCCTGTTCGGTAACGGTGGTACCGGTGGTGACGCGACTGCGGGCTCGACGGTGACGATCGGCAACGTTCTTTACGCGGGCTCCGGTGGTGACGGTGGCGCCGGTGGTGGCCTGATGGGCTTCGGCGGTAACGGCGGTAACGGTGCGAGTGCGTTCGTCGATGGCAGCGGCAATGTGGTTTTGGCTGGTGCCGGCGGTAACGGTGGCGACGGTATGGGCGCGCTGGGTATCGGTAACGGTGGCAACGGCGGTATCGGTGGGCACGGCCTGGACGCGGCCAACGGTGTTGCGGCCACGGCCGGTGGTCTGGGCGGCAACGGTGGTAACGCCGGCCCGCACACCGGTAACGGTGGTAACGGTGGCGCCGGTGGTGTCGGTGGTCAGGGCCTGCAGGGTGCGGCCGGTTCGTTCGGCAACGGTGGTGACGGCAACGGTGGTGTCGGTACCGAGGGTGCGGCCGGTGGTGCTGGTGGTGTCGGCGGTAACGGCGGCGAGATCCTCGGTAACGGCGGTAATGGTGGCGTCGGTGGTGAGGGCGGCCAGGGTGGTACCGGTGGTACCGGCGCCAACGGCGCCAATGGCTCCTTCGCCAACAACGGCAGTGGCAACGGCACCGATGGTGGTGACGGCGGCGCCGGTGCCAACGGCGGCAAGGGTGGCGCCGGTGGTGCGGCCGGTACCGCGGACCACGCCGGCAGCGGCGCCAATGGTGTCGGCGGCAAGGGTGGCGCCGGTGGTAAGGGCGGCGACGTCGGCCTGGGCGGCAACGGTGGCGATGGTGCCGCCGGTACCGCGGCCAACCCCAACGGTGGCAACGCTGGTAACGGTGGTGACCCGGGTGATGCTGCGGGCGTCGGTGGCGAGGGCGGTGCGGGTGCCGGTGGCAGCGCTGACGGTGCCAAGGGTGCCGATGGCACCATCACCCCGATCGTCTCCGGTAACGGTGGTGTCGGTGGCAACGGTTACAACGCGTTCGCTGATGCCACTGCGGCTGCCGGGACCAGTGGCGGTAACGCCGGTGCCGGTGGTGACGGCGGTAAGTGGGGCAACGGCGGTAACGGCGGCGCCGGTGGTTCCGGTGTCGCCGGTACGGCCGGCAGCTTCGGCAACGGTGGTAGCGGCAACGGCATCTCCGGTGGTAACGGCGGTGACGCGGGCAAGGGCGGTAACTCCGGTGAGCTGGCGGCCAACACCGCTGGTAACGCGGGTGCGGCCGGTAACGGTGCCGATGGTGGTGCCGGTGCCAACGCGGTGACCGCGAGTGTCAACGGTGGTAACGGTGGCAGCGGTGGTAACGCCGGTGACGGCGCGGCCGGTGGTACCTCGGCCAACGGCAC
>NZ_JAYJJS010000072.1:0-2292 GCF_020181635.2 Mycobacterium zoologicum | reverse complement strand
CTTTCATGCCGCCCCACCGAGGGTCATCCACAGGTTCTGATCATTGCTCGTTCGTCGGAGACGGCAGCGTCTGGTCCTGGTACCGCGGAACCGGCGTGGGCCCCTATGCCTGCATGAGTGCCTTACTCGCGCTGGAGCGATTCGTTGACCATCTGTTTGAGAAGCTCGACATCCCCGCGCGGAGGATCCTCGAACTTCTGCTCACCGATTGTCACAACCTCGCTGTGCTCGGACTAATCGTCGGATTCCTCACCCGTCACCCGGACGCGATTGGGGACTTGCTCGACCCTTTCTTGGTCTCCCCCAGCATCTGGCACCTAGAAAGCGCGCGCGTCGCCAATGAACACGGGGGCCGAGCAAGGGATTCGGATGCGGACACACTCACGGGGTCCGACCAGCGGCGCTGGACGTTCCACGAGACTGTCGGCGGAATGGTCGTCAACGCTCGGGTAGCTGGTGACGAAGAACGCCTTGCCCGACTCAGTGCACTCGGCGAGAATCTCCTCGCAGCTGCCCAAGCCGGCCTGCAAGACACACAAGGTAACTTCACGGAGTATTTGGCGGTGATCGAAAGTTGGGCGGCCGAGTTTCGCATCGAGAATTACCGCCTCAGCACAAGCGGCAAGCACATCATGATCCAGTTCGAACGGCCCGAACCGATCGAGCAAATTCTGGCTCCTCGCAGCGCGGAGTTGCTGACAACCAACGTGCTCTACGGCTTTCAGAATCGCTACGGGCGCTTTAACGACAACCCCAACCAATGTCCTGTCGAAGACTTGGCCGAGGACCTCGCGACTGCACGCGAGATAGATGAAAACTCAAGCGCTCCTGCAGATTTCCTCTGGCCCGAGAATGGACCGGTCTCCGTCGCCGCTGCCGCGGTGCGCTCACACGGACTCGGTCTCGCGTCAATCGATGACTCCGACCTTCGTTGGGCAGTCGAAGCCACTTTGTTGGCTGCGGGGAATCCTCAGGTCGACGGGATGAGTTACCACGGATCGATGTTCGCGATGGGTGCCGATCGCGCAGCGGCGGCAGCTGTGCCTCTCTTGCTTTTGCCAGCGTTCGAGAACCTAGACCTTGACCGAGAGCGTGTTGACGACGCCCTGCGGGCTCTTGCGACCAGTCTCTTCGACGAAGTTCGTGCGATCTACGTGACGGGCTGCGCCCCCCTATGGGATGAACCGTGCCACCTCGACGCGATCACCGGCAAATGCCGACGACATTGGCCGGCTTGGGCAGCTGCGCTCGAAGGCCTCCACGATTGCCGGTTGGGCCCGTGGGACCAAGAGACTGAGCGTCGCGAACTCGATCCGCTGCTGCCGCCCTTCAACGAAACGCTGCCTACCGTCGCTGACGACGCGTTGCTAGTCAATCGGCTACGCATGCCACTGTCTTGCATGGTCGATGCTCGGCAGGTCTCGTGTGTGCGAGACGAGGTGACCGCTTTGTGGGCTCCCTTGTGGGGCGCCTACCGCCGCGGCCTCGCGCACTGGTGGGAAGAAGGATATGACCGTCACGAGACCAATCACGAACCGATCGCCCGCCGAATGATAGAGATCGCCTTGGATCACGACCGGGACTTAGTCAAGGCGTTCATTCAGACGCTCGCTTCAAGCTCGAAGGCGTTGCATCAATTGTTCGAGGGCTTCGCAGCGGTCTGCACCTACGACGACAAGACTCGATCGTTGATGCGCGAATTCTGGCCCTGGGCGCTGGCGGTTGCGCTCGATGCGGTAGGTGAGCGAACAAGCCTTAGAGCCGGGCACCATTCGTTCGACTACATGGTCGCCGCGTTGCTGCCCACTCCCAGGCCGCATTCTTGGGACCCCGACATCGACGGTACTTTCGCGAATGCCCGTCAGAATTGGATACAACCTGCTGACCTGGGAGACCTTGGCAGTCGGTGGCTAAGCCTCGCTCGATGGGAACCCAAAGCCATTGATGCCGTGATCAAGTTCGGCAAGAGCGCCCCGAGAGCATGGCAAACCTCCGTCGAACTGGACTGGATTGAGACTCTTGCCGGCGGCCGCTACGACCTGATCGCAAATCGCCTCTACTATCTAGAGGAATGGTTCGGTGACCTTCGTAGCTCTGGGCTAGTACTCGGCGAGGTCAAGACCAAGTATCACCGCATAGTCGACGGGCTGGCTGCCGCCGGGGACAGTGCAGCAGTCCGCCTCCAACTACTCGACGAGTAGTCGCTCAGCTCAGCAACACGGTACGTCTGCCCCTACACGAGGAATTGTCAATACCTGTGGATCGGGGTGTTTCAGGCGACCTCCGTTTCGG
>NZ_JAYJJS010000071.1:0-2610 GCF_020181635.2 Mycobacterium zoologicum | reverse complement strand
TGGATATTGCGCTGGGTGAGAGCCACTGTTCCGCTGTTCGGTGAGCCACTGTTCCGGTCGGGGGTGGGCCAGTGTGACGCTGCGGGCTGAGCCGTGGCGCCGTTTCCGATCTTGTCGCGTGGGACCTTCGTCGGGTCCGTGCCATTGGGGCATGGACGTGACGAAAGGAGTCGCCGTTCATGGTCGACTACAAACAGATCCTTCGGCTTCGTGCTGAGGGTGTGTCCCAGCGTGGCATCGCTGATGCGTTGGGCTGTTCACGCAACACGGTGGCGGCGGTGTTCGCCGCGGCGAACACCGCTGGGGTGGGTTTTGGGCAGGTGGCGGACCTCGAGGCGTTCGAGGTCCGCCGCCTGTTGTTGCCCGAGCCGACCAAGCCCGACTCTGATCGGGCGGCACCGGATTTCGAGCATGTGCACCGTGAGCTGGCCCGCCCTTCGGTGACCTTGTTACTGCTGTGGAACGAGTACGTGGCCAAGTGCCGTGATGGCGGCGAGGTGCCGTATCGGTATTCGTTCTTCAACGAACAGTACCGCCGGTGGGTGAAATCGACGGGCGCCTCGATGCGGATCGCGCGTGATCCGGGCGAATCGATCGAGGTCGACTGGGCCGGTGATGCGATGAGCTTCGTCGACCCGCTCACCGGTGAGCCCTGCGCGGCGTGGCTGTTCGTCGCCGCCTTGTCGTACTCGGCGTACACGTATGTGGAGGCCTTCGCCGACATGACGCTGGCGTCGTGGATCGACGCCCATGTGCACGCGTTCGAAGCGTTCGGGGGTGTGGCACGGCTGCTGGTGCCCGATAACCTGCGCACCGGCGTCTCCAAGGCCGACCGCTACGAGCCGGCGCTGAATGCGGCGTATGCGCGGATGGCCGAGCATTACGGCACCGCCATCATCCCGGCCAGAGTGAAACGTCCCCGCGACAAACCAGTCGCCGAGGGCAGCGTGCGCTTCGTGGCCAACCAGGTCGCCGCGGTACTGCGCAACCGGCGGTTCGTAGGCCTTGCCGAGCTCAACGAGGCGATCTTCGGCGAGGTCGCCGAGATCAACGCCCGGCCGTTTCAGAAGCGGGAAGACTCCCGCCATATCGTGTTCGTCCGAGACGAGAAGCCGCTGTTGATCCCACTGCCGCACATCGGGTTTGAGCTGGCTGACCTACGAAAAGCCAAGGTGGGACCGAACTATCACGTGCAGGTCGACAAGAACTTCTACTCGGTTCCGGCCAAGCTGATCGGCCAGTCGGTGGATGTGCGCATCACCAGCCACACCGTGGAGATCTTCGACGGCACCGACCGCGTCGCCTCCCACCCGCGACGCAACGGGGTGCGTGGCCGGTACTGCACCATGACCGCGCACATGCCCGAGGCGCACCGCAGCCGGCTGGTCGATTGGACACCGCAACGTTTCGAGCAGTGGGCCGCCACCGTCGGCCCGAACACCGTCGCCACGATCACCGCGATCCTGGCCTCCCGCAAGATCGTTGAGCAGTCCTACCGGTCATGCCTGGGAGTGATGTCGTTGGCCAAAAAACCCGGCGGGATGGCCCGCCTGGAAGACACCTGCGGTGCGGCGTTGGCGGCAACACCGTCCCCGTCCTACACACTGATCAAAAAGCTCTGGGCCGGTTGGAAACCGGCCGACCCGCCACCACCGCCATCGCTGGGCGATGCGGGTTTCGTGCGCGGCGCCGACTACTACAGCGCCGACGGGGGCCAGTCGTGATCGATATCGAAACCCTCACCAGGCTCAAGACCATGCGCCTGTCGGGAATGGCCGAGTACTTCGAAAAACTCGCCGACACCACAGGTGCTGGGGCCTTGACCGGTCCAGAGATGGTCAAGCAGTCCGTCGACTGGGAGTACGAGCGCAGGCGAGACAACAAACTGCACCGGCTGCGCCGCCAGGCCGGCCTGGCTCAGCCCGACGCCGACATCGGCGACATCAAGGCCATGCCCGGACGCAATGTGGACACCGAGCTCATCACCCGGCTCGCCGTCGGCAGCTACCTGGTTAAACACCAAGACGTGATCCTGCAAGGGCCGACCGGCGCTGGGAAAACCTACGTGGCCTGCGCATTGGCCAACAAGGCCTGCCAGCAATACCGCAAAGTGCTCTACCTGTCTGCCGGCGAGCTGTTCGACCGGATCACGATCGCCGAACGCACCGATCAGAAGAAACGCTGCCTGGACACGCTGGTCAAAGTCGACCTGCTCATCATCGACGACTGGTTCCTCACCACACCGACGACCCAGCAGGTCCAGCAGCTGCACACCCTGATCGACCGGCGTCACAAGACCGCGTCGACGATCTACTGCACACAGCTACCACCCGGCCAGTGGCACGACCGGATGGACGAGAAGATCCTCGCCGACGCCATCGTCGACCGGATCACCACCAACGCGCACGCCACCGTCCTTGACTGCGACGATTCCATGCGCAAACACTTCAACCAGCTCAACTGAACAACGCTGAACGGGGCGGGCGGCACACCGCCGCTCGCCCCCAGCGGCGCCACGGCTCAGCCCGCCGCGTCACGGTGGCCCACTCTCCACCGGAACACTGGCTCACCAAGCAGCGGAACGCCGGCTCCCACCGACCGTAATATCCA
>NZ_JAYJJS010000070.1:0-2816 GCF_020181635.2 Mycobacterium zoologicum | reverse complement strand
GAACAGTGGCTCACCGAACAGCGGAACAGTGGCTCTCACCCAGCGCAATATCCACAACTCGCGAGGAACTCGAAATAGGGCCTGCGGTACGGAGATCCGCCGGCACGCCAGCTGCCGCGGACGGTGTTCCACTCGAACGCAGCGAGAACCATCGCCAGGGTCACCACAGCAGCTTGGTCGCCGGTATCGGCCATTGCCTGGAGGTCTTCGTATTTCGCCGTCTCGGTTCCCAGTAGTTGTGCGGCGACGGTCATGCTGGCCCGGCAGTGCAGGTCGGTGAGAAAGTGAAAATTGCGAGCAATGAATACGTCGGCCCCCGGTCACTTCGCTCAGCGCAACCGGGCGCCCCATGTCCCGCCTCAGATACCGGGCGTACACATCAAGGTCGGGGACGTTAGCCAATCGCGCCAGTTCCCCTAATGTTGTTGTGCCGGTGGTCAATCTACAGATGTGGTCTTTCTGCCTGAGGTCATCACGGGTATAGATCACACCGATCTGACGGCAACGGACCTGGTCGTCGGTGTTGACGTCAACACACCACCCGGCTGGTCCGGCGACTTCGGGCAGGTAGTGATTCGAGATCTCGACCAGCAGATCATCGATGGTGGCCGAGCTGCTGAAGATCCAGAAAACTCGATGGGACTCAACGTCATCGGCCATGGCGACACTGTCACGATCCAGCGTCACCTTCACCGTGTCCGTCATGCGTTCAATTATCCGGTCGAGGTCACCTTTCCGGGCTGTCGGCAGGCAGTCTGGGTTGCGGCCCGGCTATTTGCCGGTGCAGTGGAGAACTGCGCACCGCGCCAACGAAGGCGGGAATCGTTCCCGCAATTTCCCTCGGCCCTGTCGGACACCGGTGAGACGATCGCGCTATGGCGATGGATTCAAAGCGGAGAGCGCTCAAGCTCGTAGCTGACCGGATCAGCGCGTGCCGGGAGTGCCCGGGGATGAACGAACGCGGGGTGACTGGTTCGGCGGCCGGGTACGGATCGGAGGATTCCCCGGTGGCCATTGTCGGGCAGAGCCTGTGCCGTGCGTGCATGGAGACCGGGATTCCGTTCACCGGAGGAAGCGGCAGCTACATCGACAATGCTCTGAAACTCGCCGGTCGCGCCAAGAGCGAAATCTTCATCACGAACGTCGTGCACTGCCACCCCCCTGACGACAGGCCCTCGCATCGTCATGAGATCGACAACTGCCGGCACTTCCTCCACGAGGAGCTGGACGTGGTCAGGCCGCGACTGATCATTGGTCTCGGCAAAGATGCCAAGGAGGCGTTGTCGTCGCGCTACCCCGATGGGCGTCACCTGGCGTGGCCGTTCGTCAAGCTGCGAGCCTCCAGGCAAGACATGACGTACCTGCTGTTCCCGGAGCATCCCGGCTCACTGCGGTTCAAGAAGACTCCGGATCGGGCGTACTACTCGCCGAGTCTCGCTCGGGCGATCACGTGGGCATTCGATTCCCGGTAGGAAGAAGTCGCGTGGCGATCGTGAAGGGCCGCAACGCCAATCCCGAGGTGGCCGAGCAGAAGATGCGGTCTGCAGCACTACAGCATCCAGATCACTGGCCCTCGGGGAAGGGTCAAGATCGGTGCTTCAACGCCCCGGGATTGGGTCGCAGCTGCAACGGTCTCACGCCTGATGGGTTCATCGCCACGGCCCATGGGCCAGGGCCACGTTTGACAATCTCCCGCTTCAAGCGCTCCTCGTATTGGAGGAAGATCTCCACCTGCTGCTGCGGGCCGAGATCCTGTTTGGCTCCGATCCAGACGGAACGGACACCGTGTTCGTGATAGGCGCGCAGTTCCGCAGGACGCGACCTGATGCGCCGGTCTCGACTGAGCACGATGAACCCGAGGGCACCGACTACCGGGAGCCAATCCTGATCGTCGGTGCCGCGTGGAACTTCCGGCAGTTCCTCGTGTCCGGGGTACCGGATATCTTCGCGTCCGCAGCGTTGCAAGAGCTTGCCCAGGCCGAGGGTGTTCTCGTCGGTGAAGTACACCGGCGCAACCCCCTGGGCCATCAGGCAGCGCGCTCGCTACCTGCGATCAATTCGAAGCGGATGGCTTCATCGACCTGCTCGAGCGTAAGGTCGTAGAGGTCCGCGAGGGCATCGCGGCTGGTGCCAGCCCGGTAGTCCTCAGCAAGCGATTCAGTCTTCACACCGTGGATCGCGGGTTGGCCAAATGCCCTACGCGGGTCCATCACGACCTCCGGGGTGCGGACATCCGGCTTCATGTGGGCCACCACGTCGTCGGTATATCCGACTGCTGACTGGAATTGCTCGGCTGGGAGCGCCAACACCAGTTGCCCATTGCGAATCACCACGAGTTGAAGCGGGCGCTCAAGGCCGACCCGGTCCTGCACAATCCGGACAAGTTCGCGCCCTTCAACCTCGAGAAACGGGCGCGCATGAGCCAACGGGTAGCGCCCGAATTCGCCGCGGAGCGCGACGATAGCCGGACGGAGTCGCTGGACAGGGACATCCCGGCTGCGGTACTCGGCCAGTAGCCGAGACTCAACCATCTCGCCCCAGGTCACCGAGTCCGAGCCCGTCGGTTCCTCTCGGAGCACCGGGTCGTAGAACTTGCCGCCGCGGGTGTAACCCTCCAGCCAGCGCCTCGCAGTGCCGGCGTGCAAGCCGACAAGGCGATCCACGTCCGGATATGAGTAGATCGCCCGATCGAGCAGCGAGTGGGCCATGCGGTCAATATTGGCACGAGCAAGGTAGTCGAGCCAGTCAGTTTGCGCCGGGTTGCGTTTCGTCAAGTGATTTGGCCCCACTGATCTGCATGAATTTTGGCCCCGGGC
>NZ_JAYJJS010000069.1:0-3150 GCF_020181635.2 Mycobacterium zoologicum | reverse complement strand
GGAAGGCGATGAGAGTGTCCGGTGGGTGGTAGCGGCCAGTTTGGCTGGTGATCGGCGCGGTTCGGTCGAGCGCCTGTTGTTTGAGAACGAGGTCGGCCTCGAGGTAGATCTGGGTGGTGGCAATGTGGACATGGCCTAGCCAGAGCGCGATGACGGTGATGTCGATGCCCGCGTGGAGAAGTCGCATGGCAGCGGTGTGCCGTAGGACGTGGGGCGTGATGTTCTTGGTGTTTAGTGATGGGCAGGACGCTGCGGCGGTGGTGACGTGAACGTTGACCCGTTGGGCGATGGAGTCCGGGCTCATCCGGCTGCCGCGATTGGTGGGGAACAGCGGGTCCTGAGGGTTGCCTGCCCGCTCTCGGACCCAGGCTCGCAGGGGCCTTATGGCGCTGGTGGTCAGGGGTGTGATGCGGTCCTTGCGGCCCTTTCCTTGGCAGTAGACGTGGGCACCGGCATCGAGGTGGATATCTCGGCAGGTCAGCCCGGTCAGCTCGGAAGCCCTGAGCCCCGTTTCGATCGCCACGTGCAGCAGCGCGTGGTCTCGTCGCCCGGTCTTGGTGCTCAGATCCGGTGCGGCCAGGATGGCTTCGACCTCGTTGTCGGTGAGGTAAGTGACGATGGTGTGGTCACCAAGTTTGGTGGGAATAGCCAGGACTCGTTGGATGTCTTCGGCGTGTTCGGGATGACGCAGAGCCGCGAACCGGAACAACGAGTGGATCGCGGCGAGACGCACATTGCGGCTGCGGACGCTGATGCCTCGGGAGCTTTCGAGGTGATCGAGGAACGCCGCGATCATCGGCGCATCGAGTTGAGCGAAATCCAAACGGTGGCAGGGTGTTGCGGATCGGTCGGCGGCGTAGGCCAGCAGCATCCGCGCCGAATCGCGATAGGACGCGATCGTGTGCGGGCTGACTTGCCGTTGCCGCAGCAGGTAGTCGGTGAAGAACGCTTGCACGGTGCCCGCGATCGACGTCATGATCGACCTCCTTGTGCCGCATGCCGTTCGAGCCGCCCGGCCGCTTGGGCCATCAATTCCGGGGCCGCGTGTAGATACCAGTAGGTGTGATCCGGGGAGACGTGCCCGAGATAGGTCGACAACAACGGCAACCGCGCCGCCACGTCGCCGCCGTCGCGATACCAATCCAGCAGGGTCGCGACGGCGAACGTGTGCCGCAAATCGTGCGGCCGGGGTCTGCATCGTGGTGACCGGGCCGTGAGCCCCGCCTGTCGGACCATTCTTCTGAAGGCATGCCCGACATTGCAGGACAGCAGCCGCGTCCCGGCGGCCGACACCAGCAGGGCTTCGCTGCCCGGCTTCCGGAATGCCCGATCCCTAACCGTTCGATAGCTTTTCAGGGCGGCAGTCGTGGTGGGGTGCAATGGAATCTGTCGTGACTTGCCGGCCTTGCCGCAGCGGACCACGAGAAGCCCGCGGACCGCGTCGAAGTCGTTATCGTCGAGGGCGATCACCTCGCCTTGTCTCATCCCGGTGACCGCCAGCAGACCGATCAGTGTCGCGATCGTGGCCCGCCTCAACGCCGTTGACAGACTGGCGGTTTGTTCGATGAGCGTGATGATCTCGGCATCGGAATACAGATACGGTACGACCCGGGCGGGCGGGCCGCCGAATAGGCCGGGCGGAGGGACCTCGACGGCAGGATCGAGTGTGTGCAGGTAGGCCGCGAATCCCCGCAGCGGCCCCATCCGAGCCCGTAACCAGCTCGGGCTTGCGTTCTCGGGCAAACGAACCCATGCGAGCGCGTCGGCAACGGTGATCGTGTGCTTGTCCTGGCCCTCGAGCCAGTCGAGGAACTGGATCAGCAGCTTGGCGTCGCGTCGCAGCGTGAACCCCAACGACCGCCGGAGCTCCAGATAGTCGGTTAAGGCAGCGCGCAACTCGGTCATGACGCGCCACCCACCGGCCACGGCCGCGCGAGTGCACGAAGCCCTTCGACGTCGACCTTCGCATAGATTGCGGTGGTCAACGGTCGGCGGTGACGCAGCACCTGGCCGATCTCGGTCAGCGGTGCCCCGGCAGTCAACATCGAGCTGGCTGCGCTGTGACGCAGCCGATGCGCATGCACGACGCCCAGCCCGGCTCGCAAGGCGACCTCGGCGACCACTTGGGTGGCACCGACACTCGTCAGTCCCCGGTGTGGTGCCCGACGCCGAATGAATAAGCAGCGGTCGAGGGCATCAGGTGGTCGGTCGCGCCGCAGATAGTCCACGATCGCCTCGCCAATGTCGACCGGCAGGGGAAGACGATCGCGACGCCCGCCCTTGCCGGTGACCGTGATTTCACCTCGCCGCCAATTGATATCGTCCAAATTCATCGCAGCGACCTCACCGCATCGCAACCCGACACGTGACATCAACAGCAGCATCGCGAAGTTGCGCCTACCCGCGCCTGATCCGCGGTCACACGCCGTCAGCAGGGCGGCCACCTCAGCCGGCTTCAGCGCTTTGGGCAACCCCGGATCGCGATAAGCGACTCTCGGCACGGCGTCGGCCAGCGACGTCACGGTCAGTCCCTCGAGGTACCAAAACCGCAGCAAAGCCCGCATCGCGCTGGCCATCCGCTGTGTGGTTTTAGGTGCCTGCCCAGGTGCTCGAGCCCGAATGAAGCCGGTCACGTCGCTCGCTTCGATAGCGATCAACCCCTGCCCGCCGTCGTCGACGACGTGCTGTTCGACGAATGGCCGGACATGGTCGACATAGCCGCGGACCGACGCAGCACCCATTGCCCGCTCACCCAACAGATAGGCCTGGAACCGGTCCAACCAGGCCTCGGCCGGTGTCAGCACCATCGGTGCAGGACTCGACGTGACTCCAGCTTCCCGAAGATGGATCAGCAACGGCGCGAACGCTTTCGCCGATTGAGGGCGACGATGGCCTCGAGCGTGGCGGGCCGTCAGATACCGGTCAATCATCGGCGGAGCCAGATCCACGGCGTCGATCCCCTGATCAGCCATCCACCGACTCAGTTGCGCGATCCAACCCAACTGGCAGGCAGCAGAATTAGCCGTATAGCCCTGGCGCTCCAGGTCTGCGGCGAAACCGGCCGCATACGGCTCCAACGGTCCCACCACGAACGAACGCAGCACGTGAATCATGACGCTCTCCTCTCCGGTAATGGAGATCAAGCGTCCG
>NZ_JAYJJS010000068.1:0-3181 GCF_020181635.2 Mycobacterium zoologicum | reverse complement strand
TGAGTGTGGTCACCTGAGTTGGCCCCAGTTGGGTCGGTTTTCTTCACGAATTTTGGCTCCATCTGGGCGGTGATGCGTTACGCGGTGGGGCGAGCGTGTCGTCGCCAATATTGGCCCCACCTGGGATGCGATTTCCACGTCAGTCGTCATCGGCGTGGAGGTTGGGGAATGGCGCGGTCGAGAGTGGAGCTGTTCGAAAAGATCAGGCGGGACAGGCGGGTCGAGGAGTTGTCGATCCGAGAGTTGTCGGAGCGTCATCGGGTGCATCGGCGCACGGTGCGCCAGGCATTGGCTTCGGCGGTCCCGCCGCCGCGTAAGGCCTATGCGCGTCGGTCGCGGCCGGCGATCGATCCGTTTGTGGAGGTGATCGACTCCTGGCTGCTGGGGGATCGAGAGGTGCCGCTCAAGCAGCGCCATACCGCGCGTCGGATCTGGCAACGGCTGGTAGCGGAGCACGGTGCGCAGTTGGCGGAGGTGACGGTGTCGCGCTATGTCGCCCACCGCAGAAGTGAGCTGGATCTGGATCGGGTCGAGGTGATGGTGCCCCAGACCCATACCCCCGGTGCCGAAGCCGAGGTCGACTTCGGCGAGTTCTACGCCACCATCGCCGGGGTGTTGATCAAGGTGTGGATGTTCGTGATGCGCCTGTCGCACTCGGGTAAGGCGTTCCACGTGGCGTTTGCCACCCAGGCTCAAGAAGCGTTCTTGGAAGGGCATGTGCTTGCGTTCGAGCACCTCGGTGCGGTTCCGGCTCGGATCCGCTATGACAACCTCAAGCCCGCGGTGGTGCGGGTGCTACGGGGTCGAGACCGGGCTGAATCCGAACGATTCATCGCTCTGCGCAGCCATTATGGCTTCGACGGGTTCTTTTGCCGGCCCGGCAAGCAAGGCGCCCACGAAAAGGGCGGCGTGGAAGGAGAGATCGGCAGATTCCGCCGTACGCATCTGGTGCCGGTTCCCAAGGTTGCGTCGTTGGCGCAGCTCAATGACTTGATCGCTGCCGCCGATTGGGCCGATGATGCGCGGGTGATCACCGGGCGACCGGTCACCGTCGCGGCGGCGTTCGCCGCTGAACGTGCGCACCTGATGGCGCTGCCGGACGAGGCATTTGACGCAGCCCGGCTGTTGGCGGCCCGCGTCGATAACCGGGCCCGGGTCTGCGTGCGGGGGTGTTACTACTCGGTGCCAGTGCGCTACGCCGGGCGGCGGCTACCGGTGCGGCTGTCTGCGACTCAGGTTGAGGTCCTCGATGGCGCTGCGGTAGTGGCCGCCCATGAGCGCGTGGCCGGCAGATACGTTGAGGTCCTGACCTTGGATCACTACCTGGAGGTGCTCAAGACCAAACCGGGTGCGCTGCCAGGGGCGACCGCGCTGGCCCAAGCCAAGGCGTGCGGGGCATTTACCGTTTCCCACCAACGGTATTGGGACGCCGCCCGCCAGCAACGCGGCGATCGGGCGGGCACTGCGGCGTTGATCGAGGTCCTGCTAGCCCATCGCAGCCTGCCCGCCGCAGCGGTGATCGCTGCGATGGACAAAGCGGTCGATGCCGGCACGCTCGACCCGCAGGTTGTGCTCATCGATGCCCGTCGCCACGCCGGCGAAACCCTCGCCCCAGTCATCGCGATCGGTGCGCTGGCCCGCTATGACCGGCCCGCCCCGACACTAAGTGGCTACGACGACCTACTGGCCACCAGCGCAACGACACAGGCCGCGCCGTGAGTGCACGAACCGAGGACGCCGCCCAAGCCGCCATCGGCGCCGCAGCCCGCGAACTGCACTTGCCCACCGTCCGTGACGAAGCCGCCCGCTTGGCTGAGATCGCCGTGCGAGAACGCCAAACTCACCTGGGTTTCCTCGCTGAAGTCCTCACCGCCGAAGTCGACGACCGCAACGACCGGCGCCGCGCCCGGCGCATTAACGAAGCGAAATTCCCTCGACTCAAACGGATCTGCGAGTTCAACACCAACGCCGTGCCCTCGATCACCGCCGCCCAACTGGCAACCCTAGCCAGCGGAGCCTGGATCGAGGCCGGCCAACCCCTGGTGCTGCTCGGCGACTCCGGCACCGGCAAAACACATCTGCTCATAGGGCTGGGCCTGGCCGCCTGCGAACAAGGCCGCCGAGTCCGCTACGTGACCACCGCCGCACTGGTCAATGAGCTCGTCGAGGCCGCCGACGCCCGGCAACTATCCCGCGTCGTCGGCCGCTACGCCCGCCTTGATCTGCTGCTGCTCGACGAACTGGGCTACGTCCAAATCGACACCCGCGGAGCCGAACTGCTGTTCCAGATCATCACCGAACGAGAAGAACGCGCCAGCATCGCCATCGCCACCAACCTGCCGTTCAGCGAATGGGGAACCGTCGTCGCCGACCCACGTTTGGTCGCCGCGATCGTCGACCGAATCACCTTCAACGCCCACATCCTCGAGACCGGCACCCAGTCCTACCGACTACGCACCAGCAAAACCCGCCGGACCACCAAGACCCCCTAACCAGCGAGAGGAAAACGATCATGCCCGACATCACCCTCAACAGCGCCCACGCCGCCGAATTCGCCGACCTGCTGGGCTGCCTGCGTGACTGGATCGACCTGGAGCAAGACCAACTCGACCCGCTGGCGACCAAGCACGGCTACGACATCAACGGCATGCGCATCGGCCTCGACCAACTCGCCGCGCTGCTGACCCGCAACGACGACGAACCGGCGTACTGATGACAGGCACAACCACCGACCACCTCACCGCCGCCCAACTGGCTGATCAGGCCGCGCACGCCATCTGCGAGCTCACCCGCCGCACCCACCCGACCGGCGACGGCCTCGTCTATCCGGCCGATACCGCCGCAATCATCGCCACCCTGGCGCAGATAACCGGCATGCTCCCGCAATTGCTCGCCCAGTTCACCCGCTGGCTGGCACACCAGCACCAACACGGCCGGCTGGCCCTCGACTCACTCGCACCGCAGCCCGACCTCGCCTCGGCGATGCAGGCTCTGACCAGCAGCCTGCAACACGCCAGCGCACACGCGAAGGACACTGCCACAGAACTCGACACCGCACACCAACACACAGCACAGCTCGCCGCCGCCGCCCAACCAGCTACCAACAATCAACGCCCGAACACCAACGCCCGGGGCCAAAATTCATGCAGATCAGTGGGGCCAAATCACTTGACGAAACGCA
>NZ_JAYJJS010000067.1:0-3217 GCF_020181635.2 Mycobacterium zoologicum | reverse complement strand
GGTTGTCCGGTGGTGCAGATGTTTTCTGCAACAACAAGCGTTCGAGATCATCAACCAGCAGGTTTTCCTGTTGGCCGGCTTTTGGGCTGGGCACACTGTTGGGTCCTGAGGCAACAGGTCCTGTTGTCCCCTTTTTCGGGGGGTGGGTTGTTGTCGCTCCATCTTGGTGGTGGGGTGTGGTGTTTGTTTTGTGGATAGTGGTTGCGAGCATCTTACAAGCGAGACTGTTTGTCTTGTTTGTTTTGCAATTTTTGTTTCTTGGTTTTTGTGTTTGTAAGTGTTTAAGGGCGCATGGTGGATGCCTTGGCATCGAGAGCCGATGAAGGACGTGGGAGGCTGCGATATGCCTCGGGGAGCTGTCAACCGAGCGTGGATCCGAGGATGTCCGAATGGGGAAACCCGGCACGAGTGATGTCGTGTCACCCTCCGGTGAATGTATAGCCGGTGGGGAGGTAACGCGGGGAAGTGAAACATCTCAGTACCCGTAGGAGAAGAAAACAAAATGTGATTCCGTGAGTAGTGGCGAGCGAAAGCGGAGGATGGCTAAACCGTATGCATGTGATACCCGGCGGGGGTTGTGTGTGCGGTGTTGTGGGGTCTGCGTTCTCATCACCGCCGTGGTGGGCAGCAGTGAGAAAAGATTGTGTTAATCGAAGTGGCCTGGGATGGTCTGCCGTAGTGGGTGAGAGCCCCGTAGGTGAAAACATGGTCTCTGCTGTCGCAGTGTCCCCGAGTAGCAGCGGGCCCGTGGAATCTGCTGTGAATCTGCCGGGACCACCCGGTAAGCCTGAATACTTCTCGATGACCGATAGCGGACGAGTACCGTGAGGGAATGGTGAAAAGTACCCCGGGAGGGGAGTGAAATAGTACCTGAAACCATGTGCCTACAATCCGTCAGAGCCCTCCCTTGTGGTGGGGTGATGGCGTGCCTTTTGAAGAATGAGCCTGCGAGTCACCGGCACGTCGCGAGGTTAACCCGGGTGGGGTAGCCGCAGCGAAAGCGAGTCTGAATAGGGCGTATCCAGTCCAGTGGGGCTGGTGTAGTGGCGTGTTGTGGACCCGAAGCGGAGTGATCTACCCATGGCCAGGGTGAAGCGCGGGTAAGACCGCGTGGAGGCCCGAACCCACTTAGGTTGAAGACTGAGGGGATGAGTTGTGGGTAGGGGTGAAAGGCCAATCAAACTCCGTGATAGCTGGTTCTCCCCGAAATGCATTTAGGTGCAGCGTTGCGTGTTTCTCACTGGAGGTAGAGCTACTGGATGGCCGATGGGCCCTACTAGGTTACTGACGTCAGCCAAACTCCGAATGCCGGTGAGTGAAAGCGTGGCAGTGAGACGGCGGGGGATAAGCTCCGTGCGTCGAGAGGGAAACAGCCCAGATCGCCGGCTAAGGCCCCAAAGCGTGTGCTAAGTGGAAAAGGATGTGCAGTCGCGAAGACAACCAGGAGGTTGGCTTAGAAGCAGCCACCCTTGAAAGAGTGCGTAATAGCTCACTGGTCAAGTGATTGTGCGCCGATAATGTAGCGGGGCTCAAGCACACCGCCGAAGCCGCGGCAATCCCGTATGGGGTTGGGTAGGGGAGCGTCCTGCATCCGGTGAAGCCACAGAGTGATCTAGTGGTGGAGGGTGTGGGAGTGAGAATGCAGGCATGAGTAGCGATGAGGCAAGTGAGAACCTTGCCCGCCGAAAGACCAAGGGTTCCTGGGCCAGGCCAGTCCTCCCAGGGTGAGTCGGGACCTAAGGCGAGGCCGACAGGCGTAGTCGATGGACAACGGGTTGATATTCCCGTACCCGTGTGTGCGCGCCCATGATGAATCAGTGGTACTAACCACCCAAAAGGTGGTCGATCAATCCTTTCGGGGAGCGACGACCGCTGGCTGCGTGGGACCTTCGCTGGTAGTAGTCAAGCGATGGGGTGACGCAGGAAGGTAGCCGTACCAGTCAGTGGTAATACTGGGGCAAGCCCGTAGGACGTCAGATAGGCAAATCCGTCTGGCACATAGTCCGAGAGGTGATGCATAGCCGTTTGCGGCGAATTCGGTGATCCTATGCTGCCGAGAAAAGCCTCTAGCGAGCTCACACACGGCCCGTACCCCAAACCAACACAGGTGGTCAGGTAGAGAATACCAAGGCGTACGAGTGAACTATGGTTAAGGAACTCGGCAAAATGCCCCCGTAACTTCGGGAGAAGGGGGACCCTCATACCGTCATGGCCTTCGCGGCCGGCAGCGGGAGGGGGTGGCAGAAACCAGTGAGAAGCGACTGTTTACTAAAAACACAGGTCCGTGCGAAGTCGCAAGACGATGTATACGGACTGACGCCTGCCCGGTGCTGGAAGGTTAAGAGGACCGGTTAACCCTTCGGGGTGAAGCTGAGAATTTAAGCCCCAGTAAACGGCGGTGGTAACTATAACCATCCTAAGGTAGCGAAATTCCTTGTCGGGTAAGTTCCGACCTGCACGAATGGCGTAACGACTTCTCAACTGTCTCAACCATAGACTCGGCGAAATTGCATTACGAGTAAAGATGCTCGTTACGCGCGGCAGGACGAAAAGACCCCGGGACCTTCACTATAGCTTGGTATTGATGTTCGATGCGGTTTGTGTAGGATAGGTGGGAGACTGTGAAACTCGCACGCCAGTGTGGGTGGAGTCGTTGTTGAAATACCACTCTGATCGTATTGGACCTCTAACTTCGAACCATGAAGCTGGTTCAGGGACAGTGCCTGGTGGGTAGTTTAACTGGGGCGGTTGCCTCCTAAAATGTAACGGAGGCGCCCAAAGGTTCCCTCAACCTGGACGGCAATCAGGTGTTGAGTGTAAGTGCACAAGGGAGCTTGACTGTAAGACTGACACGTCGAACAGGGACGAAAGTCGGGACTAGTGATCCGGCACCCCCGAGTGGAAGGGGTGTCGCTCAACGGATAAAAGGTACCCCGGGGATAACAGGCTGATCTTCCCCAAGAGTCCATATCGACGGGATGGTTTGGCACCTCGATGTCGGCTCGTCGCATCCTGGGGCTGGAGCAGGTCCCAAGGGTTGGGCTGTTCGCCCATTAAAGCGGCACGCGAGCTGGGTTTAGAACGTCGTGAGACAGTTCGGTCTCTATCCGCCGCGCGCGTCAGAATCTTGAGGAAACCTGTCCCTAGTACGAGAGGACCGGGACGGACGAACCTCTGGTATACCAGTTGTCCCACCAGGGGCACGGCTGGATGGCTA
>NZ_JAYJJS010000066.1:0-3237 GCF_020181635.2 Mycobacterium zoologicum | reverse complement strand
CGTGTTCTCCGAGACCCGTTCGCCCTCGTCGTGCAGATCGGCGGTGATCCGCGGTGATCCGTAAGTGCCCTTCGACTCACGGTGGTGAGCCAGGATCTTGACCTCCAGGTCCCGGCGCCGCTGCAGGCCGGGCTCCTCGGCGGCGGCGACCTGAAGGTGCTTGTAGTAGCCCGACCGCGATACTCCCAGTAGGTCGGTCATGCGTGGGCGGCGCACTCCGGCGATGAGCTCGCATCTGCTCACCTTCGATGTGTTGCCGCAAAGTACGCAAGGATATGCAGGTGATCCTGACCCCGTCCATCTGACCACGATTGCGGGCAGCGGGGCTGGAGAATCGGAGGCCTGCACCCCACATGTCGATGTTCATGCCGTGCCTGTCGCGCCGCCCGTTGGGAGACACCGGCGTCGAGGTCCGACTCGGCCACGAGTTGCTCGACGACTACCTGCGGTTCGTCGCCGCCCGGTGCCGCCCCAACTCGGTACTGGCCGCAGGCTATGACCTGAAGGTCTTCTTCACGATCGTCGGCAAGGACCCAGTCGAGGTCACCACAACCGACGTGCTCGACTTTATTGCCGCCCAACGACTCCCGGCCCACGGCGGTAACGTGGTGCGCCTTGGCGACGGCGAGAAGGGGCTCTCGGCGCGCACAATCGCACGACGTGTGGCGACCCTGTCGGGGCTCTATGGCTACCTGTGCGCCCGTGACCTGATCACCGTCAGTCCGGTCCCAACCGGGTTGAGTGTGCGCCTTCCCGCGACGCGGCAGCCAAGCACCCGGGCAACCCCGCTGATCCGCACACCCCGCACCCTGCCTCGGGTTCTTGACGCTGCCGATGCCGCCCGACTGCTTGCTGCGCTACGCACGCACCGAGACCGGACGATGGTGCTGGCGATGCTGCTCGGCGGGCTACGCCGCTGTGAAGTTCTCGGGCTGCGCCTGACCGATTTCGACCTCGCCGACCGCAGGATCACCATCACTGAAGGCAAAGGCGGACACCATCGCATCGTTCCCGTCGCATCCGGGTTCTTCACCGCCTTGTCCGACTACCTCGACGGGGAACGAAACGACACCGGCGCAACCACATCCCGGGTGTTCGTCACGCTGAAGGGACCACGCCGCGGGCAGCCACTATCGGCGCCGGGCCTCGATGAGATCCTGCGCGGCGCCCGCAACCGCGCCGGCATCACGCAGGTGACCTGCCACATGCTGCGCCACACCTGCTTGACCCGCCTGCGGGAGGCGGGCATGTCACTGGAGGCCGTGCAAGCCCAGGCCGGGCACCGCAACATCGCCTCCACCCGTATCTACCTGCACTTGGCCGACACCTGGCTATCGACGCAATACCACCAGGCGGTCACCGCTCTGGACTCATTGTTGGCCGGCGCCCAAACCGGCGACCACGCGTGAACGCCCGCGCAGCCAGCCTGCAACCGGAGCCCAACGGCGGCCCAGGAAGCGAGTCAGCTGCCGCCGCGCGATTCATTGCGATCGGCGGCTCGGAGATTGCTCGCAAAAACAGGCGAACCATCGTCGACGCCTATACGAAGGCCTTCACCGACCTGGCCGGATGGGCAACCGCCACAGCCGCGCAGCGGCTTTGCGCCCCGCTCGAGGTCCGCGGCCTGATCGCCTACCTACTGCTGGCCACCGCGCACCCTGCCGACGCCGACTACGTCCGTTCCTGCCGCAGCGCGTGGGGACACCACGCCACACTGGTCTACCCGGACTTCGCCGCCGCCTTCGAGCGCACCGCACGCATGCTGGAGTTCACCGCCGCCGAGACCCGCCGCCAGTGGGGCACCCTGGCCAAGATCATCGCGACAACTGGGATACCACCAGAGGCACTGGACTCCAACCGATTCGGTGCCGCCGCCGACGAGCTCACCGTCGCCCACACCCGCCCGGACGGGCGGATTCCGATATCGTGGTCAACCCCGCTACACGGACTCAAAGCCACCCTGGCCGCGTTGGGTCTGCTCGCAGCCGCGCCGCCCACCCGGATATCACCGTCGAGCCGCACCGCGCACTGGGACGAGCTCGCTGCCCGCGCCCCACAGCTGGTCGCCACACTGCGCCGCTACCTGACCCAGGTCACCGTCAGTATGCGGCCGGGCAGCATCGCCTTGATCGACACCACCCTGCGCCATCTGGCGGTCTACCTCACCGACCACCACCCCGACATCGGGGCGGTCGCCGCGATCCGCCGCACCCACATCGAAGGTTTCAAAACCTTTCTGGCCAGCCGTGTCGGCTACCGCAGCAAACCCGGCCCCGCCAAAACGACCATCGGCATGCGCCTGGGGCACCTGCGTAGCTTCTTCGACCGCATCATTGAATGGGACTACTCCGACGCGCCGACCCGCAACCCCGTCTTCGCCGGTGACATGCCCATCCGGGACCGCCCGCTCCCGCGATTCCTCTGCGACGCCGATGCCTCTGCCCTGCTGCGCGCCGCTCGCACCCTGCCCGATGAGTTCGACCGTCTCGCCGTGGAGGTGCTGGCCCGCACCGGCCTGCGCAAAGGCGAGTTCCTGGGCTTGACCCGCGACGCGATCACCGATATCGGCGCGGCCCGGTGGCTGCGCACTCCGGTCGGCAAACTCCACACCGACCGCTACATCCCATTGCACCCGACGGTGGACGTGCTTCTAAAGCAATGGCTTTCGGCCCACCCCGCTCAGCCGGGAAGCAACTTGATGTTCACCGACCGAGGCCGGCCGATCCCCGGCCGTCGCGTCGACTACGCCGTCCAGGCTGCTGCCCGCACCGCCGGAATCGGGCACGTCACCCCACACCAGCTGCGCCACACCCTGGCCACCCAGGCCATCAACAACGGGATGAGCCTTGAAGCGATCGCCGCACTGCTCGGACACACCTCCATGTCAATGACGATGACCTACGCCCGGATCTCCGACCGCACCGTCGCCGACGAATACTTCGCTGTCACAACACAAGTCGAAAGCCTTTACGCCGACGTCGGCTCCCGTCTGCCGGCCGAGGCCGAGGGGCCCAACATGCGGCGCCTACGTGGAGAGACCACCCGCCTGCTCGGTAACGGCTACTGCACCCGTCCCGCGGCGCTCGACTGTCGCTACGAGACCATCTGCGAGACCTGCACGCACTTCGCCACTACAGAGGACCATCACCAAACGCTGACCAACCAACTCGCCAACGCCGCCGAACGCGGCGAATACCGCCGCGAAACCGTCTACCTCCAGCTACTCACCAGGCTCGA
>NZ_JAYJJS010000065.1:0-3257 GCF_020181635.2 Mycobacterium zoologicum | reverse complement strand
GGAACACTGGCTCACCAAGCAGCGGAACGCCGGCTCCCACCGACCGTAATATCCATCTATAGCCATGTCCATATTTTCTGGACATGGCTATAGGGTGGCCCTGTGGCGACCGCGACCGAGACCCTGCAGGCAACGCTCAGCGAGACTGAGTACCGCACCCTGTCCCTACTCGCTGGGAGCACCGACCCGCTATCGGGCCGCAAAGTTGCCAGCGCATTGACCGTCGCTCCGACCACCGCGAATGATGCGCTCCGAAGGCTCAGCGAAGCCGGCTTCGTGACATCGGAGAAGTCCGGGCGCGCAACATTGTGGCGGCTGGCGGTTTCGCATCCTTCGATCAGCGAATGGCTGCAGGAAGTAGTCCCCTCGGCGAGTGCAGCCCCAACCGGGTCAAGTCCGTATTCGACCGGCGGCGGAGGAGTTCGCCTAGAGCACACTTACGCCGCATACCTGATCGCTGGTCTCCTCGCGGGCGAAGCCCTGACCGAGCTCGGAGACTCCATTGCCGTCGATTCGATTCGGTTGCAGGCGAGCGACCAGGCTGATGTTGACGACATCCTGATCGAAGGACGTGACAGGCATGGCGAGGTGTACCGATCGTCGATCGCCGTCCGTCGGAGTCCCTCACTCACCCAAAGTGACACCGACTCCGTTCCACTGATCCGCGACTTCCTGGCGGTCGTCCTTGAACAGTGGGCCACTGTATCGGCCAGCCGCTGGCGACTCGTCCTTGCCGTGTCGAGCAACGCCAACGCGATCACCCAACTTTCTGACCTCGCTGAGATCGCTCGGTCCATGCCAAGCGGCGAAGAGCTTGAAGCCCGACTCACCCAGCCGGGGCGCACGAATGAGGGTGTCCGTAACCGATACGGACACATCAAGGGGCTTGTCGAGCAAGCCGCCGATGGCCAGACAGCGGCATCCCGACTTGCAAGCGTGGAGCTCACATGGCGCCTACTGTCCAGTCTCACCGTTCGCAAGCTCCGCCTTGAGAGAACTGATCGCACCGACCGAACGGTGGCCGTGAACACGCTGCAACGCGTTCTTTACGACGGAACACCGGCAGCCGCCGACGCACTCTTCTCCCGGATTGAGGAGCTCGTTGGCACGTGGGCGCCGCAAGGAGCGGTATTAGACCAATCGGTGATCCGTCGAAACCTTGGCGACTACCGACTTCTAAGATCCCCGAGATTCGGCGGCGCATGGACAGTAATGGACAGGCTGGGCTTGCGCCTTCGCAACTCAGTCAGTCCCTCATTGCGCGCTGGCTCTGAAACCCTTGAGCTGGAGCGATCAGCCGAGCGATCGCGCGTCGACGCGGCCATGAAATCGGCAGGAAGCTCAAGTGGTTCGCTCGTCGTCACGGGTGAACCGGATGTCGGGAAGTCTGCACTATGCCTCCGTGCCGCAGAGGAACTCCGGAACGGCGGCGCAGCGATTACCAAGCTCAGTCTGCGAGACTTGCCCCAGAACCCGTCCGAGTTCGAGGGCCTCCTCGGCGGATTCTCGCTCGACGATGTACTGGCCACTAGCGAAACAGGGTCCGTAAGACTCCTCTTAGTCGACGGCGCTGAATCCGCGCTTGAAGGCAAAGCTGCTATCTTGCAGGAACTTTCCATTTCGGCTCTGAAGGCAGGTGTCGGCGTTGTCGTCGTCACCCGCACCGATGGATCGCGACAGGTTCGCGAAGTACTGGCAAGATCGTCTGAGTTGGCTGGAATTGACTCTGCGCCAAGCGAGCTCGTCCTAGGCCCCCTGACGCAGGATGAGCGCGACCAATTGGCCGGAACCTTCCCCACACTCGCACGGCTGGGTAGCGATGAGCGGGCAAAGTGGCTGCTCGGCCGGCCTGGCTTGGTTGATGCCCTTCTGCGAACTGGTGAAGAACTTGATCCTGCGAAATTCCTTTGCGAAGCCGACGTATTCAGCGCGGTGTGGCGCAGTTTGATTCGATGCGACGAGGAGCGTCCTGCTGGAATGGCATCACCAGACGACCGCGAACAAGCGACGCTGGCAGTGGCGAAGCGGAGTCTGGGCCTGCGTTCCGATTACATCCCTGGGTCCGCCGCCGCCGAATTGCGGTCTGACGGAGTCCTCCGGCTACCGAACAACCCAGCTCTAGCTTCCGGGGACGAGTTCTCAACTGATCTGTTCAGGGATTTCGCCCTCTGCAGACTATTCATTGTCGAAGGCTGGCAGGCCTTAGCGACGGCCGGCGCCCCTCGTTGGTCCATTCGTGCAACACGACTCGGATGCCAAGCCCAACTAGTCATGTCGCAGCCGAGCGCCTGGAACGACCTCACAACTCAGTTCGCGCAGATCGCCAATGATCACGGCGAGCGATGGTCAGAAATTCCATTCGAAGCTCTCTTGACGCTCGGAAACGCGGAGCAGGCCATCCGCGGACTTTGGGATGCGTTGACTGCAGACGATGGCGCGGCACTGGCGACCCTACTTCGCCTAGCCGAGGCACGCTACGTCAACGGCACAATCGGAGATCCGTTCGCACTTGCACCGCTCGTCAGAGTGGCCTTCTGTGATCGTCCCAGCATTGGAAATATTCCAGGGCTCGGCCATCGCACTGTCCGTGAACTCATCAAAGACCTTGTCCTCGCCTGGCTGCGTGGGATGACCAGCTCACATCGCCAGCCAGATGGCTTGCGGCAAGCTGTCCGCGACACCATCCTCGCTGACGACCGTCGGCGTCACGATGCCTTCGCCGTCGAGGCTCTCGCAACGCTCGGCCCAGATCTCGACAACCGTGCGGAAGCGTGGCTACGAGCCGTCGCTCTAGAGCGTCCAGGCAATCTGAATCCCGCGGTTGAGTCGTTTGCAGTGTCGCTGAGCATGTCTCAGTCCCGTCCTGAGCTACTCCTCGACCTCGCTGAGGCGTACTACATCGAGCTGCCGAAACCTCGAAGCCCATGGGGTGCAGGTCATGAACTCGATGACGGCATACGGGACTTCAAGCACGGCCTTTGGCCAGGGTTCGGTGTCTCTGCCGCAGCGTGGTTCTACGGCCCGTTCTTCAGGCTGCTGAACACTCAGCCTATTGAGACGATTGGCTTCATCAATCGGATGCTGAACCATGCGGCCAAGTTCCGAGTCGCGAAGGGACCTACGCACCGTGACGACGACAGCCCCCAAGAACTCGAAGGGGTTCGTCTCGACCTCCCAGGTTTGGGCGAGCGGTTGTTCGTCGGGAGGAATTGTCAATACCTGTGGATCGGGGTGTTTCAGGCGACCTCCGTTTCGGT
>NZ_JAYJJS010000064.1:0-3316 GCF_020181635.2 Mycobacterium zoologicum | reverse complement strand
GCACTCCAACTTTCGGCGCGACGACCGCGCTGGCATCACGGCCAAACTGCAACCATCGAGCAAGGCCCACCGTTCTCGGCGTTTCTTGCGGCAAGTGCCGACCACGGGGACAGCAGACGCTTCCACGGTGTCTGCACAAAGCTATTCAAATCGCCGAGCGCAGGACGCACACCAGCAGCGTTCACCGCATGTACTTCTCACGACCACCACAGGGCAATCCTGGCCTGCCTCCATCGATCCACTGGCGATAGAAGCAGGCCAGGAACCTCTGACCGCTATCCGGTCCCTGGTTTAACTGTGCGCGCTACGAGACGGTGCTCAACGCGATCCGCGAAGACACCCTCGGCGCGCCCAGATCGCAATGGCCGATCAATGCCCCTTAACGCCAAACTGCATGCACCCACCGTTGTCGGCAGGGCTCAAATTAAGGCCAGCTAATTCCAGTTTTCCGCCAGCATCCTTGACTCCCCATGCGTTGATGCACTTGCCTTGCACGACGGCCCCCGAATCGCTAGGTGCGCCCTTTGTGTAGTCCGTCTGATCGGCTACCGTTACGTCGGTCTGAGACGGACTGCCGTTGGCGCCGGTAGCGTTCACGTTGATTGTGTTCTCTGCTACAGAAGCAACGGTCCCGATCACCTGACGAACTGCACCGGACGATTCGGCTGCTTCGGTCTTTGGTTGCGGGCACTTGCCGTCACTCGCAGGCGGGTTCAGTTGGACAGAGACGGCCGTGCCCGCGCCACCTTGGGCCGGACCCGGTTTGAAATTAACTGTCACGCAGCTGCCGCTGACCACATCGACCAGCTGAGCGTCGACGTACTCCACTACCTTGGTCGACGAGTCGAGGTGGATGGTGGCCACCCCACCATTATTCTGAGTGACCTCGACCGAGTCGCCGGAAACAGAAGAGATCAAGCCTTGAACCACCACTTGCTGACCGGCGCCGGGTGCCGGCGACTTCACCTCTTGGGACTGCGCCTCGGGGGACTTCTCGTCGTGCTTGGAACTGCACGCACCCACAGATAACACGGTTGCGACGGCGACCCCTAGGAGCGCAGCTCCAGTTAGCCGACCATGGTCGAAAGTTAGTTGCATCGAAAACCTTTCAATCGTCGGCCGCTGCGGCCAAACCCGGTAGAGAATTATTCCACCATCGGAGGAACGGTGTAGCGCTATGCAGACTACTGCACTTACGGGGCAATCGCGCTGAACGGTCGCATCCCGTGGCGTAGCGCCTAACGCGCCCACGCTTCGGTCTTCGGTTGCGGGCACTTGGGGCCATCCATCGGAGGGTTCCGTTACACAGGGATGTTCGTGCCAGCGCTGCCCCGCGTCGGGCGGGTTTGAAATTAACTGTCACGCAGTTGCCGGTAGCCGCTTCGGTCAACTGCGCCTCGACGTACTCCATGACCGTGGTCGAGGGGCCGAGGTTGATGGTGGTCGGCCTGCTCTGCTCGGTTACCTCTCGGTTACCTCGACCGAGTTGCCGGACACCGGCGCGAACCAGCCTTGCACCATCGCGCGGCCACAGACGCACCCGTTGACGAGATCCCAAGGGACTTCACCTCCGGAGACTCCGCATCGCTCATTGAACTGCACGGTGTGCATGAAACCGGCGATGATCCAGAGCCCAGGAAAATTCTCGTGGCGAACGCGGCAATGTTATATTGGGCTCCGTAACCTGCAGCAATAGAGCAAAGAGGCGGTGACCGCGGCGAAATGGCTGAGACCGAGCACGCAGAGAACGAACTGATGCCGCACGCGGATGCGGATGTCGGAGTCGACTTCGACGCAGAATGGTATCTCCACGCCAACCCGGATGTCGCCGAAGCGATCCGGGCGGGGTACTTCAACTCCGCTCTGCAGCACTATCTCAAATCCGGGCGCAGAGAAGGCCGGCGCGGAACGCCCGCCGACACCGCAGCGTTGTCCAATTTCGACGCCGTTTGGTATGCGAAGTCGTACCCGCTGGCGGCTGAGGAGTCTTCGTCAACCGACGCAGCACTGCTGGAGCAACACTATGATCGGATCGGCCGTCATCGCGGCTATAGGCCCAATCCGAAGGCCCTACGGCCGAAGAACGCGGCGGCCATGCGTTCTGCTTATGGCGGCCTGTGGATTGATCAGGCCAACGCACTGGACTTGATCCACGGCAAGTATGAACTTGGCGCCATCACCGCCGATGAAGCGCGGGACCTGGAGAGCCTTGTCCAGGACGGCTACGTCGTGCTGAAGAACGCCGTTCCGAACGTAATCCTGGACCGCGCTACCGAGGTGCTGGAAGCGGCCTACGAAGGCCGTTATCCCCAGGTCCTCTTCGAGTGCGGTCTCGTCGCGCCCGGCCAGATCGCCTGGCACGAGCAAATGACCGAGGTGCCTGCTAAGGCTCTGGACCTGCACTGGTATTTCGATCAGATCCGCGACCTCGGCTTCGCGCCGGCGGTGGCCCGCTTTCTCCACCTCCTGTTCGAGCGGCCCGCCTCGGCCTCGCAGTCACTGGGCTTTTACCGCGGCTCGGCACAACCTATGCATCAAGATTCGGCCTATGTCGCGTACTCTATTCCGCAGCAGTTCTCCGCCGCGTGGTTCGCGCTCGAGGATGTGAAGCCCGACGCGGGTGAGTTGGAGTACTTCGTGGAAAGTCATCGCAAGCTGCCGGAGTTCGTCCACGCCGGGCGCTTCAAAAACATCACGGACGCGCACCTCGTTGACGTCAGCGCAGATATCCTCAGGGAAGAGGACGCTAAGCACGCCAAAGCGATTGTAAGCGAAAGTGAGCGCCTCTTGTTGAAGCGCATATCTTTCATGGCCAAGCGCGGCGATGTACTAATATGGCACTCGGAACTTGCCCACGGCGGTCGCCCAATCTCCAATAGGGTCAGCCGGAAGAGCGTAGTATTCCACTACTCGCCGAGCGAAATCGTGCCGCTGTATAGCGAAATTCGTCCGATGCAGTTAAAGTACCACTCCGCGGGTTGCTACTATTCGTCCGGAGTGTATTCTCACGAGTAGCGAACCGGCGATTTCGAAGTCCTTGCAGCAAAAGACAGCCGCTTGACCGCTGTGCACTAATTTATTTCAATGTATTTTTCTTTTGCTCTATGCTCATTTGAACGTTCTTCGACGTTGCCCGGGCAGTGTTGGTTGGGTCTGGGTCAGTGGCCCGCTTCTGCGGATGCAGTAGAGGCGTGTCCGGCGGGCAGGATTCGTGGGATTGCGGAGGGCCGCAGGCGTTGCACCTGACCTGTCTGACCGGCCGGTTGCTGACGGGTTGAGCGTTGATCCTGTGTTTGGACATTTGGCTGAGTACCCA
>NZ_JAYJJS010000063.1:0-4539 GCF_020181635.2 Mycobacterium zoologicum | reverse complement strand
TGTCACCAGTCGCCCCGGTGTCACCCGTGGCACCGGTGTCACCCGTCGCACCGGTGTCACCAGTGGCACCCGTCGCCCCGGTGGCACCGGTCGCGCCAGTCGCCCCGGTAGCACCCGTGGCGCCAGTCGAACCAGTCGCACCGGTGTCACCCGTAGCCCCGGTAGCGCCCGTCGGACCCGTAGCGCCCGTGGCCCCGGTCGCACCCGTGTCCCCGGTCGCCCCGGTGGCACCCGTGTCACCCGTCGGACCAGTAGGTCCGGTGTCGCCCGTCGGACCGGCAGGACCGGTGTCGCCGGTCATACCCGGACCGCCGGGGCCGCTCACCCCTGGCGAGCCGGAGGGGCCGCTCACACCGTTGTGCAGGCCGACACCGCCGTAGCCACCGTCACCCTGAGCGCCGCCGTAGCCGCCGTAGGCACCTGGGCCACCGATGCCGCCATTGCCGCCGTCACCACCGGCGCCGCCGTTGCCGCCGTCGCCCTCGGTACCGAACAGGAACGACGCACCGCCATTGCCACCCTTGCCGCCGGCGCCGCCCGCACTCGCGTTGCCGCCGGGCACACCGGGTGTGTTGCTGTGGGGACCGTTGGCACCCCACCCGCCGTTGCCGCCCACTCCGCCGTGGCCGCCCTGACCGACCAGGCTGCCGCTCAGACCGCCGTTGCCGCCGTTGCCACCGGCACCGCCGGGCAGCAGGGGCGAGGTGCTCGTTGCACCCACGCCACCGGGACCGCCGTTGCCCCCGTTGCCCATCGCCAGGATGCCCCACAGGTCACTGGCCGCGCCCGCGCCGCCGCCGTTGCCGCCGTTGCCGCCAATGCCGTTGCCGCCGTTGAGGTAGGTGCCGGCTCCGCCGGCCCCGCCGTCACCGCCGGTACCCGTGTTCTCGCCGCCGTTGCCGCCGTTGCCGCCGTTGGCTCCGAGGCCGCCCATCCCGCCGTCACCGCCGTTGCCGAATGCCCCGGCGTCACCGCCGTTGCCGCCGTTCACGCCGATCTGGTCGCTGTTCCAGCCGTCGCCGCCGTCGCCGAACCACAGGCCGCCGTTGCCACCGTCCGGATCGGTCGCCGTGCCGTCGTCGCCGTTGCAGATCAGGCCGCAGAATCCACTGAACTGACCACCCGGGTACGTCCCCGACAGCGGACCCAGCGTGTCGTTGATGAACGCGTCGACCTGCTGGCCGAACGGGCTGGCAATCCAGTCCTGCAGAGCTGTGTGGAGCGGCTCCCAGACTTCGGCGTTGAACCAGAACGCAAAGGGGTCCTGGGCGCCGACCCAGTCGGGTGTGGGCGGAACCCCGGGCGGCAGCGCCCCGGCACTGCCGGGGAAGTCAAAGTCTGCGGCTGCGATGCCGCTCGTCAGCGTGGAGTCCACACCCGGGTCGACAGCGTAGGGACCCAACACGACCGTCGGGTCCATCATGTCGTCGATGATGTCGGCGCGCGCCGTGCCCAGGCCCATGATCGGGTGGGTCTGCATCGCCAGGAAGATGGCGACAGCAGTGACCGATGCTCGCTTCTCAATGCGCTTGTTGCGATCCAGGCGTGCCTGATAGCGGACGCCTTCGTCCCGGAGGCGGTCGAGGCGTGCCTCATAGCTGTCGCCTGCTTTGCGGCGGTTATTGGACACGCGGCCCCCTCGGTGAGATGTCTGCGACCAAGGGCACGGCACGCCGATGGCTGTGAGCAAACTATCTGGTGACCCTCAGATTTTCAAAGGTTCCGTTCATGCGCGGCTGGGTTGCGACACGTTCATTGCCCAGATTCCCGCCTCCGGCGGGAATTCCCAGCCGGTTGCGGGCGGCGCCCTGCTCGCCGGAAAATATGTCTGACCTGGCTTTTTGAGTCTCGCCGGCGGCCGATGATCCGGTGAGCGGAGGCAAAATGTGAGTTAACTGGCTCTTCCCGATTCAGAGTGCGTTGATCCGGTCTTGAAGCTGGCCGGAGTGGATCAGGGACCGCAGGATGTAGTGGTTGAGGTTGCGGAATCCCAGGGCGATGCCGCGTAGGTGTTCCAGGCGGCCGTTGATGGCTTCGACGGGCCCGTTGGAGACACCGACATCGAAGTAGGCCAGGATCTCGCGGCGGCGTTTCCATAGGCTGCGGCCCAGCTGCGCCAACTCCTCCAGCCCCTTCGGTAGTCCAGATCGGATTCGTTTGAGGCACTTGAACATCGCCAGCTTGCCCGCCCGCCGATCCGGGTTGGCGTAGGCGCCGATCAGGTCCTGGTAGTAGCAGGCAGTGACCTCCACGGCCGCATGCGCATCATGGGCCACGAGAGCCTTGTTCAGCTTGGCCTTCTGCTTGTCGGTCAGCAGGTCGGTGCGGGTGAGCAGGATGCGGCGGATCCCGTAGAGCGCATCACCGGTGCGGCCGCGATGCCCGCAGGTGTCCTGCTGGATGCGCTGGCGGCAGGCGGTGAGCTTGTCGGCGGCCAGATGCACGACATGGAACGGATCCATCACCGCCCGGGCCGCAGGTAGGGCATCAGCGGTGGCGGTGCGGTAGCCGGCGAACCCGTCCATCGCCACCACCTTGACCCGGCTGCGAAAGTTCGCATCCTGCTTATCAATCCACGCCTTGAGCACTGCGGCTGATCGGCCGGGCACCATGTCCAGTAGCCGTGACGGGCCGGTGCCGTCGATGACAGGAGTCAGATCGACCAGCACGGTCACGAAGTCGGCCTCGCCCTGGCCGCGGCAGTGCTTCCACTTGTGCTCATCGACGCCCAGGTAGCGCACCCCCTCGAGGTGGCCCGGTGAGCCGAAGACCAGCTCACGGGTCAGCTCGGCCGCCACGGTGTTCACCGTCTCCCAGCCCAATCCGAGGGCTTTGGCGACTGCCGAGACCGACATCTTGTCGATGGCCAACCGCTGCAGAATCCAGCGGGCACACCGGCGAGTGGTCGATGCCTTCGGTACCGCGACCCGGTCCATGCGTTGCCTGAAGATCGTCACCGTGCAGTCCCCATTGCCGCAGGTGAAGCGCGGCACGCGCACCCGCAGCCGCGTCGGATGCCCCACCACCGGCAGATCGGTCAGGACCCGCTCGACGTGATCACGCAGACGCCCAGTCCCACCGCATTTCGGGCAGGTCGGATCGTGTTCGACCGGGCCGCAGTCGATCCAGGTCAGCTCGTCGGCGATCGCCGCGCCGGTGATCGTCACCCCCAACTCGACGGTTCGGCAGATGGTGTCGGCAACAAGGCACGTAGGCTCAGACATTGGGTCCTGTGGTCGTGAGATGTGTGTGTAGGAGCTCTCATCTTCACACCCAGGGCCCGCCTACATCCCCAGCCTCACCCCGTCAGCACCGCACCCGCCCACGCACTCCCGATCGGGAAGAGCCAGTTAACTTGCTGATAGCTGTATTTTTACGAGTTACCGTTAACATAGTGAGGATCACGTCCATAATGCGGAACTCGATGCAACTGTTGATGTACAACTGTGCCCCTTGGTGAGCGTCAGGAGACCCACCTTGCCGCGGTGAGTTGAACGCCACCGCTGCACCCGCGGCGCCCGAGATGCCGGTGGGCGTGCTGCCCCGCATAAGGTCCTCAAGCCAAGGGACGCGGCACCCCCGGGGTTCGTTCCTGAGTTGCGTCCAAGGGCGTGGTGTACGGGCTGGTAGGCCTGGTGGGCGTGTCATAGCCCGATAGGGGGCGGTCATCGCGTGATTCTTCGAAACGACCGGCAAAGTCACTCGAAGGAGAACAACGCGATGACCAACGACCACCTTATCGACGCCGAGCAGCTGTTGGCTGATCAACTCGCGGCTGCCAGTCCCGATCTGCTGCGCGGGCTGCTGTCGACGTTCGTTCACGCTCTGATGGCCGCCGAGGCCGACGCCATCTGCGGGGCGGGCTACCGCCAGCGCAGCGACGAACGGTCCAACAGCCGCAACGGGCACCGGCACCGGGACTTCGACACCCGGGTCGGCACCATCGACGTGGGCATCCCCAAGTTGCGCCAGGGCAGCTATTTCCCGGACTGGCTGCTGGAGCGCCGCAAACGTGCCGAACGTGCGCTCACCTCGGTGGTCGCGACCTGCTACTTGCTCGGAGTATCCACCCGAAGAATGGAACGATTGGTCGAATCCCTTGGCGTAACACGGCTTTCCAAGTCGCAGGTGTCGATCATGGCCCAAGAACTCGACGAGCAGGTGGAGGCATTCCGCACCCGACCGCTAGACGCCGGCCCGTACACGTTCGTCGCTGCCGATGCGCTGGTGCTCAAGGTCCGCGAAGCCGGCCGCGTGGTCGGCGTGCACACCCTGATCGCCACCGGGATCAACGCCGAGGGCTACCGCGAGATCCTCGGTGTTCAGGTCAGCACCGCCGAAGACGGCGCGGGCTGGCTGGCGTTCTTCCGCGATCTCGTGGCCCGCGGCCTGTCCGGGGTGGCTTTGGTGACCAGCGATGCCCACGCCGGTCTAGTTGCCGCGATCGGCGCCACGCTGCCCGGAGCGGCCTGGCAGCGCTGCAGAACCCATTACTCCGATCTTCCGGTTATGCCGACATCGGGGTGGCCCGTGCTGGTA
>NZ_JAYJJS010000062.1:0-5072 GCF_020181635.2 Mycobacterium zoologicum | reverse complement strand
TACCAGCACGGGCCACCCCGATGTCGGCATAACCGCAAGATCGGAGTAATGCACCTAATGCCGATGTCGGCATTAGGTGCACTACGCGGTCAACCTGATGGCGACAACTCCGAAGCCATCCTGGCCATGGGTACGCACTCTGTTGCACTCCATCTACGACCAACCTGATGCGGAATCAGTTGTTGCCCAATGTGATCGCGTGCTCGATGCACTGACCGAAAAGCTCCCTCACGTCGCTGAGCATCTCGATGCAGCCCGCGCGGACCTGCTGGCGTTCACCGCATTCCCCAAGCAGATCTGGCGCCAGATCTGGTCCAACAATCCCCAAGAACGCCTCAACAAAGAGATCCGGCGCCGCACCGACGTCGTGGGCATCTTCCCCGACCGCGGAAGCGTCATCCGTCTCGTCGGGGCAGTCCTGGCCGAACAACACGACGAATGGATCGAAGGTCGACGCTACCTCGGTCTCGACGTCCTCACCCGCGCCCGAGCGGGCCTCGCCAGCACCGAACAGTCCGGCCACCAGCAAACGCCGACCACACCGGCCCTAACCGCCTAAACTGCCACCCGAAGGATCACGCGATCACGCGACTCCTTACACCACGCCACTGGGCATGACCCGTTCCTGACAGCCCGTTTAAAGCCTGTCATCACTGGTCAAGTGCCTTTTAGCTGCAGAACAATCTCATCGAGGGGCGCGGGGTACTCAGCCCGTCGGAACGGCGCGTCGCACCCGTCGGTCCGGGGCGCGGGACCTCAACCGAGACAGGTCTGTATCCGCGATCACGTACCGGTCACCACCCGTGGCGTAGCTCATCGAGCTGAGATTGTCACAGGGTCCGGCAAGGTTTGCGGCACCGCCACACAGCTTCCGCAAATTCGGGAGCCACCCCACCGATCGGGCAACTCAGCGTCAGTTTCCGGGTACTTGGCCTGGATACGGCGGCCGGCATTGATCTATGTGGGTCTCGATGTGGTGGCGAACGGCCATAGCTGCGAAGACGAGGTGGGGTGGGCGGTACTTCTGCATTCCGTGTTCAACCCACGCGTAAAAGATCAACACCTAACACTTGATGAACTTCGTACCCCCACGGACTGTCAACTCCCGTGAGCCGCAGAACTTCGTCGAACCACTCCTTCTGAGCAGTACGCGACACGGCCGCATACAATTTCGAGGGGGTGATGCAAAATGGGAATATAATGCCTGATGCCGCAGCCTCCCAAATGGCTGCAGAAACGCCCGGCGTATGCGGTGAACGATAGTCGTCCAAAGCTATTACCGCATTTTTGACACTGCAATTAACCGCCGTACGGATATCGTCGCGAACGCACTTATACGCGTGGGATCCGTCAATATGAATGAAGCGGCAGCTCTGACGGCCAACGCGATCTTCGAGTTGCGCAGAAGGGCAGACTTCAACGACCGGCCGACGGGCGTGGAACCTATCGTAATTATTGTAAAAGGAATCGATGGTCAAGCCCGAATAGGCGTTCATTCCCTCTGCAGGCAGGTCAAAATTATCGGGACTCAGGCCGAACAGATCGCAGACCACTAAATTTTCGTCACCCCGTAAGCCGTACGCCAGCAGTATCGCGCTCTTTCCCTGATATGCGCCGACTTCGAGGACGTCTCCCCTGATATCGTTCTCCAACTGGCAGTTCAGTACAAAATCAAAGAGTCGAACGTCCTGCGGATAGAACCATCCCGGAATCGTGTCCAGCGCCTGCGTGAAAACTTCGGCTCCAGGCAGCAGCAAGGGTATTGTCTGCTGCGCACCGCCGGCTGGAAATCCCATGACAGCAGAGTACACAGTTGCGGGAGTCAGGGATGACGCATACGCCGCACACTTCGGACGCGCAGCAGGGTCGGGTACCCCGGTCGCAATAACTACGCGGGCGGTGCAGAAATTTGAACACTGCACAGCACCTCATCGAGAGTGGCGGTACACCAGCCCACTCGGCCCAGCTCCCCCACGACATCAGCATGCGCGACGGTCGCGGCGGTGGCCTGATCCAGACGGGTCGTGTCGAACATCGCCGGCCCCATCGAGATTGCGCCGGAGCGCAGATAACGCCCCGTGCCGGCACTCCGGCGCACCATGGGCTCGGGCGCGCACTCGCCGATCAACTCAGTCGCGTCGCCGACATTGACACCGACCTGAAAAACCTGCGGTTCGGCCTGCAGAACCGACCTCAGCCGGCCCATCAGATGATCCGGTGCAAAGAATTGCCACCCACGGCCCAGGTGCAACCAGAACCTGCCCGGGACCCGTCCACGAAGCTCCCGAAGTTGGTCGCCCGGCGCACTGTACGGGTCGGCATCAATGACATCGACGAATCGGTATCGGTCGCGCAGCATCCGACGATCAGCGCCCGACAGACCGGTATCGAGAACAAGGAACCGCTCGACGAGCGCGAGGTCCTGGCAGCAGTTCAGGAACGAGTTCAAGGTGCGCTCCAGCGCGGCACGATCCGCGTCGGCGATGACGGTGACCGTCACATCGGCCCCGAATCCACCGATGGTGAGGTCAGCGAGCAGCCCCTGCGGGTAGGCCGACGCGGCCTCCAGCATGACCGGAACCTCGAGGTCGCGGTTCTTTGCGATTCGCTGTCGATCCGGCTCGGGGAGATCCGGTAACGCTATGAGCTTTCTGCACAGGTCAAAAGCCTCTGCCTTCTTGCCGATCCACGCCGCGCACACGGCGAGTTCATCCATCGCACGCCAGTGGTCCAGCGCATCATCGACGGCCAGATGGTCGTGCTCAGGACGCGAGATCATGGCCGCTCGACGTGCGAAAAGGTAGCCGAGGTGGTAGCTGCCGGCGCTGCGGTAGCGGCGTGCAATCGCATGTAGCGGCTCGGCCCGGCTCGGTAGCTCCGTCCAGGCCCGAAGGTAGGCGTCTTGAACCTGGGGCCAGGGCTCAGCGAGCTTGTGCATGGAGGCGGCCAGCCGGTACTTCGCAAGGAAGAGCTCCTCGCCGCTACCGCCCATCTCAACCCGTCGTGCGTACCACTTTCGCGCGTTGGCGAAGTCGCCGAACTCAAAGTAGCTCTGCGCCCAGCCGAAGGCGGTTTCGGCGTTCACGGTCTGGCGATGCACAGCACCTCGTCCAGCGTCGCTGTCTGCAGGCCACCGCGTCCGACCTGATGTCGTAGCCGAGCGATCGGATCCGGGTCATCGACGTCAATGCCGTTCAGCCGATCCATATCGAACATCGCCGGACCGGCGGTGATCGCATCGCCCAGCGCGTAACGTCCCCCGTCGGGTGTTCGCCGCACGGCGTCCTCGGGAGCGCACTTCCAAAGGCGGTCCGTGGCGTCGGCGAGATTGATCCCGACCTGCATCACGCCCGGCTCGGCATCGAGCACAGCGGCGAGCCGACTCAGGTACCGCTCCGGTGCGAAGAATCGCCAACCCGCTCCGAGGTGCAGCCAGAGCCGGCCGTGGATCTGGCCGCTGAGCCGGCCACGTTCGGTTATCCCCTCACCCGCGGCCGGCTCGATGAACTCGATGAAGGGGTAGCGACCGGCAAGAACGGCACGGTCCGCTGCCGATATTCCGGCGGGCAGAACCAGGAACTGCCGGATCCGGTTCAGATCAAGGCAGCAGCTCAGGAACGAATTGAGGCTCTGCTCGGTCGCTAAACGATCCGGCCCCGCGATCAGGCTCACGGTGACATCACCTGCACGGGTTGCCAGTTGTCGTACCCGCTCACCGGAATACGCCGACGCTGTCTCAAGCAGTGCAGGAACCGAGAAGTCACGATTCTTTGCGATCCGCTGACGCTGTTCGTCGGGGACATCCGGCACCGCGATCAGTTCGCGACACAGCGTCATGGCCTCGGAATGATCACCCAGCTGGGATGCGCAGATCGCCTGTTCGTCACGGGCCCGCCATAGGTGGAGGCTTGCGTCGACGAAAAGTATGTCGTCTTCCGGCAGTGGAATCTGAGCTGCGCATTCTGCGAACAGATGGCCAAGCCGGTATTGCTCCTCGAGACGGTATTTGCGTGCGATCTCGACCAGTGCCTCGCCGCGGTTCGGTCGGAACGCCCATGCGCGCAGATAGGCATCCTGCACGTCGGGCCAGGGCATATCGGACCGTGCCATCGCCTGGGCGATCTGAAGCATTGAGTAATAGATCTCCTCAACCCAGCCGCCCAATTCGACTCGCCGCGCGAACCACTTGCGCGCGTTGTCGTAATCCCCCAGATCAAAGTAACTCCGCGCAAGATAGAATGTTGCCCGGACATTTTCAGGGTTACGCTCGACTTCGTTGAGCAGCAGGTCTCGGTCTTGCGTAAATTTCTCACCGGAGATGTTGCGGAAACTCGTATGACGATCTTCAATCAGGTGGTCTCCGCCTAGATTGCCGGTCACCCAACTGGACGGGGCATCAACATATTCATGCGTGACGCCCTCATAACGGATCTGCAGGCCATCGCGAAATAACACCGGATACCAGTAGATGTGGCCGCCACGGCGCCCATGCCTCATCCGGTAGATCTCGTCGGTGAGATGGCTGAAAGCCGGCGTCCCGGACAGCACGTCATCGGCATCGTTCACCCAGATGTAGTCCGCGTACCCCTGGGCGAGTGCCACCGCTTCGGTTCGGTTGTGGCCGAAATTCACCCACGGTCGCTCATGCAGCACCCCGGGAATGCCGAGTTCAGCCATGTGGCTGGTGATGAGTTCCTGCGTCCCGTCGTCGGAGCCGGTGTCGACGATCACCCAGGTACTGATATACGGGGCAACGGAATCCAACACTTCACGAACGACGTGCGCCTCATTGCGCACGATCATGCTCAGACAGATCGTCGGCTGTGTACTCTGCACGTTCGGCACCGGGGCTTCGAGGCGTTGGCGGCTACCAGCGAAATCCGACAACATCGCCGTCTTGGGTCACTCCGCCGCGACCATGGCCATTCACCTGACGGCTCCTCCAGTTCGGTATCACAGCTCCTGAGCGCCGCTGTGTTCCAGGTGAGCCTAATGAGGTGCATTTTTCGGGTCAAGGATTCGACGAGCATCACGGGAAGTGCCCGCGAAACACCCTCGGTGCATCACGTAAA
>NZ_JAYJJS010000061.1:0-5787 GCF_020181635.2 Mycobacterium zoologicum | reverse complement strand
GCCCACTTTCATGCCGCCCCACCGAGGGTCATCCACAGGTTCTGATCATTGCTCCCAGTGAGGCGCGAACCGCACGACCGACCGACTCACCTACGCCGGCCGGCCCACCGGAAGCGTTGAAACCGTAGAAGGTGTGCACCAGCATGATCGTTATTCCCGTTCCGATGACTTGCAGCATCGACCAGATCAAATCGGTTGGCTGCAGGTAAGTATGGAAGTAGTGGTCGTAAACCCCGGGCGCCTGCCCGTAGGCGAAGATGACGAGCGTCCGGGTGGCCACGTAGCCGGACAACGTCGCCAAGCACCACAGCGGGATCACGACGATGACACCGGCCACCACGCGGGTAGACACAAGGTAGGTGATCGAGTGGATGCCCATCACCTCAAGCGCGTCGATCTCCTCGTTGATCCGCATGGCGCCGAGCTGCGCCGTGGCGCCGGCGCCGATGGTGGCCGCCAGGCCGATACAGGCGACCAGCGGGCACGCCAGACGCGTGTTGATGTAGGCCGAGGCGAAGCCGCTCAAGGCCTGTACGCCGACATCCGACAGCGACCGGAACAGCTGAATGGCAACCAGCCCACCGACGGACATTGTCAAGGTTGTCACGATCACCACGGTGCCGCCGATGACGGCCAGCGCACCAACGCCCAGGCTCATGTTGGCGACCAGACGCATCGTCTCGACTTTGTAGCGGACGATGGCTTCCCACACGAAACCGAGTGCCCTGACGTAGAAAGCTGTCTGGCTCCCCAGCCGGTTCCACCCGTTGCTGAAGTCGCGCGCGGCCTTGGTCAGCCGCGGCAGCCGAACTCCCGCGGGGCCGCTCACATCGTCGCCTTCGTAGTGACCGCTGTGAGTACTACGTTGATCACAAACAACGCCATGAACGTGTAGACGACGGTCTCGTTCACCGCATTGCCTACACCTTGTGGACCGCCTCCCACGGTGAGGCCCTTATAGCAGGCGATGAAGCCTGCGATCAGCCCGAATAGTGACGCCTTGGCGAAGGCAATGACGACGTCACTGACCCCGACGAGCAGCGTAAGACTCGCCGCGTAAGAACCGGGATCGACGTGTTGGAAGCCGACCGAGAAGAAATAGCTGGTGACCAAGCCGACGATGGTGTTGACCGCGTTGAGCAGAAATCCGTTGACCGTGAGCGCCAACACTCTCGGCACCAGCAGACGTTGGACGGGGTTGATTCCCATCACTCGCATGGCGTCGACTTCTTCACGGACGGTACGAGCGCCCAGTTCGGCGCACATCGCGGTGGCCCCGCAACCGGCGACGACCAACACCGTAGATATCGGACCGATGTAGACGACACAAGCGAGTGCAGCCCCGGTGCCGGAGGCGTCGGCGGCGCCGATCTCGACCAGCAGGATGTTGATGATGAATACGGCGAACGCGTTGAACGGGATCGACACCGAAACGGTTGGGAAGGTCGTCACCCGAGCTACAAACCAGCTCTGGTGGAGGAACTCACGCCAGGCGAAGGGCGGGCGGACCATCTGGACCAGGGTGTCGAGCGACAACGCGAAGAAGCTGCCGACCTCACGTAGCGGCTTACCGCCGAGAGCGAACGGCCTCGGCGGCTTGCCGTCAGGTGCGACGGAACCTCCGGCCTCACGCAGCGGTTCCGTAGCAGTGTCCGTCGCGACCACTAACGCTCCCCTGCATAGCTGGCCTCGGCTGTTACCAAGCGGACAGATCCCAGAATGACCTCGGTGCGACGAGCGCGCCGACGAACGTCCTTTGGACGCGGCAGAATCCAGCTGGCGTCAGACCGCATACGCTGCGCATACGTTTGGCGCCGGCGGCCAGAGACCGCAGCGGTCATGATGGCCATCGGCATCCTCCCCACCCACACCAACGCGCGCTCATTCACTGGATCAACAACCCCTTCATCAAATCCGCATTCAAGCACCCGGCGCGACTTGCTCCCGGGTCCCCTGTAGCTACCGGTGAACCGTACACGACTAAATTCACAACGAGCAACAGTCAGTTCCGGGACTTTGAATAATGCGCAGGAACACCAAGTCGAGTGATCACTCTTTGCTGCGGACAGGATGCAACTAGGCGCCCTCGCCAGCTCGCGCATGTCGATCCACGTGAGGACGCGCGCCCGCGACAGGCGCCTCGTCATCGCACTGTGGGACATCTCCTCAGCTATATTGTGGTAGCAACCGGGGGACGGCCAGCGGCGACGTGAGGCACGATGACGGCGACAACTCCTAACCCCCCGGGTTCGCGACCAGGCGTCTACCCCCATGTCGACGGTTGCTGTCGGCACGATAATTTCGCTCCGCGTCGACTTTAGATATTTACCCAGCAAAGACAAATCATCCGCGAACATGCTATAGAAAGCGTGATTTGCTTCTCGATGATTATGGTATTAACTTCGCGCTTTACCCACGCAATTTCTAATTATTGCAGCCTTCGTAGACACACAAGAATTGAAGCACGCCAGTAAACTTGCGGAATAATGCGATCTTCCACCGCCGAGGAGAAGATGCGGCGACGTCTCGCGCAGCGAGCCGGTGGCTGCCCATACTGGCCACAGCACCGCGAGGGGTCGCCCCCGAGGAGTCATCGACATCCCTCCGCCGATGAACGGCTGCACTGGGACGCACGAGCCAGGGTTCTACTCAGCGCCATCATCAGCACATATCGGCCGCGGTCCCCTGCCCCCGACTCCGGGATGGCCAAGATCACGACGGAGCAATCGACGTTGCGTTGCCCGGCAACTGCGCCCGCCACCATCGGACAGACCCCCCAGGCGCCGCCGTTTCGTTAACTATTTAACTGATTATCTTTTAGAGTGTTCGTTCCCGCAGCACAGCCCCGGGTCATGAACACTGCGATACACATCACATAACAGCGCAAAGAAGGCCCGGATGGCGCTTCGGCGCCTATGACGACGACGCCTCGAGCGATACCCGCAAGGGGGATCCGAAAGCGCTATTCCTTTATCTATTTCGCTCCTCCTGGCAACGGGCATCGGCAACCACTCTTTGACGGCCATGAGAGCTCGTTTTGCGCAGTATTGGGTCGTCATCTCGCCTCCCAAGGGGACCTTCGTGTCAAGTTCGGTCATCACTGTCCGGGATGTCGAGCAGTCCGAGTGAATCCCCCGGCGAGTCCGGAGACTCTGATGTACCCCGGGTTCTCCGGACTCGCCGGGGGGATTCAACCTCCAGAATCTAGAGAAGTGTTGCGACCGCGCCTAGAAACCACCCGTGGCCCCTGGCCTGGTTTTCAACCGTCGTCAACAGTCGGTCAAGTCGCCGACAGGGGCTCAACAACCGCTGGGCAGCGGCGGCCTGGGCAACTGGGTACGACTCTACGACCGCACGCGACATGAGGACGGCCGGCTCTACGACAGTGAACGCGGGGAACTCAAGCGGCTGCGCAGGGAGAACGCGGAGCTAGCCATGGAGCGCGATGTCCTCAAACGCTTGTGCGCCCTCTGGAGCAAGGAAGCAATGCAGCCTGGCACTACGATCGCCACCCAGAGTGGGTACAGCGACGTCGTCTCGAGCATTGGGGAGCGGCGCAGGCGTGGCTTTAGAAGTGGCGCAAGGGAGATCAATCCCAACAACACAGGCGTCGGGTGGCGCTGGCCGCCACCATCGACGACCTGGTCCACAAACACAAGGGCACCTACGGATCGCCGCGCATCATCGCCGACCTGCGCGAGATAGGCCGGCAGGTTCGACCCAACACCGTCGCGGCGCTGATGGCCGGAGTCGTCTTCCGCACCGATGGCGATGGTGAGTACACCGGGGAGCTGTCTGCTGTCGCTAACGCGGTCGCGGAATCGTTCAACTCAACCCTGGCTGTTGACGACGTCGCGACTGGCCGGGTTTTCAACCGTCGTCAACACTGGCGTGGGAGTTGTTGCCCAATAGGCACTTCCACACCTGTGAAGAAGCGCGTCACGCAGCCGACGCCTGGATCGACGATTACGACACCGCCCGGCGGCACTCCACCCAAAGTCGCTACGGTCTCGTGGGAATGTCACACGGTCAATGGCCTGTGCGGTCGCCACATCTCCACCCGCGTTGACCGGCTCGTCCGACCCGCCCTGAACGATGATCGGCATCGGCGCCCTCAGCGGGCTGCTCGCCCCCGCCAGCGCCAGCACGCCGGTGACCACATCAGCTCGCCGAAGACCGCCCACACTGCCCGGCAATGGCCAAAACTTCGTCGTCATTCACAGTGACGCCGTCATCGCCCTCCTCAACGACAGCCAACAGTCGCCAAGTTGGTGGCACAAGCGAAGTGCGCTGCGACGCCACAGTGAGAGGCCCCGGAGCCCACTCGGACCGGATACGGTGCATCCGACCGGGGTTGGACACCCGACGGCCGGACCCCTGGGAGGCAACTTCCATCGACCTGCGCGACCGGGTTCCCTGTCTGGTCGAGGACCCGGATGGCTCCTCACAAAGGCCCCGGTCGCACCTTTTCCGCTCTCTACCACTGCTCTCCCGGTGGCTGATGCCTCCAGACCCGCGGGGGAGAGAACGCGAGAACTCCATGCCCCCGCTGACCAGATTCGGCCGCTCAGAGGCATCAACGGGCTGAACTTCGGGCTCCCGGCATGAGAGGCGGGAGCCTCCGCATGCCGGGGAGCGGTCTTCAGCCGCTAACGGATCGTGTTCACAACATCGCCCGACATAGCACCTAGTTGCGACGCCCATGTCCCCCAGCCGTGGTCTCCACTGACCGGGAAGTCGAAGTGGCCGTTGTCCCCGCCTACGCTGCGGTACTGCTGGTGGAAGGCCCGGTTGCTGCCCTGTGCCTGGTCGGCGGCGTCGAGCATGGCGGCCGGATTGCTGGCCGTTGGAGTCTGTGGACTGAAAACCCATAGCCGGGTGTTGTTCTGGGCTAGCAACGCGGCGTGCACGTAGGGATCGTGCCACTTCCATCGGCCCAACTGTGCCGGGCCCCACATGGCCTGGGCGTTCACCCCGCCGAAGTGCTCCATCCCTGCGGTGATGGCGCCGTTCAACGTGGTTTGCGAAGGATACGGAAAGCCCGACATCGAACCAGCGTAGCGGAAGCGGTCGGGGTGGAAGGCGGCCAGCGCCATCGAAGCATAGCCCCCTTGAGAGGCACCCACGGCGGCGTGGCCGCCGGGTGCCAAACCCTTGTTGGCCGCAAGCCAATCGGGCAGCTCGCTAGACAAGAAGGTATCCCACTGCTTGCTGCCGTCCTGCTCCCAGTTGGTGTACATACTGTAGGCGCCGCCGGCAGGCGCCACGAGCGAAATCCCTTTGCCAGCAAGCGTGTTCACGGCATTACCCACAGTGATCCAATTGCTGACATCCGGCGCCGCGTCGAACGCATCCAGCAGGTATACCGCGTGCGGCCCGCCCCCGACGAAGGCCACCGGGATGTCACGGCCCATCGCGCCGGACGGAACCATGAGTGTCTCGTAACCTGCTGCCGTCGCCCTTCCGGGAATCACCGCCGCCACACCGATCAGCCCGATCGACAATGCGGCAAGGCAGAGCATCCGAAAAATCGCTGACACACCAGGCATGTCTCTCATGTCCACATCTCCATCGCCTAGAGGGGATTGGTCCTAGCAGATGTTAAAACATTAATCGGATTCGCGCCGAGGTCGACTTGTGGGGTAGCGAAATGGACCACCGCACCCGCCGGCGTCCGCGGATGCCGGCAGTAGCGCCGCCCCGCATCCCGAAAGTTGCCGATTTTCCCCCATTGGATATTACGGTCGGTGGGAGCCGGCGTTCCGCTGCTTGGTGAGCCAGTGTTCC
>NZ_JAYJJS010000060.1:0-6077 GCF_020181635.2 Mycobacterium zoologicum | reverse complement strand
ACCGAAACGGAGGTCGCCTGAAACACCCCGATCCACAGGTATTGACAATTCCTCAACTCGTCCGGGTGTCTGTCAGTACGTATCCGTATAGTGCGGGCTCGTCGGAACTACAAATGGAGGCCACGTTGGGTTACGCAATCGAGTGGGACGGCCACACGGTCACGCTTCCGCCGGTAGGCGATTCGATCGATGACGGGCTCTCCTTCACCACTTGGGATGACGCATATCTGCGGTTCGCGCGCTACGCAGCGGACACGTTCAACGCGGGCCCCGAAGGTCAGGCCCTGACTCTGGCCCCTGTCGCTCTCATACCCCGCCCGGACAACGAGCACGATCCGCATGCCGTGTCGGTCGCGAGGCCGCGAGCCACTGGCGGCGACATCGACGACCGCCACATGGGTTTCCTGTATCGCCGCCTCCTGGACTACCTGCCGGACAACGCGATCCCACTGCTGGCTGAAATGTCTGGCGGTGAGGTCAACTGCACCGTCATTATCGAGCGGGATGAAGCGGACTACGACGGCCTGGACTTCGACGACCCAGACGACCTACCTTGTGCCTACGGTGAGGCCGCACTCGCCTTACCCTCATTCGCCGAGCTGGCGTACGCGGTGCACAGCTTTTTGATCGCGCGCGGCATTGACCCCGACATCGAAGGGCGAGAGCGCACGAGTCATGTTCTCGAACGGTTACGCACATTCCCCGCGCAGGCCGCTCCTCTCGGTCCGCTGTCGGTTGCAGTACGCGAAGGCAGGGCAGGTCAGCCAAGTTCGTTGGTCGTGCGCGCCGGGGATACCGCGATCGGATCTGTCGCTCTGGGCTACCTGTTCCTCGACGACGAGCGCCTTCGCCCCGCCGTGCTCGACGGGTTGCGCGAGCTAGGTGTGCCGGCGGCTGCGCCCACGGATCCGCGACGCGAAGCTGTAAGCACCGAATGGCAACCCGGCGCCGTCCCCAACGTGCGTGTGGACTGGCGCCCGGGTGGGCTGAAGCTGCGGTGGGCCGAGCCGGACGGACCTTCATCACGAACGACCTTCGCCCAGTACAACCCGACAACCGAGACACTGTGGGTCGAAGACGAGCGGCTGATCGCACCCGCGTGTGCGTTCGCCGCTCGCCTTGGTATCCCGGTCGACGACATCGGGCTGCCGCCGCTGAGATGGACACTGCGCGAGCGGGTATGGCGCGGCCACCTGCGTGACCTGTCCTACGAATAGATGAGCATTGAACCCACCTTCCGGCCGCTGAGCCCCGCCGCGATGGACCAGGTGCCGGACACACTGTTCCAGGAGTCAGAGCTGGCACGGATCGCCCAGCCAGCTCACAAGCAGGGCCCCGAACCCACCGCACTGCTGGAACGACTGACCACCCACCGCGGCACCCTCTTTCCCAGCCACACCTATCTCGACACGATCGGCACGTGCCGGGTCTGCGAGCGGTCGGCCGGTGAGTTCCGCACGACCCTGTGCGCGCAGACGCTCGCCTACTGTCACCGGTGCCTCGCCGTGGCAGTCGCTGGTCTGCCGAACATGGCGGCGACGCTCGCCCGGGCAACTGCTCGCGCAACGGTGGCGGTCCGCGCCCTGGCTGACGCCGAGTTCGGCGGCGCGGCGTTCGTCGAGTCCCAGCTGACCACGATCCGCGCAGATCCGCAGCATCCGCTGTCGCCGGCCGACATCGATCACCGGCTGCTCCTGCGTATTGCCATCACACGCGGCCAGCTTCCTTGGACGCACATCCTCATCGATGCCGGGCTGGCCGACGACGGCGTACGGCTCTCGCGCGGCACCGTCCTCAAAGCTGCCGACGGACACCTGTGTCGGTCCCTGCAAGAGAAGGCGGTCGATGACTTCTTCACCCAATACGGGATCGTTCACACGCCCGAGCCAAGGTATCCCTATGACCCGCAGCTGAACCCAAACACCCGCCGCCGGGCTGACTGGCTACTCGAGGACGGCACATTCGTCGAGATGTGGGGTATGCCCAACGATGCCGAATACGCCAAAAAGATGAGCGAAAAGATCGAGCTGGCGGCCCGTCATGGGTTGCACCTAATCGGTCTGACAGTCGACGATATCGGGCGGCTGAGTGACATCTTCGCCGAATGGGCAAAGCACTAGGACGAGATGAATCCCGGCTCGGGCATCGGCCACTACAGACCCTCGCCCGCCGCCTATTCGGCGGGGCAGATCAAGTGCCGCTACCGTTTTCGTCACCGCGAAGCAAGATCCTCACCATCCGACGCCACAACTTGATAGAACCATTTCGCGATGTCGGAGATCAGGTGTGTCCGCCCGGGCGCGTTAGTGAAGAAGTAGTCGCTCATCTTCTCGTGTGCGCCTTGGTTGTCGGCGACTGCACCGGTGACGGCGTCGTCGAAGTCGGGGGATTCGATGAATTGTTTGGCTGTGTTGACCTTCGCCTGCTGTATCAGCTCGTGGTCGTCGAGCAGGGCCCGCAGCAGAGCTTCGAGGAATGAGACCCGTTGTGATTCGGTGAAGTCTTCGGATCCGAATAGGTCGTTGAGTCTGTCGAGGACCTGCTGGAAGGCGACCATCTTCGGGTCTCGCTTCTCACCGGAGCCCGCGGCGGTCACGCCAGTCAGTCCGACCCGCGCGCCCAGGCTGATGTCGATTCTGCCCTGGTCGACTTGTTTGACCTGTTTGAGCACAACGTCGGTCAGGTCGATAGGTGCGGTGTAGTTGTCGGGCTGGATGACCCGTTCGAGGTGGCGCAGGTAGATCTGCTTTTTCTCCAGGCCCGGGTCGCCGTAGTCGATGATCTGCGACATGAAGTCATACAGGCGTACGAAGGATCCGACGTCCTTGCGGAACATGTCCAGCTCCGCCAACGCCGCCTTGTCGCCCTCACCGCCGTTGTGGATCAGTGCCGCTTGGTAGCGCTCGGCGAAGCGTTTCTTACCGGGATCGACCGCCGCGGCCAGGGCGTTGTTGCCCTTGCCTTTCACGAATGCTTCTGCGCACTGGTCGATCTCGGCTTGGGTGTAGATGCCGGCGGTGTCGAGTTTGACGGCCAGATCGTGCACCAGGTTCGGGTCGGTCTCGGTTTCCAGGAATGCGTCGGTGAAGTACGGCTCGAATGCCTCCCGGATCGCCGCGGGCTCGTTGACGAAGTCGACGACTTGGGTCATCGCGGCGGTCTTGGGCACGCCCGAGGGGGTGCGGTAGGTGCGGTTGAGTCGCGAGAGGGTCTGTACCGCGGTGACACCGGAGAGGATCTTGTCGACGTACATGGCGCACAGCAGGGGCTGGTCGAATCCGGTCTGGAACTTGTTGGCGACGATCATGACCTTGTACTGGTCACCCTGAAATGCGGTGCGCAGATCGCGTACACCGAGATTCATGGTGGCCTCGGAGAAGTCGTCGGGGCCGGACTCGGCGTCCTGCACGACGCCGGAGAATGCGACCAGGGTTCCGTAGCCGTAGCCCTTTTGCGCGATGTAGGTGTCGATCGCGAGCTTGTAGCGCACAGCGGCCTTACGGGAGTCGGTGACGACCATCGCCTTGGCGTGCCCGTCGAGCAGGTCGGCGACGTTGGCGCGGAAGTGCTCGACGATGATCGCGGCTTTCTGGGTGATCGTCTGCGGGTTGAGCTTGACCCAGCGCATCACCTCCTTGGTGGCCTGGGCCTGGTCGACCTCGCCGGCGTGGGTGGCGTTCTGCCCGATCTGGAACGCCAGTTTGAACGAGTGGTATCCGGTCAGCACGTCGAGGATGTAGCCCTCCTCGATGGCCTGCTTCATGGTGTAGACGTGAAACGGTGCCGGCAACTCATCGGGCGAAGGCCTGCGGCCGAACAGCTCGAGTGTCTTGGCTTTCGGAGTGGCGGTGAAGGCGAAGTAGGAGATGTTCGCCGACTCAGCGCGCTCGGTGGCCTCGACAGCAAGCACCGCCTCGACGTCGACGGCGCCGCCGTCTTCGATGTCCGCGATTTCCTCGGCTGTCAACACAGCTTTCAACTTGCCTGCGATCTGCCCGGACTGCGACGAGTGGGCCTCGTCGGCGATGACGGCGAACGTCTTGCCTTTGAGTCCCTTGTTCTTGCGGATCTCCTTCATCGCAAATGGGAACGTCTGGATGGTGACGACGACGATCAGCTTGCCGTCGGTCAGCGCTTTCGCCAGCAACCCGGACTTGGAGCCCCCGGCTTTTGCTGCCTCGTCGCGGTCGATCGCCACGACGATGCCCTGGTCGTTGTCGATCTGCTTGATCGCGTCCTGCAGCTGCGCGTCGAGGACGTTGCGGTCGGTGACCACGATGACCGAGTCGAAGACCTTCTCGTTGTCGATTTGCAGGCGCGCCATTCGGTGCGCGGTCCAGGCGATCGAGTCGGTCTTTCCCGACCCGGCGGAGTGCTGGATCAGGTACCGGTGCCCGACGCCTTCGGTGGTGACCGCGGCGGTGAGTTCGGTGACGGCCTCCCACTGGTGGAACCGCGGGAACCGCAGGGTCGACGACTTGGTGGTCTTCCCGCTGATCGGGTCGGTCGAGGTCTCGTGCTTGATGTACATCAGGCGGCCCAGGATGTTCAGCCAGGCATCGCGCTGCAGGACCCGTTCCCACAGATACGAGGTCCGTGAACCGTTGGGGTTCAGTGGATTCCCTGCACCACCGGCCTCGGTCCCGCGGTTGAACGGCAGGAAGTGCGTCTTCTCACCGATCAGGCGCGTGGTCATCCACACCTCGTCGTTGGACACCGCGAAGTGCACCAGCGCCCGCGTGCCGGACTCGAACAGTGGCTGCCGCTTCGCGGTCGCGGGGTCCTTCGGCAGGCGGGAGGTGCGGTACTGGGTGATCGCGTCGGCGACGGTCTGGGTGAAGTCGGTCTTGAGCTCCGCGGTCGCGACCGGCAAGCCGTTGACGAAGAACACCAGGTCCGCCGACCGGTTGTCGGCGGTGGAGAAGTGCACCTGCCGCATCACCCGCAGCCGCACCGCGGCGTAGTCGGCGTTGCGCTTCGAGTTGAGCGTGGACTCCGGCCGGAACACGCACATCTGGAACTTCGCCGCCAGATGCGAGAACCCCTTCCGCAACAGGTTCAGGGTGCCGCCGCCGTTCTCCAACGGTGTATCAAGGACTTTCACGATCCGGTCCAGCAGCTGCTCTTGCTGCTTGGCGAGGTCCTTGGAGCCCGGCTTGACCACCTTCGCCAGCTGGTCGGGCTGCGTGTCCGCCAGCCACCCGAGCACGTCTCCGGGGAACAGCGCCCGCTCCTTGTCGTAGCCGGTGTCGTTCGGGGAGTACAGCCAGCCGTGGGCGGCGAGGTACTCGGCAATCTCCTTCTCGAACTCGATCTCGTTGTGCTGTGCCATGTTTCAGGCTACCTCCCCGCGCATGTCGATCTGCCCGGTTACCGCTGCGGTGATCAGCGCCGACCGGCGCTCCCGCGCGAGCTCGATGAACCGCTCGGTCTCGGCGATCAGTGTGTCGACCTTCGATGTCTGCTCATCGATGTACGCAACAATCCTGCGCTGCTCGTCGATCGGGGGACGGAGCCACGGCGCTTCACCGAGCTCCTCTCGGTTGATTTTGGGCATCTTCACACGTTGAGACGCCAGGGTCGCGAAGGTGTGGAACGGGCGTGCGAGCATGTAGTACTGCAGGTAGCGGTGATCATCGTCTTTGCGACTGGACATGGCATACATGTCAGCACTGGTCAAACAGTCCTCGTCAGCCACAGCTACCTTGTTAAGCGCCGGCCGGATCTTCGAATAGAGCAGTTGCCCTGCCGATGCTACGTACTTCCCGCTGTCAGCACCTTGCATACGCGCCGTTTCTCTACCGATGATGGCGCCTGTGCCGCTTTCAACGTGGTTCGGTGCGACGAGAATCATGTCTGCCCAGGGATCTTCTGTAGGGTCAACTTGACCGCCGTTGATCTCAACATCCCGACTGAAGCGGCCCAGTGTCCAGTGTCCTGGGACTGCGCCTAGATAGACGTTCCCGCTGTCGACCAGCGGAGCGTCGTCGATGCCGGTAATCACCGCGTCGGTTATCACAGCGGCGAGGAATTGTCAATACCTGTGGATCGGGGTGTTTCAGGCGACCTCCGTTTCG
>NZ_JAYJJS010000059.1:0-6317 GCF_020181635.2 Mycobacterium zoologicum | reverse complement strand
CCTCTGCCTAGGAGGACTGCAGGTCACACTCCCCACGAGAACCTGAGGAGCCGCATATATGTTCGAGTCGCAGTTCACCGAGCCCGCTGACCTGGCCGAAGTCGACGACGCCTCCCTGGTGGACGCGATCGGAGGCTGGGCCCGGGTGGAGGCCGCTGCGGCGGCCCGCCGGCTCGCCGCGATCGGCGAGTTGGTGGCACGACGCACTCGCGGGACCGATGCGGTGAACCGATCACGCTGGTCCTGCGATTACTGGGACGTCGCGGCGTCCGAAGTCGCCGCCGCAGAGCGCATCAGCCACGGTATGGCGTCATCCCAGCTGTATCTGGCCTCGGCGCTGCGCGACCGGCTGCCGAAGGTCGCTGCGTCGTTTCTGGACGGCATGATCAGCGTTCGGTTGGTCTCCACGATCGTCTGGCACACCGGCTTGATCACCGACCCCTACCTGCTGCACGCCGTCGACTCCGAACTCGTCGGGGTCGCCACCGGCCTCGGAAGACTGTCGGCGGCCAAGGCCGCTGCGGCCATCGACGCGCTGATCGACCGGCACGACCCGAAAGCCATCCGGCGCCACCATCACAGTGCGCGTGGCCGCGATGTGGTCGTCGACACGCGCAACAGTGAGAACGGCACCACCGGAATGTGGGGCCGGATGCTCGACGCCGACGCCGCCGCCCTCGCCCAGCGGCTGGCCCAGATGGCCAACGCCGTCTGCGACGACGACCCGCGCACCCTCGCCCAGCGCCGCGCCGATGCCCTGGGCGCCCTGGCCGTGGGGGCCGAGACGCTGTCTTGTGCCTGCGACAACAGCGACTGCCCGTCGTCTGCCGGTTCCGATGCCCGCTCGACCAACGTGACCGTCTACGTCGTGGCCGACCAAGCCGCACTGAATGCCGCCGCAGACCCGCAGTTCGGCAATGGCGAGCCCTGCGGCGATTCCGAGCCGGCCGGAAAGCAACGCCAAGCTCGTCCCGCGCCGTCGGGGCGCATCATCGGCGGTGGCAGCGTACCCGGGCCGCTGCTGGCGCAGCTGATTCGCGGTGGCGCCACCGTCAAACCGCTGCACCACCCCGGCGATGCGCCCGCCGAGCCGCGCTACCGACCCTCAGCCGCCCTGGCCGCGTTCATTCGCGCCCGGGATATGACCTGCCGATTCCCCGGTTGCGATCGCCCCGCCACCTACTGCGACATCGACCATGCCATCGCCCATCCGATCGGCCACACTCACCCGGCCAACTTGCGTTGCCTCTGTCGAAAACATTTCCGACTGTTCAGAAAACCCTCTGAACGGAGTCGCCATGTCCACCACCACACCACACCCAGTCAACAGCACCTATCACCCGTGCTGCCACGCCATCGGCCAGCACAGCCGCCAGTGCTCGGACGGGCCGGCCGCCCTTTTTGCCGGCGCCGGCAAGAAAAACCTGTCGGACCCCGGTGCCAACATGCCGAGCATGAACAGCAGCACCGCAGCCGACAACCGGCTCAGCCTCATCATGGAAGCGCGCCGACACATCCGCGCCGCCGATGAAGCACTTCAAGCCTTACGTCCCTACTTGGACGAACACGGCGAGTTCGTCGCCGACATCACCCACGCCGCGGGCGTCGGGATCGGCAAGCTGACCGTTGAACAGGTCTACGCCCGATGAGCACCGACGACAATGCCCCGCGGGTAATCGACGGTGTTGACCTCACCGCCTCCGGGGCGCCCAACTGGCGGCTGGTCGAATGCGTCAACCTGAGCGGGCATCGCAGCTTCTGGCTCATGGACCCGGACGGCGGGGACGGCGCCGAGTGTCCAGGCTTCCGCTTCCCGGCACACGAATACCCCGGCGCGCTGCCTATCTGGATTCGGCGGCGCGTAGAAGATAGGTCGGTCCGCTGCGGCCGGATCGCGCCGACGACGGGCAAGCCGTGCCGGCGGCGGGTCAATGCAGCCGATGAGGCTTGCCGATTCCACCGCGACATCGGGGAGTCACGGTCATGACGACCGCAACTGGCCTCGACGCGCTGGGCGGCAACGGTACGGTGACCCGATGAGCGAGATGTTCACGGGGGCCGGTCCCGCCGACGACGATGCCCGTAATCCTGGGCAGGTGCCCGCGTTCCTTGAGGTCGAGCCGGGAAGCTTCAAGCCGCTGGGCGAATGCTCCCGCAGTGAAGTGTCGTCCACGATCATGTCGTTGACGATGCAGGCCAACGCCTTGGTAGATCAGGCGAAGGCACTTGACCGGTACCTGGAAAGCAGAACCGACTGACCGGCCCCAGCACGACGAATCGGCCCCTGACGCGATGTCGGGGGCCTTTTCGTGCAGGTCAGGAAGTGTGCGCCCCGGGCGGGCGAGGGCAGGAAGCGCAACTAACGCGCGTTAGGTCAAAGCATCCCCTGACGACTTGCGGAAGCGGCCGGCATCGAACGCGACCACCTTGCCGAGCGGCTTCTCCTCGCCCGAGTCGACCTCCGGCTTGGCGAGCGCCCGCAACCGGATGATCTCTGCCTTGGCCCGTTCCAGTGCCGAGTTGAGGTTGCCTCGAAGCTGCGGCATCGCCTCGAACACTTCCGCCAGCAGCCGATAGCGGATCTCCGCCTCCGCCAGCTCGTCGCCGGCCTCCATCGCCTCATTCAGTGAGTCGTACTCGGGCATCCGCGCCGCCTTCCGTAACCATTCATGATTATGCAGTCCAGTGGGGGGTAGGGGGTGGCACACACAGATGCCTAAGCCGCGAGCGGCGGATCGGTGCAGGTCAGGGGCACTCCCCCACCATCGTCGCAGGTCAGGGGCTTGCGTGCGGGCGTCCGCATCATCGCTGCCGGCCAGGTCGCTGCATAGTTATGCATGGGTGCGGCCCGACACCTTGGCTGACGAGGGCAAGGTGTCGGGCCGACTTCCGCCACAACCTCAGTCCCCTCACACGAACTGGGGTCGGCGTCACCGGCTGGTCGAGGAGTTGGGCGACCAGCCGTTGGTGTTTTGAAGGTCCGGCCGCCGGGCGGTATCGGCGTGTACTCCGACGGCCGGACCGGTCTAACTGCTGCCGTCGTCGCTGGCGATGGTGAACCGGCCGATACGGGAGGGCCGCATGACCTGCCAGCCGATTGCCCAGGTGGCGCGCAACATGACGCTGTCCTCGGCGAAAAGTGCATGCTCACTCTGGGCGATGTTCAGCGGGCCGACGGCGGCCACGATTGCCGCCGGGTCGATGACCAGGCCACTGCCTGCCGGGATGAACGGTGACCGCAGCACCGGCAGGCCGAGCAGCATCGGAACAGCATCAGTCGTGCCGGCACCCAACAGGCTGGCATTGATTTGGTCGCCGCCTACTTTCAGCTTCCTCAATGATGCCCACACGTCCGGCGACACCACGATGTACTGCGGGGTGGCGAGGTTGGCTTCCAGTTCGGCTACCAGGTCCACCAGGCCGTCGAGGTTGGCGGCGACCTCGCCACCGTCGACGACATTCGCGGTGTTCAGGATGCCGGTGGACCCGGTGGCCGGCGGTGTCGGCGCGCTCTCAGCAAGGTAGGACAGGTCCGCCTTGCGGATCAGGTCGCGTGCCACGCTCTGGGCGGTCTGGGTTGCGGTCTCCGGTTTGTTGAACTGCTCGCGGGACAAGCTGACCAGGCGGGCCAGCTTCTTGACGTGCACGGTGGCCTCGGACAGTGTCGGGCCGCTGTCGGTGATCTGGGCGCCCTCTGCGACGTAGGCGGCTGATTCGTCGTCGGTGATGTACGCAACCCTCAAAGACGGGCTGTCGCCTTCGATGTGCCCGGAGACGGTGCTGGTCTTCAAAATCAATGCTTCGGGAACGACATCGGCCGCAGCGAAGCTGTACTGATCCGGCGACCAGGCGCCCGCCGTGGTCGATGTGGTCAATTCGATAGTCATGGACTGCCTTTCAACGGGTGCGGCCCGGAAGCGCGCACATCAAGTGATTGATGGCGTGGCTCCGGGCCGCGACCTATTTCCCGCATCAGGCGAGTTGGGCCAAGTCTACTACCTTTCACGCGGGGCAAATGCTTCCGCGAATCCCTTCGGCGTCTCCTGCGGGACACCACTGCCGCTGGCGAACATATTCCGGGACCGTGGTGGCTGTGGCCGCCCGCTGACCCCGAGAGTGCTTCGCGCGGTACCGATTGCGCCCTTGACCAGTTCGGCGTCGACGCTGCCATCTTCGCCGATCAGGGCGCCCAGTTCGGCGACCGCCCAGATAGCGGCGGGCTTGATTCCCGCGTCATCGGCCAGGCGCTCGACCTGCTGGCGCTGGAGGGCTTCAACGGCGGCCTCGGCAGCCTTGGCGCGGTCGCGGTAGCCGGCGGATTCCTTCCGAAGTTTCTCGACGTAGTCACGTGAGAACTGCTCTGCGGCATCGCTATCGGCGTCGTCCGCCACAGGGTCCGGCGCCCGCTCGGCGGACTCAGGTTCGGGCTGAACCTCGGTCGTCGGGGTGTCGGCCACCTCGGTTTCGGTGGGGGTCTCGGTGCTACTCACTGATTTCTCCTTCGGTTGTGGCTACACCGTCGCGCAGCCATTGGACAATTTGGTGGGGGCCGGTCTCGGTGAGTTCGCCGAGGCGACGGGCGAACACTTCGGTGATGCTGAGTAATTGCCTAAGCAATACTCCCGCGTTATCGACATAGGTTCCGGCGATGAATTGCGCGGCGGAATTGTCGCCGGATAGTGCGGCGTCGACCAGGGCGAGCGCATCACGGGCGGCGTCGATTTCCTCGGCTGCTTCGGGGGTCATCGGTATTCCTTTCGAGTGGTGGCGATTTCAAGGGACCGCGCGCGGTCCTGACGTGCCCTGTGCGGCGACGGAATGCCACGGTGGCACGGCTCGCCCGGTGGTACGTGGCAAGTCGGGCAACGGGTGGCGAGAGCGGTGTCGGTCACTGGTTTCCCCCGCCACCGATGACCCGCAGCCGGCTGCGGTTGACGTTCTCGTAGTAGGTGCCGATTGCGCGCTGTAGTGCCTGAATGTCGGCGATGTTGAGGTCATAGGGTCCGAACTCGATGTGCACGTCTGAGGCGCTGTCCACGACGACGCGTAGCGGCATCGTGCACCAATCGTCGGTCTCGCTGATGTAGGGCTCGGTGAAGCCGCATTCGGCGATGACGTGGCGTTGATATTCGCGGTAGGCGCGGACTCCGACCGGTCTGGTTCTACAGAACCAGACCGGTATTGGTCCGACCGGCGGTCGGCGTCGAGCACCGGGAAGGTTTCGCCAGGGACATAGGGGCCGTAATTGGTCATGTTGTTGCCTTCTTCCGTCGGGTGGTGGGTTGTGGTTGGTAGCGGCCGGCCCAGACTCCGGGTGGCGGCCGTTGCGGGTGAGCGCGGGCAATCCATTCGGCGCAGCGATCACGTACCGGGCATCGGCCGCAGACCTCGATGGCCTCCTGGACGGCTTCGCGGTCACCGTCCGCGGCCCCGGTCGAACGTCTCAACGTGCCGCCAGCAAGCAGCCTGTCCAGGCAGGCGCGGAACATCGGCCAGGATCGCGCCGAGGAGCACCATCCATGGCGGTGGGGCGGTGTCCGGGCGGCCCCGGCGGGTGGGGGCGGTCAAGGCCGGACTCCCCTCGCCGCGTCCACAAGCCGGCAGGTGTGACAGCTATGGCACGGGTGCCCGTCCTGCGGTCGGCGGCAGGACCAGCACAGGTCGACCAACTCCGGCGGCATCGCAGCGATAATGTCGCGCTTGGTCAGACTCCGGGCCGGATGCGAAAGCCAGAACTGGCGGCGGCCAACGTTGGCCGCGATCCGCCAGAAAAGCTGGTCACGTACGTCGTCACGAGGTCCGGCATCGTCGGCTTGTACCCCGACGATCACGCTGGCGATGAACGGATCGGCGTGCAGGATGGCGCCCGCCCAGAAGGCGAGCATGAAGCCGTCCCAGAGCCCATGCAGGGCAAGGTCCCCATGGTCCAGCCGGCTCGCGGTGTGCGTGATCAACCCGTGGCCACCGTTGCGGGCCAGCCACTCCAAGATGTCGGCGACGGCGGCGGCTTCGGCGTCGGCGCGATTGTCCGAGTTTTGGAAGTGGACGTGATGTGTCCGGGTGGGCAGTCCGGCCTGCACCCGCTGCCAGAGACAGAACGCCGAGTCGATGCCGCCGGAGAGCATCAGCAGCGTGTCGGGTGGGGCGTTCACTGGGTCACCCCGCCGGAGTAGTAGCACTCCAAACACTGCCCGGACTTGATGGATTCCTCGTTGACGAGGGGGCATCCACACGGGCACGTCTGGTCAGTGCCAGAAATAGCTGCGTTTCGTCAAGTGATTTGGCCCCACTGATCTGCATGAATTTTGGCCCCGGGC
>NZ_JAYJJS010000058.1:0-7041 GCF_020181635.2 Mycobacterium zoologicum | reverse complement strand
CCGAAACGGAGGTCGCCTGAAACACCCCGATCCACAGGTATTGACAATTCCTCCGACGAAGTCACCGACGTACTCACGCGAAACGAACTCCAGCAGTCCGCATTCGACTGCGAGGTGATCGGCACCTTCTACACCGAAGCCGAAGACGCCCCAGTGGAATTTGGCGCCGACGTCGACAATGTGGTCGCTTCCGCCAAGTATCAGGTTTTTCTGCCGTCCAAAGATGTCCTGGCCTGGGTCGCCTCCTACTCGGAAAGCGATGAGGACGACACCGTGACCCTCGGTACCGTCCGGTTCTCATCCACTCTGCGACGTGCCCGGGCGGCCGGCACCGACACCGCGCCGGTCAACGTGCACGTCTCCGACTTCATCTCCCGCAAGACCGCGGTGTTCGGTATGACCCGGACCGGCAAGTCGAACACCATCAAAACCCTTGTCACCGCTGTGAACCGGTACGCCAGCGAGCGAATGAAGCCTATCGGGCAGCTCATCTTCGACCCGCAGGGCGAGTACGCCAGCGTGAACGAGCAGGACCAGACGGGGCTGAAACTCCTCGGTGACGCCGACACCGTTCGCATCTATCGCATGGGGGCAGACAACACCGATCCGCAGGTGAAACCTCTCGGTATGAACTTCTTCGACCTGGACAACTTCACCGCGATAACCGAGTTCGTCAACGATGCGGTGACCGCCCAGTACGGCACATACGCCTTCGTGAAGAGCTTCGCCGCGATCAAGTGGGATGAACCGGACCGGCAAGACTTTAGTGAGCACAACCACTGGACGCGCGCACGACTCGGCATGTACGGAATCCTTGCGGAGTGTGGATTCACGGGAGCATTCAGCCGGTCAACGACGCCAGCGACCCTCGATTTCTCATGGAACAAGACTGACTTTGACGACTTCAACTCTACGAACCCCAATCTCGTGCGTAACCCCACAAGCGGAAGCACCTACCGAGCAACTTCTCCCCGAGCGGCACAGGCAGTCGCGCTCTACATGGCTGAGAAAGGTACGTGGAACACCAGTTCATCAGGCAGCGGGGACAAACCGTTCAAGCACATCGCGGAGTTCCTGAACCGTGCCAGCGGCAAGGCGGCCGTCAGGTCGCTCCGGGAGTTCCACTCGTCGCACTCCGCGGCCCGTGTCGAGGATCAGGTATGGGACGACATGCAAAACGGCCGGCTATCGATCGTTGACCTGTCGCACGGCACCGGAGACGTCCAGCGCATCATCAGCGAAAACATCGTCAACTACCTGCTCGCACGCGCCAACGAACGGTTCCGTGGGGGGCAGGAGGCGGTGAAATTCCAGATCGTCGTCGAAGAGGCTCACAACCTGTTCGAGCGCGGGGCGAAGGAGGTTGCGGGCAACCCATGGGTGCGCCTGTCGAAGGAGGCCGCGAAGTACAAGATAGGTCTCGTCTACGCCACCCAGGAGGTGTCCAGCGTCGACCAGCGGATCCTGTCGAACACTTCCAATTGGCTTGTAGCGCACCTGAACTCCGACAACGAAACTCGAGAGCTCTCGCACTACTACGACTTCAAGACCTGGGCCGACAGTATCCGCCGGTGCGAGGACATCGGGTTCGTGCGTATGAAGACCTACTCGGGCAAATACATCGTCCCGGTGCAGGTCGCCAAGTTCGACCACGCCATGATCAACGCAGCCCGACAGGCGGCGGGGCTGGCGGCCGTCTCGGCTGACGGTACTGCCGAAGAGGCGTGACGTGCCCTACCCGAGCGAAAGAGCGCCACGCCTGGGACACGTGCCCACCGTTTCCAGCAAGGCCGTTCAGGAAGCCTTCTCCCGTTGGGAGGTCGCGCAGGCCCGTCCCGACGACGACGCGCAGGTGACTGATCTATGCGTGGCCGTCTCGTCGCTGCCAACACGCACGCAGGCTACCGACGTGAGGTTCTCGATCACGGTGGACGGATCTGAGACCGAGGTCGAAGCAACACGCGAATACCCGACGGTCAAGGTCGGCTATATCCGGGTAGCCGGGTCGCTGCTGGAAATCGACAAGCTCAACGAAGCGGGCAAGGGACCGTTCGTCGACCCGCGGATGGTCAGTGACGCACATCAGGCCGCGTCCTTCGACGCGGCGCTGCCTGGCTCCGGCCTTGTGCAGCCGGGACACTCAGGGATCGAAACGTGGCGCCGCGAGGCGGACCATTTCCTGCAGAACACTCGCGTCGACGAAGCGTCACCGCGGACACTGGCCGATGCGCTGCTCACGTTGCACGGTGCTCCTGGCGCAGCCGCCGCCGGGATCGGTCTGCGCACCTGCCCGTCGCGGACGCACGACTACCCCGCTGGTGGCGGGCCGGCCGTGGGCAAGGAGGGCGGAACGTGCCCGAACTGCGGCGTAACGCTCTACCTGGCCGATGTGCTCCGCACGCATGAGGAGTACAGCCCTGAGGGTTCGAACCAGACCGCCATCACGCGGACGATGAACATCGCCGAACGCCTGATGACGCTGTCGTACCTCGATCTGTTCTACTCGGAGGCGGAACGCCCGCTCGACGCGTTCCGCAACACGATCTTCGTCACAGACGGCCCACTGGCGTTGTTTGGTGGCCTGGCGCCGCTCAAACGCAGGTTCCACGACTACCTCCAGCAGCTGTTCACCTGGTCGGAGGGCCAGGATACTGACCTCCCGTTGATGGTCGGCGTGGAGAAGACCGGCAGGTTCGTCGAACACGCCGAACTCATTAGTGATCTCATCCCAGAGGGACACGTGATGAAGCTGACGACCGCGTACATCAACCGGGTCACGGGTCGCCCTGACGGGAACAAGTACGGCACCGACGAGTTTTACGGTCGCCGCTTCATCTACCGCACCAACGCCGGCGACCCGCTCGTCATCACCGTGCCGCCGAAGGCGGGGGTCCTTCCCTACGAAGGTCCGGGAGCCGAGGACTTCGACAGTTACCCGACGCTGCGTACGATCTGCGAGGTGCTCGACGGAGTGCGGACACGGCTCTACCCGAACGCGGTTATCCCGGTTGCGCTGGCACACAGCTCGGCGGCGCTGCCGCTGGGTGTCGGACAGTCGGTGCTGCGGGCGTTGGCGCAGAAGGGCGTCGGGTTGCCGGAGAACACCCAGATCCGTAGCCGTCCGGCGTACCGGTAGCGCTCGGGGTAGCGCGTTGGTTCAGCCGCCGCTGCACCCCTGCCGTCTACCGTGCGGCGCATGAACAACAACACCACGAACACAGTGCAGAAGTCGACCAAGGCGTCCGAGTCCTCGTCCACGCACTGACCTCCGCCATCGCCGCGGACGCCGATGGAGCACTCCGTCGCGGCTACGGCGATCTGCTGCTGGCAGTGACGGACTTCAGTGCTCGGTCTATGCCCGCGGGGAACCGGCGGACGCGGTTTTCCCGGCACGTCAGGTGAAAAACGAAGCGCCGTCGCACCCATAAGAAGTAGAGGGTGAATCAGAAGGAGGAGCCCCCAACCCAGGAGTGTGGTCACTATGCAGCTGGACTGGATGCTGGTCAGCAAGTCCTACGACGAAGCCGACGGTGCGCTGATGCCGGGCCGCGCCGTCAAGCACGGCATCATCGCTCGGATCGGTGACGGCGAGGTCTACCTCGAAATCTGGCCATCCGAGCCACCGGAGCACATCGAAGACCGCGTGACGCTGACGCTGACGATGGACGGTGTCGTCGTCGAGGAAATAGAGCGGCTCGCCTCCTACGACGCGGCCAGAGCCGCCGCCCACAAGTACTTCGAGGATCACGGCGGGCAGGTCCCCGGCGCTCGCTGAGGTGGCAATGACGTCCCTCGGCTGCAACCGCGGCGGCGGGGACGCCACCGCTTCCGCCATCGGACTTCATCGATGCCGGTCAGGATCTGGGTCCCGTGCTGCTCCAGGTTGGTCTCGCAGGGCACTTTGGTAGGTGCGGCAAGCCGCGTTGGTCCCAGCCGAAACACGGCCTACGCCACTCCCGCCGTTCGACCGGCTCGCAGCCGACGGCCTTGCAGGCCGCGGACGCTCGCGGTCTCCCGGCGTCCGCGGCTGCAGCCGTGTTCCGCCTGGCCGTTCGAGTGTGGTTGCATCGCGTGCGTGGGTTCGGCTTCGTGGTCCTGGGTGTTGTCGCGCTTGCGGTCGGCTTGACAATGCGGGGCATTGGGGCGGTTCGGTTCTCCCCGGGGGCATACGGTGCGCATCGGTACGTGACAGGGGCCGGAGCATGCCGTGACCTGGGCGTTTCGGTACCGTTGATGCTGCAACGCACCAAAGAAGTATCACTTTTGGTTACAGTTCTGGTTATCATGGCGGTATGTCCGCCCGCCCCGTATACCCCAACGACGCCCTCGCGTTGGTGCTGGTAGAGCTGCGTCATCCACCAACCGAGCCGCCCGCTCGCCCTGAACTGGCGGTACTCAAGGAGATGTTGTCGCAGTGGGCGCCGATCCTAGAACGTGAGGAGGGACGGCAGTTCAACATCGGTACCGGAGAGCACGTTGCATTCAGCATGCCCAAGCTGGTGGCGCGTGATCGCCACATTGCGATCACGTTCCGGCCCGACGCAATGACGTTGGAGATGACCGACTACCCAGGCTGGGAAGCGTTCAACAAGGTCATCACCGCGATGGTGGTGGCTCGTCAGGACGTGGCGCCTGTGGATGGCTGCGTCAGGATTGGGTTGCGCTACATCAACGAGGTGCGTGCTCCCCTCTGTGGGCACGGGTGGTCTGAGTGGGTCGTTGACAGCCTCCTCGGCCCGCAGGGTCAGCTTGCCAAACTCAAGCTCACCCCTGCCGCTCAACAACATGTCGTGCAATGCAGAGCCACGGACGCTGGTGACACCCTCACGCTGCGGTACGGAGCGGCGAAGGGCGTGGTCATTCCGTCGACACCGACGCTTCAAAGGCTCAAGGAACCGTCAGGGCAAGAGGAGGATTTCTTTCTCATCGACATCGACAGCGCCTGGGCTGACTCCCGCAACCGCGTCCCGCCCCTTGACTCCGAGCTTGTCGATGCTACTGCGCAACGCCTGCACGAGCCCATCGGACCGCTGTTTGAATCCTTGATTAAGCCGGATCTGCGGACCAAAGTGCTCCAACAGCCAGGACGGGAGTGAATATGGCTACCTTATTCTTCAGCGGGAACCTGCGGGACGACACCACCTCTGGGACAGGTGATTACCGTCTGAGCAAACTGCCGGAAAGCACGCCTTCGTCTCAATGCGACACGGCCGACGTGTTCTATCGCCGCGCATCTGACCTCAAGGATGAGATGCGCGGCGTGCGACGGCGGACACACAAGATCCGCTTGGAAGAGAAAACCGTCGAACGGTCCCACATCGGGGCGACTCAGGCCCTCGAGCAACTTGCGGATTACGGCTTCGCGTGGCGTGATATTGCTCGAGTAGTCGGTGTGAGTGTTCCCGCATTGGCCAAGTGGCGCAAGGGTTCTGGCGTAAGCGGCGAGAACAGACTGAAACTCGTCCGTCTCTTGGCGCTCGTCGACATGCTGTCGGATCGCTTCATCGACGAACCTGCGTCGTGGCTTGAAATGCCGATCACGGAGGAAATCGGGGTTACGCGGATGGACTTGCTCGAACGTGGCAGGTTCGATCTCGTTCTTGACCTGGCCAGCCCGCACACGGGGGATGGCATCACTGAATACGTCCTCAGCGAGGTCAATCCCGATTGGCGAGAAAGTCATCCTGACAGCGCCTTTGAGTCCTATATCGCAGAGGATGGGGCGGTTTCCATTCGGTTCAAGGGGTGACGCGTGTCGACGGAGCTGGAGACACCGGACGACCCCGAGTCGATCTATCTCGCTCGGGAGGCGGAGATAGGCGCACACCGGCCCACCTTCACCGGCGACATCTATCGCATTGACGCGCAACGTCTGGTCTTGGTGCTCCAACATCCTTGTGCGCTACGACGAGGTGTTGACCTGCACCCCAAGCTTTTGGTTGCTTCGGTCGCACCCGACAATCTTCGTTCGAAGTGGTCCAACGCCCCATTCTCAACGATGCCGCTGCCTAAACTCCTTGAGGGCAAGGACTACTCAGCAGACTTCATCGACCTCGAAGTCATCGCATCTCGCGAGCTGCCGGCGCATCGGAGAATTGCCGTGCTCAGTCAGTTGGGCGTCAACTTTCTGATGCAGAGGTGGGTGTACCACAGCACCCGCTTGGTCGTGCCCACCCAACGTTATTCGGACAGCACGGTAGGTCCGTTCGATGAGGCCGATTTGACCGAGGAATGGATTGAAGATCGTGTGGATGATGGAGCTGACCCGGTGGAGGCTGAGCGTGAGTGTGCCTCTTGGCTCGACGTGAAAGCTAACGATCGCACGCGGCGGGCGTTGCTCGCCGACCCGCAGCATGCCAGTTCGGTACGCCGGGAGGCCCGAGCGCACCGTAAGTCTGTGGAGCTCGGCACTGATAACCCGACCTGAGGGTCGCCGCCGCTTCTGCGTGCGCCGCGAAGCGCCGCTTCGAGGCGCGGAAACGTGCCATGAGGGCGCGGTTAGGGCGCGAAAACCCTGCGCGCGCCTGCACGCAGAGGCGTAATCGAACATGCCATCGATGCCCTGACCTGTGCGGATCTGAAATTCCTGCGATCCAGAGAATGCCTGGTCGCGTTTTAACCATGATGAATAGGTCAGGAGTTCGATTCTCCTAGGTGGCTCCATTTTCGCTGTATGACCTCGGTTGATGCTTGACATTTCGGTGTCGGTTGATGCTTGACGGTGTTTCGGCTGATGCTTGACAGTTGCTTCGGTTGATCCTTGACACTCCCTTCATGAGGGAGTTGAGCGTGGCTGAGCAGCGGTATCAAGCGGTGTTGGTGATCGCCGACGGGCTTGCGGTGACGCAGGCCGCCGAGAAGGCGGGTGTCTCGCGGCAGACGATGCCCCGGTGGTGGTGGCGATTTGTTGGCGCTTTCACCGTCACCTGCTCGCCCTCGGCGCCGCCCACGGCCAGGACGCATGCCCGTCCGTGGTGGTGTCATAGACCTGACTTTTATCACCAACCGGAGGTTCGTGACCCCGTAGAGCTGTGAGCTGCG
>NZ_JAYJJS010000057.1:0-7376 GCF_020181635.2 Mycobacterium zoologicum | reverse complement strand
GCCCGGGGCCAAAATTCATGCAGATCAGTGGGGCCAAATCACTTGACGAAACGCATATATCATTGCCGCACAACCCATCCGATGGACATGCACTGTCAATCATCTGCTGCATCTGACGATGTCGGCGGCCATGATTGTGATGGCCTGGCCTGCGGGTATGAGCCTGCCGACAGCCGCACCGATGGCCTTTTTCTTCCTTGCCGCGGTCTGGTTCGTGCTCGCGCCCGGCCGGGTGTCCTCCGGTATTGCTGACCGTCTGATCAACAGCTATCACGCTGTGAAGATGACGGCGATGGCGTGGATGTACGCGGTGATGAGCGGCAGACTCCCGGGCCAGACCTACCACCCGACTGATCACACCGTGGCTGCTTCGTCGGGCATGCACATGGCGGGCATGGACATGTCGGGACACGAGACACCCTGGTCTGCTGCCGAACCCGGGTGGATCACCACGGTCAATGCGTTCGCATCAGTCGGATTCTCCGCCGCGGCACTGTATTGGCTGTACCGGTACTTCGACGAGCGCAGAACCGAACCGGTAGCGCGCAGTGCGCACCTAGCCCGCCTCGCTCCGTTATGCCAGGCATTCATGGCTGCCGGTGCCGCCATCATGTTCGGCGCGATGCTCTAGAGCTACACCCGGTTCACTCAACGCCGCCGCGGCGCCGTCCGTGGCATCCGCGACGACATCACCAGCCGCGTCCAACCCCTCATCACCGCTGTCTCGTCACGGGACTCATTGCCATTAGATGAGGTGGCTGACAACTGCGGGGTGCACCAGTAGCGCAACACCAAGAACGACGAGCATCCCCGCCGTCACACGCGTAAGCCGGTCGCCGAGAGGTGCTATTCGCTCCAGCCAGATCACCAGCGAAAACGCGATCATCCATGCCAATTGCATGGTGCCCAGGGCGATCAGCAATACGAACAGCATCCAGCAGGAGCCGAGACAAGACATGCCGTAGCGGCCACCGGCACGAAACGCCCGGGCCAGACCGTCGCGATGCGTCCCCTGCGGCAGGGATAAGGAAGTCGGCGCGTGACAGTGCCGCAGGCATCTCGCTTTGAGCGGGGTGAGCTGATACAGCCCGGCGGCCAGCGCCACGGCGCCGGCGAGCCGGCCGGCCCACGGATCGGCGTGTGCCAGTGGTTCATTGAGGCGGCTCCACGCCAAGAAGGCGGGGATGCCCGCGACGCTCCACAGGGCCAGGTATGCGGTGACAAAGACTACCGCCGGGGCGGCGCTGTCGCGGGTGGCGCGGGTATAGCGGCGCACAACGGGCAGGACCGCAGGAAGCATCATCGCCGCCATCATGGCCGCCCATGCGAAGAGGAAAGCGGCGAACGACATCGGTGCCATCGACGCCATGGTGTCCATGTCCATGTCCATGGACATTTCGCCGCCGCTCATGTCGCCCGCGGTGACCACGGTCCACCACCAGCTCACACCCGCCACACCCAGCAGGGCTGCCGGCAACCAGGTATCGGTCCATGACCGCCCACGCACTTCGCGGCCGCTCATTGTCTAGTCGCGGGGATGGCGGGGCTCGCGGCGGCGTCAGCGTCCAGGTTGCTTTCCAAAATCCAACACACCGTGGAATGGTCGTGCTCGGTGGGCGCGGCGTGCGATGCGTGGTCGAGAAGCGTCTGCAAGTGCCCTTCGAGGGCCACGAGTTCGGCGATCTGCGCACGGACCTGGTCGAGACGTGTGTTCAGGACCTGGCGGACATGCCCGCACGGCGCCTCGCCGCGGTCGTGGATCGCCAGGATTTGGCGCACCTTCTGCAAGGTCAGCCCCGCCGCTTGGCCCCGGTGGATGAACCGGATTCGCTCCACGAACTCGGGTCCATAGTCGCGGTACCCGGACGCCGTGCGTGCCGGCGGTGGTAGCAGCCCCGAGTCCTCGTAGAAGCGAATAGTTTTGGCGCTGGTGTTGCTGAGTTTCGCCAACTCACCGATCTGCATGTGACCCATCCTTGACCTTCCAGTGTAGTGGAAGGTCAAGGATGGGTTCGTGTCGCCACACAAGCGAGGCCGGCGCACAGCGAGAGCGTCAGGCAAGCCGTCGTGTGGCGGGGCAACAAATGAAGGGAGTGCGAGCAATGGCATGGCATGGATTCGTGGTGAAAGCGGTTCCCACGGTGGTGACCGGGGTGCTGGGGGTCGCGGCCTATGAGGCGGTGCGCACGGTGGTGGCGAAGGCGCCGCTGCGTCAGGCAACCGTCACCGTGACCGCGTGGGGCATCCGCGCTGCCCGCGAGGCGCAGCGCAAGGCCGAACACGGCGCTGAGCAGGCTCGGTTGACGGTCGCCGACGTCGTGGCCGAGGCACGAGAGCACGCCGGGGAGAACATCGAGCCGGTGACGGATTCGGGCGACGACCATGACCGCTGACGTCCTCACCGCCGCCGACGCCACGCTGCAGGTCATGTCGGACGCATCAGGGCGGATGCGGGTGCACGTCAACGGTTTTCGTGTCGACTCTGTTCGGGCCGTCGCGATCGAGGACACCGTCGCCAAGGTCCCCGGTGTGCAGGCGGTGGAAGCCTATCCGCGTACGGCATCGGTGGTGATCTGGTATTCGCCGGAGCTCTGCGACACCGTGGCCGTGCTGTCCGCGATCGACGACGCGCAGCACATCCCTGCAGAATCGGTGCCCGCGCGCGCCCCGCACTCGACCGAGGTGCGCAACCCCGGTGCGGTGCGCAAAGCCATCGGGGGCATCCGCCGCTTGCTAGGTAGGACGGCCGATATCGACAGGGGGCCCGAGACCCTGGACGGTAGCGGCTGTGGGCAGGGGCAGGGCGGCGCGTGCGGCAGGCCGTCGTCAGGCGAGCTGAACAGGCGCGAGCGGCGCAAGTGGTTGCGGCGGCTGTGGCTGGCCATGCCGTTGGCGCTGCTGGCGTCTGTTTCGACGATGGTTTTCGGCGCCTATCCGTGGGCAGGGTGGCTGGCTTTCGTCGCAACGGTACCGGTGCAATTCGTCGCCGGGTGGCCGTTTCTGGCCGGTGCGGTGCAGCAAGCGCGGGCGGGAAGCGCGAACATGGACACACTGATCACGCTCGGCACACTGACCGCGTTCCTCTACTCCACCTATGAGCTGCTCGCCGGTGGCCCCCTATTCTTCGAGACCTCGGCGCTGATTATCGCGTTCGTGGTGCTGGGCCGCTATTTCGAGGCCCGAGCCACCGGCAAGGCATCGGAGGCGATCAGCAAGCTGCTCGAGATGGGCGCCAAGGAAGCCTGCCTGCTCGTCGACGGCCAGGAGCTTCTGGTCCCGGTCGCTCAGGTCAGAGTCGGAGACCTGGTACGGGTACGGCCCGGGGAGAAGGTCCCGGTCGACGGCGTGATCACCGACGGGCGCGCCGCCGTCGATGAGTCGATGCTGACCGGCGAGTCCGTCCCGGTGGAGAAGGCGGTGGGTGATCGTGTTGCCGGGGCAACCGTCAACATCGATGGGCTGCTGACCGTGCGCGCCACCGCCGTCGGGGCCGACACCGCGCTGGCGCAGATTGTGCGCCTGGTCGAGCAGGCCCAGGGCGGCAAGGCCCCGGTGCAACGGCTGGCTGACCGGATCTCGTCGGTGTTCGTCCCGGCCGTCGTCGGTGTTGCCGCCGTGACGTTTGTCGGGTGGACACTGATCGCCGCCAACCCGATCGCCGGGATGACCGCCGCGGTCGCGGTGCTGATCATCGCGTGCCCGTGTGCGCTGGGTCTGGCTACCCCCACCGCGATCACGGTCGGTACCGGCCGCGGCGCGGCACTGGGGATCCTGGTCAAGGGCGGCGAGGTGCTCGAAGCCTCGAAGAAGATTGACACCGTGGTGTTCGATAAGACCGGCACTCTCACCCGAGCCCAGATGCGGCTCACCGATGTGATTGCCGGCCAGCGGCGCCAACCTAACCTGCTGTTGCGGATGGCGGCCGCGGTCGAGTCGGGCTCTGAGCACCCGATCGGCGCGGCCATCGTCGCCGGTGCGCGCGAGCTGGGATTGCAGATTCCGGTCGCCACGAAATTCACCAACCTCGCCGGGCACGGGGTGCGGGCCCAGGTTGACGGCCGCGCGGTGCTGGTCGGCCGCCGCAAGCTCGTCGACGACCACGATTTGGTGCTGCCTGAGCATCTCGCTGCGGCGGCCGAGGAGCTCGAAGAGCAGGGCCGCACCGTTGTGTTCGTCGGTCGTGACGACCACGTTGTCGGTGTGCTCGCGGTGGCTGACACGGTCAAGGACGACGCCGTCGACGTGGTCGCTCAGCTGCACGCCATGGGGCTGCAGGTCGCCATGATCACCGGCGACAACACCCGCACGGCCGCCGCGATCGCCCAGCAGGTCGGCATCGACCAGGTGTTGGCCGAGGTGCTGCCGCAGGACAAAGTCACCGAAATCCAGCGACTCCAGGACGAGGGCCGGGTGGTCGCGATGGTGGGCGACGGCGTCAACGACGCCCCCGCGCTGGTGCAGGCCGATCTGGGCATCGCGATCGGCACCGGCACCGACGTTGCCATCGAAGCCTCCGACATCACACTGATGTCCGACCGACTCGACGGTGTCGTGCAGGCGATCCAACTCTCCCGACAAACCCTCCGCACCATCCACCAGAACCTGGGCTGGGCGTTTGGCTACAACACCGCCGCGATCCCCCTGGCCGCCCTCGGTTTCCTCAACCCGGTCATCGCGGGTGCGGCGATGGGGTTCTCCTCGGTCAGCGTGGTGACCAACTCGCTGCGGCTACGCCGCTTCGGCCGCGACGCCCAACAGGGGCTCGCTCAGACCGCCCCAATCCCCCGCCGGCTGATGGGCAAACTCCCGCCACACGATGCTGCCCACACATAGTGGAAATCGCTGTAGCAGGACGGTGAACCCGTGAAGGACGTTGGTATGCCCCGACATCGGCGCTCGTTCACCCAGGAGTATCGGGGCAAGGCCGCGCACATGGTGATCGATGCACACCGGCGGGTTACCGAGGTAGCCCGCGAACTAGACATGGACACCAGCCTGCGGCATACCTGGGTGAGTGATGAGCGGTGGCGGATGTCCACCACCCGCGGCGCCGACGCCAGGATGCTGGATAACCGTGGTGGACAGCCGGTTTCGGTGCACCCGCTGGTGGAGCTGGTGTGGCTACGGACGACCGTTGCCCAGCACGCCAAAGAAATCGCGTTCTTAGAAGAAGTCTTGCGCATTTTGTGGCCACAGCATCGAAGGTGAGCCGGCTCGAGCCGATCGCCGCGGAGTGCACTTACCGCGACGCGACCCGGATGGCCGAGCTGCTCAGCAACTCGACTTTCAAGTCACCCAAGCGAACACGGGTTACCCCAGATCAAATGACCGGGCATCCGAACTCAGTCAGCAAATCTCCGACGTGCTGGCAAATCCGTCGCAGCTATCCACCTTTCTTCCCATGATGGAGGCCGATTTTCTGTTCCACGTTCAGGTGCTTGTGTCGAACCTGCCCCAGATGGCCCCGCAGCTGTTGTCGGTGGGCCTAGGTCTCGCTATCGCCAACCTCGGATGGGCGGCCGGTCTCGCCGGGCTGGCCGGCCTGGCTCAGCCCGAAACCCGGGAGTCTTCAGTCGCTGACTGACTCATATATGGTGGCCGCGCTCGCGCTCGGCGACGGTTGGCACCCGCCCGAAACGATGCAGCAATACACTCGCCGGGCACCAGCCCGCCGTCGCGTTAAGTATTAAATTTGCGCCAACAAATCCAGTGAGGATCCGCCAGCGACTCGACTGCAGACGGCCTAGGGCAAGAGTTGTCAGCACCACGACGCCGGCTATTAGACCCGTCACTCGCTCGAGCGGCCATCCTTGTGGCTTGGGCATCCCGAACGCCCCCCGTTCCAAGGGGGCCGCGTGGCGTTGCTCGTCTTGTATGGTCGATTCCTGCAGGTTGGCTGCTTGCATGTCAACTCCTCTGATCGGTGATGGGGCCCGGGTAAAGCAGTGGATCTCGCCGCCTGCTTGAGACTGATGGATCGCCGCGGGGTCAAGATGGAGCATTTGCAGCGAAGCGGACAGCCAGCCTTGAGAATACCCGCTGGGGCATATGGTCGGCTGATGCATTTCGCGGCGGCGTAGCAGCGAGGCTGCTGCGGCGGCGAGCGCGTCACCTCAACCGGGTCCCGGGACGCGAGCAGCGGGACCAGTAATCCCGGGTAAAGGCCGGTCTCGTCGGGAACCGCCAGTCGGTCGATGGCCACGTGCGTCTGAGTAGCGATCCTCATACCAACTACGGGATCCATACCTGCTTCTCCTCTCTACGGTTGAAGCAAACGGAAGATACCCCGCGGGGTACCACTTTAATACCCTACGGGGTATCGTCGCAACGTGTGTCACTGAGGATCTCGTGATGGTGAGCACACGCAGTGGTGCAGGCCGAGCAAAGCAGCGGTCAGCACTGCGGTGTTGCTCTGATCACTCGTGCCTGGATCGCTCAACGACGAGAGGTGACACGGGCTGACAAAGCAGTCCGCCCCTGCCCATCGGGCGGGCGGTCCAGCGGTTAGGGATACGTGATTTAGAGATGCGGAGGATGGAGGAACTCATGGCGGTCGGTAAGAAGCTCGTTGTTCTCGGTGCTGGCGTCGGAGGACTGAGTGTCGTCAAGGAATTGACCGAAGTCGGCGTAGATCTCAACGGGCTTGATGTCACCGTGGTCGACGAAGATTTCTCACACTTCCTGGGCTTCACGCTGCCATGGGTGATGCGTGGGTGGCGCAGTCAAGACAGTGTGCCCATCCGTCCCACCGGTGAAGCGCTGTCTGGGGTGGAGACCGTCGTTGGGCGGGGCAGCGGCATCGATCCGCATGCACGCACTGTCACTCTGGTGGACTCCAGCACAATCGATTTCGATGCGTTGATCATCGCCACCGGGGCACGCAACGTCATCGATAACACGCCCGGACTCCAAGCTGCCGTGGATCGCGGAACCGCAGTGCACTACTACAGTGCGGCCGCTGCTGCCGATGCCCACCGCGCGGTGCGGAGCTTCAGCGGCGGGAAACTGGTGTTTCTGGTGGCTTCCGAGATCTACCGATGCCCGGTTGCCCCGTACGAAGGAACCCTGCTTGCCGCAGACCTGCTCAAGGAAACCGGAACCAGGGCCGCTACCCAGATCTCGATCTATAGCCCGGAAGAACAGCCCATGCCCTCCGCCGGACCCTATGCTGGACAGGAACTTGTCGGGTTCCTCAGCGAAGAGGGTATCCAGTTCTTCGGCGGGCATGCCGTTACCCGAGTCGACGCAGAGTCGTCATCGATCGAATTCGCTAACGGCACGGTTGTCGACTTCGACCTGCTGGTGTTCATTCCCGCACACGAACGAGCAATGATCAGAACCTGTGGATGACCCTCGGTGGGGCGGCATGAAAGTGG
>NZ_JAYJJS010000056.1:0-7881 GCF_020181635.2 Mycobacterium zoologicum | reverse complement strand
TGCCTTCGGTGCCACAGATTCCGTTCATCTCCACCACGGTTGATCCGGCTGGGCCCACACCGGTGCTCGATGCGCAGTACTGGGCTGACAATGTGCGCCGTCCGGCACTGGTCAGCCAGGCCATCACCAAAGCGGCAGAGGCGTACGGGACCTTCATCGAGATCAGCCCGCACCCGATTCTGACCCACACCATCGACGAGAACCTGGAAGCCGTCGCGCACTGCAGCGTGGCCACGCTGGTGCGCGACTGCGACGACACCGTCGTCTTCCACGAACACCTCAACGCGGCGCACCCGGTCAGTCCCCGCGACCTGCCGCACCCGTCGGGCAGCTACCCGGTGCTCCCGGCCACCCCGTGGCGGCACACCCACCACTGGCTCAACACCGAAAATGCGGTTACCGCAGCCGAATCCGCGCCCCGGACCGGAGTGCTGCTGGGAACGCACATCAAGATCGGCAGCACCCCCACCGTCCACCTGTGGCAGGCGCGACTCTCGCCGGAGACCAAGCCCTACCCGGGCGGCCACCGCAACAACGGCGTCGAACTGGTGCCGGCGTCGGTGCTGCTGAAAACCCTGTCCGACGCCGCCATCGAGGTGTGCGGCCGCCCGGGCGTCAGCGACATCCGCTTCGAGCACCCGATCATCGTCGACCGGCCGCGGTCCGTCCAGGTGGTCGCCGACGCCGAATCCATCGCCATCTCCTCGAGGGCAGTCTCCTCGAACTCCGGCGGCGACGACGCGCGCTGGATCAGACACCTCAGCGCCCGCATCGCCGCGGCCGGCGACATCGACTCCTTCGGTGAGGGCGCAACCCGCAAGAACGGCCACGCCGGAACACACTTCGACGACGAAGCGGTCACCTCGCTGTGGCTGACCTGGGGCAGCGAGGGACGCCCCTTCGACTGGTCGCTGAGCTCGGGGCGGACAACCCAGGCGGAGCTGCTGGCCGACATAGAGCTGGCCGCGGGCACCGACCGATCGGCCACCGCCGCACTCCTGGACGCCGCACTGCACATCGCGCGACTGGTCGACCGCGACAACCCCGAGCTGATGGTGCCCGCCGCGATCGGCAGCATCCACCTCGGGGAGCCGCCCGCAGACAACCGGGCCGGAGTCGTCGTGCACCGCCGGGACGGCGGCGAGAACGAACTCGTCATCGACATCGCCGTGACGACCGCCGACGGCACGCGCTGCGTCGACATCCGCGGACTGCGCTACACCGCACTGGGCACCGCCGCCCCCACCGACGACCCGACGTCGATCGCCCACGCCATCGACTGGCAGCCCTGGGACGCCGCACCCGAAACCCCGGACCAGCCGGGCACGCTCACCGTCGTCGGTGACGGTGCCGCCGCCGAGGCACTGCGTGACGGGCTGGTCGCAGCCGGTCACCGTGACGTCGACATCGCCCAGGCTCAGACCGTGCTCTACGTGGCCGACGCGGACCGCGCGGGCGAGAGCGACCTGGACGCCACCAGCAGGCTGGCTCGCGAAGTGGCCGACCTGGTCACCCAACTCGCCGAGCGCGACGACCACCCGCCGGCGCTGTGGATCATCACCCAGGGAGTGCATGAGGCGGCGTCGGACGCCGCGGTGCGCCAAAGCAGCCTGTGGGGCATGGCCGGCGTGATCCGGGCCGAGCAGCCCCAGCTCTGCGGTGGGCTCATCGACCTGCCCAGCGACAACACGGCGGACTTGGCCGCTAATGCCGCAGCCCTGTCAGGTGTGCTGCGCACCCCGGCGAAAACCATCCTGGTCCTGCGCGACGGAACGTTCCTCACCACCGCGTTCACCCCGCTGTCCGGCCCGCCGGACCGCGAACCGATGGTCTGCCAGCCCGACAGCGCCTACCTCGTCACCGGCGGCATGGGCGCCCTGGGTCTGCTGATGGCCGGGTGGCTCGTCGACCGTGGTGCCCGCCGCCTGGTGCTCGCCGGCCGCACCGGCCTGCCGCCGCGGCGCGACTGGGACGCCGCGACCCTTGACGCCGGTGTCCGGCAGAAGATCACCGCGATCCGGGCACTGGAGCGCCGCGGCGTCAGCGTCGAACTGGCCGCGCTGGACATCGGCTCCCGCGATGCGGTCGCCGAACTCATCGCCCGTCGCGACGACGCGGGCTCCCCGCAGATCCGCGGCATCATCCACGCCGCCGGCATCACCGAGGGCCAGCTGCTGACCGAGTTCGACGATGAGCGGCTGCGGGACACCATGTGGCCGAAGGTCGCCGGAGCCCAGGTGCTGCACGAACTGTTCCCGCCCGGCAGCCTGGAGTTCTACTTTATGACCGCCGCCGCCGGCGCGGTGTTCGGCGTGCCCGGCCAGGGCGCCTACGCCAGCGCGAACGCCTACCTGGACGGTCTGGCCCGCGCCCGCCACCAGCGGGGCTGTCACAGCGTCAGCCTGGACTGGGTGGCCTGGAAGGGCCTCGGATTCGGTGCCGAAGCCCACGTCGTGCTGCACGAACTGGAGCGGATGGGCTCGCGGGCGATCACCCCGGCAGAGGCCTTCGCCGCCTGGGATCACGTCGAGCACTACGACGTCGCCCAGGCCGTGATGGTGCCGCTGCCCAGGGAAGGCGAGCCCGGTGCTGCGGACGGTATCGCCGCCGGACCCTCCCGCGACTGGGCTCAGTTGGCTCCCGATGAGATACTCAGCGAGCTGGAAATCGGGTTACGCAGCATCCTGGCCCACGAACTTCGCATGCCGGAGGCCGAACTGCAGCTGGACCGTCCATTCGCCGAAATGGGACTGAACTCGGTGATGGCGATGGCAGTCCGGCGCGACATCGAACAGCTCGTCGGGTTGGAGCTGTCGGCGACGATGCTGTGGAACCACCCGACGACGGCAGCGTTGGCGGCGCACCTCACCGGCAAGCTGCTGCCCGAGGGCGCTTCCGTCGACGGGTCGGCCGCAGCCAACGGGCAGGCGTCCGAGTCCGCCGACAGTGTTTTGAATGAGCTGTTCGACAGCGTGGAATCGGCCTCGGCCGGATGGGACGGAATCTAGTGGGAATTGAGTTCCCAGCATGACCGCAGCATTTGACGAAGAAGCACTGCGCCACTGGCTGGCCGACTACCTGGTCACCAACATCGGCTGCAACCTCGAAGACATCGATTTCAGCGCCTCGTTGAACGATCTCGGAGTCGGTTCGCGCGACGCCGTCGTGCTCTGTGGTGAATTGTCAGAACTGCTGGGCCGCAAGATCTCTCCGGTCGAGCTCTGGCAGCACCCATCGGTGGCGGAGCTGGCCCGATTCCTGCTCGAGCCCGAAGCCGCCGACGACGACTCGGCATCCGAGCCCGGCCGGCTGGGTACCGACGAGCCGATCGCGGTGATCGGCCTGGGTTGTCGATTCCCGGCCGACATCAATTCGCCGGAAGCGTTGTGGCAGTTCCTGATCGACGGCGGCAACGCGGTCACCGAGGTTCCCGAGGACCGTTGGGCGCCGTTCGACGATGGCTCGGCTGAGATCGCCCGCACCACCCGCTGGGGCTCGTTTCTGACCGACATCGCCGCTTTCGATGCGGACTTCTTCGACATCTCCAGCCGCGAAGCGGTCAAGATGGATCCGCAGCAGCGCCTGCTGCTCGAGGTGGCGTGGGAAGCGTTGGAGCACGCCGGAATTCCGGCCACCTCGCTGCGGCGCTCGCAGACCGGGGTGTTCGTCGGGGCCAGCATCACCGAATACGGCCTGCATGCGTCGTCTGATCTGAGCACCGTCGACGCCTGGAGCAATGCCGGTGGTGCACTGAGCATCATCGCCAACCGGCTGTCCTACTTCCTGGACCTGCGCGGCCCATCGGTCACGGTGGACACCGCGTGCTCGTCATCGCTGGTGGCCCTGCACCTGGCCTGCCGCAGCCTGCGTACCGGTGAGGTCGAGACCGCCATCGCCGGCGGGGTGAACCTGCTGATGTCGCCGGCGGTGTTCCGCGGCTTCGATCAGAGCGGCGCCCTTTCTACGACCGGCGCCTGCCACGCCTTCGACGCCGCCGCAGACGGCTTCGTCCGCGGCGAGGGCTGCGGTGTGGTGGTGCTCAAGCGCCTGTCCGACGCCCGTCGTGACGGCGACCGGGTGCTGGCGGTGGTCCGCGGTTCGGCGATCAACCAGGACGGCCACTCCAACGGCCTGCTGGCGCCCAACCCCGCGGCACAGATGGCGGTGCTGCGTTCGGCCTACGCCGACGCAGGCATCGCGCCGCACGAAGTCGACTACGTCGAAACCCACGGCACCGGAACGTTGCTCGGCGACCCGATCGAGGCCCGGGCGCTGGGTACCGTGCTGGGCCGCGGGCGTCCCGCCGACGCACCCCTGCTGCTGGGCGCCGCCAAGTCGAACATGGGTCACCTGGAGGCGGCCGCCGGCATGGTCGGCTTCATCAAGTCGGTGCTGGCGGTGCAGCGCGGGCAGATTCCGCGCAACCTGCACTTCAACAGTCCGAACCCGCACATCACGTTCGATCAGATGCGTCTGAAGGTCGTTGCCGAACAGCAGAACTGGCCGTCCACCGACCATCCGCGCCGGGCCGGTATCTCCTCATTCGGATTCGGCGGGACCAACGCCCATGTGGTCATCGAGCAGGCTCCGCCCGCCAAGGTCTCAGCGCGTGAGGCGGACCCGGCGATCACCACGCTGGTGGTGGCCGGCCGCAATCCGGAGCGGATCGCGGCTACCGCGCAGGATCTGGCCGGCTGGCTCGATGGCCTCGGCGCGGGCGTGGACCTGCCTGACGTCGCACACACCCTCAACCATCACCGCGCCCGGCAGGCTCAGTTCGGCACGGTCTGCGCCCGCGACCGCGCCCAGGCCATCCGTGGCCTGGAGGCACTGGCCGCCGGCAACTCGGCCGACGGCTCGGGATACGGCGTCGTCGGCCCGCACGACGGGCCCTGCGGGCCCGGCACGGTGTTCGTCTACTCCGGGCAAGGCTCGCACTGGGCCGGCATGGGCCGCCAACTGCTCACCGACGAACCGGCTTTCGCGCGAGCGCTGGCTGTGCTCGAGCCCACCTTCGTCGAACACGTCGGATTCTCGCTGTGGCAGGTGATCTCGGGCGGCGAGGCGATCAGCGGCGACGCTGCGGTGCAGCCCGTCCTGATGGGACTCCAGCTGGCCCTGACCGAACTGTGGCGGTCCTACGGCGTGCACCCCGACGCGGTGATCGGTCACTCCATGGGTGAGGTGACCGCAGCCGTCGTCGCCGGTGCGCTGAGCACGGCCGACGGTTTCCGGGTGATCGCCGCCCGGTCTCGGCTGATGTCCCAGCAGGCTGGACAGGGTGCGGTGGCACTGCTGAACCTGGACGCAGACGCCACCGAGGCACTGCTGGCCGACTACCCCGATGTTGCTGTGGCGGGCTACCTTTCGCCGAAGCAGACGGTGGTGGCCGGCGCGGTGGCACCGGTCGACGCACTGATCGCGAAGGTGAGCGCCGAGAACAAGTTCGCGCGCCGGGTCAACATGGAGGTGGCTTCGCACACCGCGTTCATGGATCCGATCCTCGCCGACCTGCGGACCGCTCTGGAGGGCCTGACGCCCGAGGTCGCCACGATTCCGTTCTATTCCACGGTGACCGAGTCGGCGATGCCGGCCGGCGGCCTGCCGCTGCTGGACGCCGACTACTGGGCGGACAACGTTCGCAAGCCCGCGTTGCTGACGCAGGCCGTGACCGCGGCCGGTGGCGAACACACCACCTTCGTCGAGGTCAGCGCGCACCCGATCCTGACCCACGCGATCGCCGACACCTGCGAGGCGTTCGGCGGCCACCACCACAGCGTCGGAACCCTGGTACGCAACGGCGACGACGCGCTGAGCTTCCACACGAACCTCAACCGCACGCACACCACACAGCCCCCGCAGACGCCGCACCCGCCGGAACCGCACCCGGTGCTGCCCAGCACCCCGTGGCAGCACAGCCGGTACTGGATCGAGACCGCGTCGATCCGCAGCGCTGGTGGTCCGGTCGGCGATGGTGTCCAACAGGCCGTGGGCAACGCCGGTTCGGTGCCCCCGGAATGGTGGTGCGAGCTGAGTTGGCCGGCCGCCGAAGCCGAGGGCGTGGACAACGCCGCGGAACTGTCCTGGCTGGTGGTCGGCGACGACGCCGTGGCCGCAGAACTCGACGGCACGGTGGCCACGTTGGCCGCCTCCGCGCTGGCCGACGGTGCCGACCGGGCGGCTTTGTCCGCGGCGCTGTCCGCGGCCACCCATGTGCTGTACGCGCCGGCGGCGGCCGCCGCGGACCTGACTGCGGCGCCGGCGTATGACGCGTTCAACACCGCGCGGCGACTGGTCGCGGCCATGGCGGACCAGTCGGCTTCAGGGTCTGGGGCCAAGCTGTATCTGCTGACGCGCAACGCCCAGCCCGTCGGCGACGGCGACCGGGCCAACCCCGCGCACGCCGTACTGTGGGGCCTGGGCCGCACGCTGGCTCTGGAACACCCCGAGATCTGGGGCGCGGTCATCGACGTCGACGAGTCGGTCCCGGCGGCACTGGTGGCCGGATACCTTCGGGCCGAGGCCGGCGCAGGCGACAACGAGGACCAGATCGTCTACCGGGCCGGGGTCCGGCGCGTCCCGCGCCTGCGGGGCGGCCGTCCCAGCGGAGCTGCCGCGCCGGCCGAATTCGACCCGGGCACCTGCCATCTGGTGATCGGAGCCACCGGCAACATCGGCCCGCAGTTGATTCGAGAACTGGCCGGCAACGGGGCGAAGACCATCGTCGCGGTGTCGCGGCAGCCCGGCACCCGCCTGGATGCGTTGTCGGCCGAGTTGTCCTCGACCGGAACGACTTTGGTCACCGCTGCCGCGGACGCCGCTGACGAGGCCGCGATGAGCGCACTCTTCGACCGGTTCGGCAAGGACCTCCCGCCGCTGGCCGGCATCCACGTTGCGGCCTTCGCCGGTGGACCGATCACGTTGCGCGACATGACCGATGACGACGTCACCGCCATGTTCCGGCCGAAGCTCGACGTGGTGGCAGTGCTGCACAAGCTGTCACTGCGCCACCCGGTGCGTCACTTCGTGCTGTTCTCGTCCATCTCCGGCCTGACCGGATCGCGGTGGCTGGCGCACTACACGGCCACCACCACCTTCCTGGACACCTTCGCCTACGCTCGCCGGGCAGCCGGACTACCGGCCACCGCGATCAACTGGGGTCTGTGGAAATCGTTGGACGACACCCAGTCCGAGGCGGAACGTCAGGTCACCGCGGAGTCCGGGCTGCTGCCGATGGAGGACAAGGTCGCGATCGGGGCGCTTCCACTGGTGATCGGTGCCCACAATGCCGTGCGGCACACCGTCGTCGCGGCCGACTGGCCGCGCCTGGCCACCGCCTACCGCACCCGCGCGGCGCTGCGCATCGTCGACGACCTGCTGGCCGCCCCCGCGCCGGCCGGCGGATCGGCGCCGGTCGCCACCGAATTCCGGCGGGCGCTGGCCGACGCCGAACCCGAACAGCGCCACGAGATGCTGCGTGACCACGTCATCTCACAGGTCGTCGCCGCGATGGGTCTGGCGTCGCGGCATGCGCTGGACCCGACCGCCGGCTTCTTCGCCTCCGGCATGGATTCGCTGATGAGCGTCACGCTGCAGCGCGCCCTGTCGGACAGTCTCGGCGAAACCCTGCCGGCCGCAGTCGTATTCGACTACCCGACCGTCGAGGCGCTGACCGAATACCTGGCGAGCATCCTGCCCGAGGTGGCAGAGGCCGCCGAGCAGGACGGCGACGCCTACGACGACATGAGCGATGACGAGCTGCTCGCGCAGCTTTCGGAGAGGTTGAGTTGAGCGAGAAGACTGCTGCGCCGGCTGGGGGGCCGGATCGTCGGGCGATTTTTGCTGATGCGCTGCGCAAGATCGATGATCTGACCGAGCGTT
>NZ_JAYJJS010000055.1:0-8507 GCF_020181635.2 Mycobacterium zoologicum | reverse complement strand
GCAGCGGTGGTAACGCCGGTGACGGCGCGGCCGGTGGTACCTCGGCCAACGGCACTGCGGGCACCGACAGCAACGGTGGGGTTGCCGGCAACGGCGCCATCGGCGGCAACGGCGCACGCGGCACCGACGGCATCGCGTCCGGGGATTTCGACGCGCCGGCGGCTAACGGAACCGTTGGCGGTAGCGGCGGTACCGGTGGCTCCGGCGGTAACGGTGGCGCCGGCGGCGGCACCAACGGTCAGGACACCGACGGCGGCAACGGCGCTGCCGGCGGTAACGGCGCCGCCGGCGGCCACGGCGGCTACACCAGCCACGCCGACGACAACAACCACCCGCTGCAGGGGCACAACGTCGGTGTCGGTGCCAAGGGTGGCGACGGCGGCGCCGGCGGTAACGGTGGCGCGGCCGGTGGGACCGGCGCGCACGCCGGCAACGGTGCCAACGGCGGTACCGGCGGTAACGGCGGTGCCGGCCCGGATCTCAAGGACCTGGCCTACGTCGACACCGCCGGCAACACCGACGCGGGCGTGGCAGCTGCCGTCACCGGTGACGGCGGCAAGGGTGGCGACGGCGGCAGCGGCTACGTCGCCGGTGACGGCGGCAAGGGCGGCACCGGCGGCAGCGACGACTTCGCGGCCGGCTCCAACGGCGGCAAGGGCGGTAACGGCGGTAACGGCGGCGCCGGGGTCGGTACCGGCAGCACCGGCGGTGACGGCGGCAAGGGCGGCGCCGGCGGCGACGGCAGCAACATCCGCTGGGGCTACGACGGGCCCACTTCCGCGGGTAACCCCCCCTTCACCAACGGCACGGCCAGCTCGTCGGGTCCGGTCGACGACGTCTCCGGCGGTGACGGCGGCAAGGGCGGTAACGGCGGCGTCGGCGACGCGGCGAACGGCACCGGCGGTGCCGGCGGTGACGGCGGCAAGGTCACCACGCCGAACCTGGGCACCGGCCCCGGTTCCTCCGCCAGTCCGGTCGGTCCGGACAACGGTGGCGCCGGCGCCACCGGCGGCACCGGTTCCACCGACGGCAACAACGGTGCGAGCGGCACCACCCCGTAGGCCCCGGCCCACAACAGGGAAAGCCCCACACGCCCCGTGCGTGTGGGGCTTTCCCCGTCTCTGGACCTGCTGGTATCCCCATGACAGCAAAATATTCAACACACCGTTGACTATCTCAACACACCGTTGATAACCTGTCGTCATGACTGAACACCTCGACGTTGTGATCGTCGGCGCCGGCATCTCCGGTATCAGCGCGGCCTGGCACCTGCAGAACCGCTGCCCGGGCAAGAGCTACGCCATCCTGGAGAGCCGGGACAACCTCGGCGGCACCTGGGACCTGTTCAAGTACCCCGGTATCCGCTCCGACTCCGACATGTTCACCCTGGGCTTCCGGTTCAAGCCGTGGCTGTCGGCGCACTCGATCGCCAACGGGGCGGACATCTGGAACTACATCAACGAGGCCGCCGAAGAGAACGGCATCGACAAACACATCCGGTACCGGCACCGAGTGTTGTCCGCGGACTGGTCCGACGCCGACAACCAGTGGACGGTCACCGTCGACAACAACGGCGAGCAGGAGCAGATCACCGCGTCGTTCGTGTTCGCGTGCAGTGGCTACTACAACTACGCAGAGGGCTACTCGCCGGAGTTCCCCGGCTCGCAGGACTTCAGTGCAGCCGGCGGCGTCATCGTGCACCCCCAGCACTGGTCCGAGGACCTGGACTACGCCGGCAAGAAGATCGTGGTGATCGGCAGTGGCGCCACGGCGGTGACGCTGATCCCCGCGCTGGCCAACTCCGGTGCCGGGCACGTCACCATGCTGCAGCGCTCGCCGACCTACGTCGGTGCGCTGCCGCTGGTGGACCCCATCGCCGTGCAGGCCAACCGGTTCCTGCCGAAGAAGGTCGCGCACTTCGTCAACCGCTGGAAGGCCATCGGATTCAGCACGGCCCAGTACCAGCTGGCGCGCAACTTCCCGAAGTACATGCGCAAGACCCTGATGACGATGGCCAAGCACCGGCTGCCGGAGGGTTACGACGTGGACAAGCACTTCGGCCCGCGCTACAACCCATGGGACGAGCGGCTGTGCCTGGCGCCCAACGGTGACCTGTTCAAGACCATCCGCGACGGCAAGGCCGACGTCGTCACCGACACCATCAAGACGTTCACCAAGACCGGGATCCTGCTGGACTCCGGCCAGGAACTCGACGCGGACATCATCATCACCGCCACCGGCCTGAACATGCAGTTGCTGGGCGGCGCGACGCTGCTGCGCAACGGCGAGCCGATCGATCTGACCAAGACCATGACCTACAAGGGTCTGATGTTCTCCGGTGTCCCCAACGCGGCGATGGCCTTCGGCTACACCAACGCGTCCTGGACGCTCAAGGCCGACCTGGTCTCGGAGTTCGTCTGCCGGGTGCTCAACTACATGGACGAGCACGGCTTCGACCGGGTCGAGGCCCAGCACCCCGGCGACGCGGTGGAGGAGCGACCGTTCATGGACTTCAGCCCCGGCTACTTCCGCCGGGCGGTGGACACCCTGCCCCGGTCCGGGTCGGAGGCCCCGTGGCGGCTCAAGCAGAACTACCTGCTGGACCTGCGGCTGATCCGCTACGGCAAGGTCGACGAGAAGTCGCTGCGGTTCAGCAAGCACCGCGCGGCCGTCAACGCCTAGTTCGTCTCGGGGCCGCTCTCGGGCCAGTAATAGGAGTCGGGGTAGGGCCGGGACCCGAAGATCGCGGTCCCGATCCGCACCTCGGTGGCGCCCTCGGCGATCGCCAGCGGGAAGTCGCCACTCATCCCCATCGACAGCCGGGGCAACTGGTGGCCGCGTGCAGCGGCGTCATCGCGCAGTTCGCGAAGCCGGCGGAAGCAGCCGCGGACCGTCGCCGGATCTGATGTGTTGATCGCCAGCGTCATCAGGCCCTGCACCCGCATGGTGGGGTAGCACGCCAGCTCGTCCAGGAACGGCAGCAGCTGCTCGGGGTCCAGGCCGTACTTGCTGGGCTCGTCAGAGGTCTTGACCTGCACCAGCACGTCAATGGCCCGGCCTTCGGCGCGCAGCTGCCGGTCCAGCGCCGCGGCCAGCCGGGGCCGGTCCAGCGACTGCACCTCGGTGGCCAGCCGGGCCACCACCCCGGCCTTGTTGGTCTGCAGGTGCCCGATCATCACCCAGTCGATCCCCGGGGCGGCCTCCTGGGAGCCCAAAGCCTGCGCTTTGTCGCGGATCTCCTGAACCTTGTTCTCCCCGAATCGGTGCAGACCCAGGCCGACCGCCTCCCGGATCACGTCGGGGCCGAACGTCTTGCTGACCGGCAGAATCGTGACCTCGGCCGGATCTCGCCCGGCGTCGTGGCAGGCCGCCTCGACCCGTCCGCGGATGGCGTCCCAGCGCTCCCGGAGGGTGTCTGCCGTCATGGTTTGAGCGATGTCAGACGACGACGATGCCGTCGTCGTCGCTGTAGGCGATCTCGCCGGGGACGAACCGGATGCCGCCGAGCTCGACGACGACGTCGCGCTCACCGGCGCCGGTCTTGGTGCTCTTGCGCGGGTTGGTGCCCAGCGCCTTGATGCCGATGTCGAGGGTGCGCAGCGTCGCCGCATCCCGCACTGCGCCGTGCACGATCAGCCCGGCCCAGCCGTTGGCCCGGCCCAGCTCGGCGATCACGTCGCCGACCAGCGCGGTGTGCAGCGACCCGGCGCCGTCGATTACCAGCACCCCGCCGTCGCCCGGACTCGACAGCACCGACTTGAGCAGTGCGTTGTCTTGGAAGCAGCGCACGGTGCTGACCGGGCCGGCGAATTCGGTGCGTCCGCCCAGTTGACGGAACTGCAGATCGCAGCTGCGCACGTCGGCGCCGATCTCATCGACCAGGTCGGCGGTGGGCTGGAAGGCGATGCTCACAGCCGGGCTCAGCTGCGCAGTGCGTGCAGCAGCCGGCGTAGCAGCAGCAGTACCAGCAGGCCGCCGATGCCGGCGGCCACCAGCGGGACCACTGACGGCTGAGTCGGTACCGGTGCGGCCGGCAGTGCGTTGCCCGCTGCCTCTACCGTCGACTTGGCTTGGGCCGCGGTCTCTTTGGCGCCGGCGGTGGGCGGACGGCTGCCGTTCGCGAGCGCCGGAGCGGGTGCCTTTTTCGCGGGTGCCTTTTTGGCGGGTGCCTTTTTGGCGGCCTTTTTGGCGGCCTTCTTGGCCGGCGGTGTCACCGGCTGGCCGGTGGGCTCAGGCGCGGCGGCGGATTCAGGCGTAGCGGCGGACTCGTGATCAGGTTGGCCCTGCGGGTCAGTCATATCGCCCATCATGCCAGTCAGCATCCCCCGGCGGCCAGTGAGTCGCTGCGATCAGTGCCGGCGCCGGCTCAGCCACAGGCCGCCCGCCACCAGCGCCACCGCGCCGGCCACGAACGGCCAGATCGGCAGGTCCTCGGTGGCCGGGTCGGCGTAGCGGCGGGGCAACGGTGCTGCCTCGGCGTGATCAGAGGCCGCCGGTCCCGGTTCGCCGGAGCCGGCCACCGTCAGCTGGAACGGCCACGAACCGGTGACCACGTGCCCGTCGGCTGAGGTCACCCGGTAGTTGACGGTGTAGGTCCCGGCCGGTCCGAGCGCGCGGACGCCGACGCTGGCGACCGCACCATGGACTTGCGTGTCGCCCGTCGACCAGAGGTGCCCGTCGGGGCCGACCACGGTCATGGCCGCGAAGCTGGTCTGCAACTGCTCGTTGAAGGTGGCGCTGACCCGCTGCGGCCCGCTCGTCAGCTCGGCGCCGCGGGCCGGGTCGCTGGACACCAGTACCGCGTGCGCGGCGGCCACCCCGGCAGCGGTAAACAGCATGACCAGCGCGAACAGCCCCGCGCAGGCCACCCGCACGGCCCGCGTCACTGCCGCCGCCGGGCCAGGGTGAACGTGGCGGCGAGGGCGGCGACCAGCAGCGCGGTACCGCCGAGCAACCGGGCCGCGTTGTCGCCGTGCCCGCCCTGCGGCGCGGCGTCGACGGTGGTCGCTGGCCCGGCGGAGACGGCCGGCGCCGGGTGCTGGGCGTGATGCTCGGGTGCAGACGCGACGCCTGCGCCGAGTTGCAGTGCGGGCACCGGGTGCTCGGCCTCGCCGCCGCCCGACGGTGGGGCCTGGTCCCAGCGCACCACCGTGCCGTCGGCGTAGCGCTGGGCGGCGGGGAAGTCCACGGTGTCGGCGTCGGGCAGGCGCATCGCGATCCGGAACAGTCCGAACTGGTCGGCACCGATGCCGCCACCCGGCGCTGCCGTCCAGGTGACCGCGTGCACCGCTCCGGTCTCGGAGCCCCGCTCCAGCTTGGCCGTCCAGCCCGGCGTCGTCTCGGTGCGCGCCGACGCCACGTCGGGCAGCGTCACGGTGAGTTCGGTTGTGGCAGAACCGGTCGGCGATTCGTTCGGCACTTCGAAGGTGACCATCGCGATGCCGCCGCGGACCGCGCCCGGGCTGCTGGCATGGACGTGGGCCCCGGCCGGTGCGACACCGACGGAACCGAGGACGGCGATCGCGGCGGCGGCGGCGATGGCGGCGACCCGGTTCCAGACGGTCATGACGGCAGCCCCAGCCGGGCCATCAGATCAGCGTCGATGCCGTCGAGCTGCTCGCTGACCGAGGCGAATCCGGCTCGGCGGCGGTCACCGGGCATGGTCTCGATGGCGGTGACGGCGGTGGCCAGGTCGCGCAACCGGTCGGTGACCGCCGAGACGAACTGCTTGGTCTCGGCGTCCTTGGGCTTTCGGTCCGCGACCTCGCGTAGCGTCCGCTCCGCCCCGACGATCCGCGCCGAGAGCCGGGCCTCGTTCTTGCCGCTCCCGGAGAACTCGCCCATGCGGGCCAGCGGAACGCCGAGCTGGGCGGCCCGCTGCTCGTCGATCAGGCCGCGCACCGCCATGGCACCGCGATAGGCCACCGGCACCACGATGGGGGCGAGCATCCGCGACACCGTCAGGGTGCGGCGGATACGGGCCGGCGACAGCAGCCTGCCGTCGCGGGCCGCCTTGAGCTGGTTCTCGGCTGCCTTGAGCGTGGTTCGGTCGCGATCCCGTTCGGCTTTGAGCTGTGCCTTGAGGGCCCGGGCGTCGGCGCGCTGAGTGACCTTGAAGCGCTTGGCCTCGCCCTTGGCGGCCAGCCGTGCCTCCAGCTTGGCCCGCGCCTTGAGGGCGCGCGCCTCAGCACGCCGGGTCGCGCGGCTCTTGCGTTTTCTGAACAGGCCCATGGCGGCCGCCTCCCCGGTGTCTCACTGGAACCGATCCCGCCAACCCTAATGGCGGCGCCGGCACCTCAGGCGCTGAGGTGCTCCTTGCGCCGCAGCTCGTCGATGCGCTCCAAAACGTCCTTCTGGGATTCGCTCGACAACCCGATGACGTTGGTCGCGATCCGGCGGACACCGGCCTCACGGACACCGTCCAGCCAGGACAACTCCGAGTCCAGCTTGGTGTAGTAGTCGTCGTCGGTGAAGAACGCGAGTTTGATCCGGAAGAAGTTGGCGAGCGCGGCCATGGTGGCCGTCGACGGGTTGGTCCGGTTGCCGGAGCGCAGTTGCGAAAGGTAGGGCGCGGACATGGTGATGCCCTCGGCTTTGAGTGCCGCGATCACCTCGGCGGAGGTGTGCGGCCCGCGTCCGGGCGGATAGACGGTATCGAAAAGACGGTTCAAGCGGACGGCGAAAGTCGCGCTCATCGATAGGACCTCCAGGGGGGTTGGCAGGCGGTCGATACACGGTCGGCGGGGGGTTCGCCGTCACGTGGAGAATATTTGCTGATTCATCGTAGCGATAGATAACGACACAACCAAGAGTGATTCCTCAGTAAATTCGATCTTGATTCAGCGCGGTCGGGGGCCGCCCTCGTTCACCGGACGCGGTGGTCCATTCGACGGTTCTTTTTGGGCTGTACCAAGCACAATTCGGTCGCCGCGGATAGCCTGCAGTCCGGGTCGATCCCGAACGATCAGTCCTCGGCGCTGGACCGCTCTCCGGCGAAGTGAAGTTTGCACCGTCGCCGGAGTTTGTGACGGGATTTGCTACCGGACCGCTCGGCGGGCCTGGCGAAGCCCCGCGCCGACCGTCAGCGCCAGCAGTGCGCCGACCGAGGCGATGGCCGCCGGGCGCTGCCCGAGCGCCTCGTCGAGCAGCATCCAGATGCCGAAGGCGAGGAACAGTACCGCCGCGGAGCGGTGCAGCAGGTGTTCGGGCAGTCGGCGGTGCAACACCACCCCGACCGCGATGGCCACCCCGTCGGCCAGCACCATGCCGAGCGTCGCGCCGAGCCACACGCCCAGCCAGCTGTGGTCGCTGGCCAGCGCGACGGTCGCCAGCATCGTCTTGTCGCCCAGCTCGGCGAGAAGCACCGAGGACACCACTGCCAGCAGCGCGAACCGCGGCTCGCGGACGGGTGCGTCCGCGTCGTCGGCGTTGTTGCCCTCGCGCCATGTCCACGCCGCGAACCCGAGGAAGGCGACACCGGCGACCGCGGCGATGGGGCGCGCGGGCAGGGTCAGCCCCAGGAAGTGGCCGACGGTCACCGAGATGCCGTGGATGGCGAAGGCGGCGATCCCCACCCCGCTCAGCACCACCCACCATCGGTGCCGCAGCGCATAGGACATCGTGATCAGCTGCGACTTGTCGCCGAGTTCGGCGAGGAAGACCACTCCGAGGCTGATCAGCACGGCGGCAAGCATGCGGGGCGACCTTTCGACAGCTGCCGAGGCTAGTGACTGTCAGCCTGCGGCGCCACCGCTGCGGGGGTTTTCGGGAACCCGAATCGAATGATCCGAATCTCCTTATGCGGCAAGGAGCATGGCCAGGACAGCGGTGTCGGGATGGCTCACCGGGTCGACGCCGACCCGGCTCACCATCGAGGTGATGGTGCCGTCGGATTCGGCCTCCACCCAGGCCGCCCGGTGTTCCAGGCCCAGGTAGGGCAGGCCCGGTAGTAGAACACATCCCGAGGCCGCGCCCCGGCACTCCGGCAGTGAGGGAATGGTCTCCGACGGCGGATGCAGGATCAGCAGCGCCGACGGCTGGTGCGCCGCAAAGTGTCCCGGCGCGATCGGGGTGCGACCGGAGATGGTGCCCTCGGCCATCAGCAGGCCCACGGTACCCGGGCCGGGATTGTCGGGAAGTTCCTCACGAGTGCCGAATACCGTTGTGGTGGAGAGCAATCCGGGGGTGGACGCGACACGGACCGCGATGCCGAGCAGTTGCGCCCATTCCTTGGTGGAATCCGGCCAGCGGCCGAACACCACGAATCCGCGTAATTCGCCGTGGGAATGGAAAGGGGCGACCTCGATCGCCCGACCGGACCCCGTTGTCTCCATCGCGCACCCTCCTTGTGGTGGGTTGCCGAGCAGCATGCGCGCAACCGGTGCGCGGGTGCAAGCAGACACGACGATGCGCCGGGTAACGAATCGGTGAGGAAAACCCGTATGAAACCGAAGCGGGGGGGGGGGGGGGGGGGGGGGGGGGGGGGGGGGGGGGGGGGGGGGGGGGGG
>NZ_JAYJJS010000054.1:0-8937 GCF_020181635.2 Mycobacterium zoologicum | reverse complement strand
GAACAGTGGCTCACCGAACAGCGGAACAGTGGCTCTCACCCAGCGCAATATCCACTATAGAGTGCGGCGAGTCGGGCGGGTGGTGTTCTGCAGGGTGTATACCTCCACGTCTGACACATCAGCCGCCGCGCGGCCTGGGCGACGTATTGGTTGTGACTATGGACGGGTGAGCAGGGGAACACATCAATTGAGAGATTCTTGTATGATGTTGCAGTGAGAATTGAGACGTTCTCGTAGCATGTTGCGGGAGGGGTGAGGAGGTGAAATGCCGATGTCGACTACACGGGGCCATTACAACCGCGACGGTGTGAATGCCGCCCGGCGGTCCATTCTTGCTTCTCGCAACCGGTTCTGGCGTACGGCCGCCATGGGCACGGCGCCGTCGACTACACAGCGGTTGCTGGCCGAACTAGTGGCACAGGGGGAATTGCGCCACATCCGCAAGGGGCTGTATTGGCGCGGCATCAAAACACCGCTGGGTATGGCGCTACCGACACCTGACGCATTGGCTACCGAACTTGTCGGGCGAAAGGGCACCGGCCCAGCGGGGCTCTCGGCAGCGAACGCGTTGCGGCTGTCCACCCAGATTCCCCGCCGCGCTGAGTATGCCGTGGTGGGTCGCCCGCCGATCGGCGGTCCAATGGTGCATTTTGTGGATCGTTCAGCTCGCCGCGGTCGCGCTGAGCGAGCGCTGAACTTGACCGAGGTGGCGGCGTTGGAGGTGCTCGATGGGTGGGACAGGGTGATCGAGACTGGCCCTGGCGAGGCGATGGAGCGGCTAACGGGGCTCATCACCTCGGGCGTCATCGACCCCGACCGCCTCGCTGGCGCCAGTGACACGGAATCTGGTTCTGCGCGTGCACGGCTGCGCCACCTGCTGCACCGCGCGGGGCGCGCGGATCTCGCTGACAAGATGTCGGCCGCCGACCCGCGAGTTGAGGCCAAGGCCCTGGCCGGTTTGATCGCTGCATAAACGTGGCGCTTTGGCGTGAGGATGATCCAGAGATTTTCGCGGCCACGATCGTTGCTGCTGCTGAACAGCTGGGCGTGCAGCCCCTCGCGGTAGAGAAGGATTACTGGATTTGCGAGGTGCTGCGCACGATCGTTGCCGCTCACCGCGAGGAGATCGTATTCAAGGGCGGTACGAGCCTCGAGAAGCTGCGAATTATTCAGCGATTCTCCGAGGATCTCGACCTCCTCGTTCTAGGCGAGTATGCCAACGTGCGCGCCGCCAAGCGGGCGATGAAGACGATGTTGGACAGGGCGGCGTTGGCGATTGGCGTGGAGTACCGCGATCGGAAGTCGGCCGGCGACTTGGGAACTGCCAGGCAAGAGGCTTGGCTGGACCTACCTCTCGCCCATAGCGACCAGTTAGGCGGACTTGCCGATCCTAGGTCGGTACTCGTCGAACTGGGACAGGCCGGGGGACCAAAACCGTCGCTGCAAGCGCAAGTCGAATCGCTCTTGTACCGGGAGCTGTCGGCGACGGACCTCGTTGGTGGCCAGTGGGACGACCTGCGGCCGTTCGAAGTGACGATCCTGCACCCAGGACGCACGCTCATCGAAAAACTGCTGCGGGTCAACAACTTCATCGTAGATTCGACTAGGCGCGCCACCTTGCACGGGCTTCCTCGTATCGGGCGGCAGTTCTACGACATCTGGGCGCTGTTGGGGGATGCCGATGTCACGACGCTGCTCGCCGACACGGAAATAGTTCGCGACATCCTCGCCAGCGTATTCGAGGTGTCGCAGGCTTTCGGGGGCGATCATCCAATGCCCGATGGAGGCTTCGCCGCCTCCGAAGCGTTCAATCCAAGCGGCGAGTTCGCAAGAGACCTTCGCCGAGAGCACGACACCGCAATGGACACGTTCCACTACGGCAACGAACGGCCAACATTCGATGAGGTGCTGGAGCGAGTCCATTCATGCTCGAAACTCCTTGACCCCGAACGAGATTGACGCGCTTGCGCGTCGACCATACCAAGGACGGGCCACGGAGGTGATATCTGTGGGGGTCGGTATCGGTCGCGAACGGACGTGAGCAACCACAAAAAGTCCGCCCCGGTGCAGCTCAGATTGGATTTCTGCAATGCACAGCTAACAAAATTGTGTCCGAGGGGGGACTTGGCCACCTGCGACACGAGTGGAGGTCTTCCAACTCGGTGAAAAGTCGTAACAAAATGCCTGCTCGAACCCCTTCTACTGTCGGTTCAAGTCCGAGCCAGATGCATAGGAAACCACTGGTAGAGATCGCGGTGTTCGGTGCGTCCCGGACGCTGTCCCTGCGCGTCGGCCTGCACCAGGGGAACCGATCGACTCGAGGCTCGAAGCCGTCGCCCGCCACTACCACGTCCCCTTCGGCGACATCGCCACCGCAGTCGGTGTACTCAGCGTTCCGACCACTGCCGCCAGGCTGGTTGCGGCTTCCGGATACGGCGCTCACCGCATCTCGGCGGTAACCACCGTGCCTTTTGAGGACCTGCGGGCGATGACGTTGCGCCGCTACGTACACCTCACTGACGCCGAGGGACCGACACCCGCAGTCTCTGGATAACCACCAGGGCACCCAATTCTGCCCGACACTGCCTGGTTAACAATGCCGGACGCTGGCTCCTGCCGTGGTGACTCACCTGGACCTTCGCCTGCCCCCGGCGCCGCTGCCTCCAGTTCGACGACTGTCCACACTGCTATGCCCGTCAACCCCAGCGGTACCGGCCGCTGATCCTGACAGCTGGTACTAGGAGAAATCGTATTCGGGCGTGTCGTCGGCCTGATGCGTGAGTTGGTCGCGGACGATGAGGTGTGCCAGCGTTTTACCAGGAGCCGTCCCGAGGTTTCGAGCTTTTTCGAGATGTCGCTGTTCCGGGTTGGCGGCCGCCTCAGCGCGGAGCGTTGGGTGCGTTACTCGGCCACTGGGCGGTTCATCGCGGCAAGCCGGCGCTTGTCGCGGTGCCGACGGGCACGGGCAAGACGGCGATTGCTCTTGCGGCTCCCTACATCGTCGGGTCGAGTCGGACGTTGGTGGTCGTCCCGAGCACCCAGCTGCGTGGTCAGACCGTGGCCGCTTTCGAGAATCAAGACGTCCTTCGACAGGTGGGTGCGCTGGCCGGTGAGGCGAATCCGAAAGTCTTGGAAGTTAAGGGGCGGTTGACGTCTTGGCATGATTGCGAGGATGCCGATGTGGTGGTGGCATTGCCGCAGTCGATCAGTCCCGAGCACTACGACGAAGACTCCAAGCCGCCTGCTGGCCTCTTTGACTTGGTGGTCGTTGATGAGGCCCATCACGCGCCGGCTCGGACGTGGCGAGCGATCTTGGATCACTTCGATGAGGCCCGGAAGGTGCTGCTAACTGCAACTCCTCGGCGGCGTGACGGTAAGCGGGTCCCCGGCGAGATGGTCTTTCACTATCCGCTCCGCGCCGCGATGTCTGACGGCTACTACAAGAGCGTCGAGGCGAGGCTGCTCAGCGTCAATGCTTCTGCGGAGCGCCGCGAGTGCGACGAGTTGATTCGCGACGAGATTCTGGAGGAGTTGAATCGACCAGAGCACGCGTCGAGCACGCTGCTGGTTCGCGCCGGGACCAGGTCGAGGGTGACCGAGCTGGTGGCGCTGTACGGGGAGTCCGACGTAGACGTCGTCGCGTTGACATCTGATCTTGGCGAGGCCCGCCAAACGCAGATCCTTGACGGGCTGAAGGGCGGCACCATCCGCGCAGTGGCCGTCGTCGGCATGTTGGGGGAGGGCTTCGATTTACCGAGTCTTCGACTCGCCGCCTACCACGATAAGCACAAGTCGGTCGCATCGACTATCCAACTCATCGGCAGGCTCGTCCGTAGCCACCCCGATTTTCCCCAGCCGTCTGTCTTGGTGACCGTGCAGGATGCCGACGTCTACCCGGGACTAAGGGGCGCGTTGTGGGACCTCTACCAGGAGGATGCCGACTGGCCTTCGCTGTTACCCGGAATCATCGACGAAGCGATCGCCGACGAAGCGGCAGACAAAGCATTCGCCCAACAGCTCGCCAGATCTCCTGCCGAACTGTCCCTGGAGAGTCTGCGGCCGCTGGTCCGTGCCACGGTGTTCGAGGTGCACGATGACTGGGCGCCATCGTTTATCGACGGCACCGTGCCTGAGGGCCTCGTGCGTGGCAACGCCATCCGAGGACGGCAGGTCCTTTACTCGACAGTCACTCCTGATAATCGGACCCTCTTGTTGGTCACGCAGGGCATGCGGTCGCCTCGTTGGAACCACGACTCGGGCTTGGATTCGCCCGAGTACGCCCTGCACCTCATCACTTATCTCCCACCCACCGGAGCATCCCGTCTTCCGCTGCTGTTGGTGAACTCCAGCGACGGGACGATCATGCCCGCGGTCACCGAGGCGCTCGATGCAACTACCGAACACCTCCGGCCCGCAGACCCGGGGCGGCTGCAGCGAGCCTTCGACACCCTTCCACGACTCAGCGTGTCGAACGTCGGGGTGCGCAATACCTACGGCGGTGGCCGGGGCAGCGCGACTTACAAGATGTTTGCAGGGAGCGGTGTCGACCGCGGCATGCGTGAAGCCGACACCGCGCAGGCGGCAATCGGCCACGCGATGGCACAGGTAGGCGACGGTGCACGAAGCGCCGCCTACAACACCGGCTTTGCCGTCGAGAAGGCGAAGATCTGGGAGTCACGATACGTGCCACTTCGCGAGTATGACAGTGCTCTAATGGATTTCGCCGACCGTTACTGGTCTTCAACTGAGATCGCCGCGCCGTTGCTTCCGGCTGTCGCACGAGGAATTCGACTCGACAGCTTCCCTGAAGTAGCTGTCGCGGCCATCGAGATGCATTTCTTGCTCCTCGCAAGTGAATGGACTCTTCTGGATGGGTTCCCAATCGGCCGCCTCGATCTTCGGCACGACTTGGCGGTCGTCTCAAGCCAACAACTGATGTTCTCCACGGTCAGACCTGACACGGGGGCGACCGTCTGGTCCGGGTATCTCGACACCCAGGGCAACGTCGTGGACGCCGACGCACCTACCTCCATTAGACGAGGCCATCAGCCCCCGCGACCACTGGCCGATCTGTTATCGACGATGCCACCGACGGTGTACTTCCTCAACGGGCAGATAGTCAGCGGCGCAACGCTCTACCAGCCACCGACCGTGCAGCGGGATTTGACGCGCTGGACTCCGACCTTTCTTGACTGGAGCACCACCAACATCGAGAAGGAGACAGACCGAAGCGCCGAGGCCGCTGGTAAGGGAGATTCGATCCATCAGACGTTGCGAACTCACCTGACAACTCGGACGACAACTGCACGACGGCGCTGGGTCATCGAGAACGATGGATCCGGGGAGCTCGCTGATCTAATTGTCCTCGAACTTCACGGAACGGACGACGTTTTGATCGAGCTATGGCACGCGAAGCCCGCTAGCGGAGCGAATCCGTCTGTGCGAGTTACCGATATGCAGGTCGTTGTCGCTCAGGCCATCAAGAGTCGGCGGTGGCTCACGGATCGCGGACTCTGGAAAGAGATGGCCGATCGTTACTCCGGACTCAGTTCGCCAGCATTGAAACTGGTCGACGGCAGCGACAGTGAAAGCCTTCTAAGGGCGCTGTTAGGCCTGGTACCGCACCATCCTGGCTGGTCCCTCACCAACCGCCCGATGCAGCTCCGCGGCACCGTAGTGATCGCTCAGCCCGGCCTATCGTGGACCCGGTTGGAAGCCGCGGTTGAACATAGTGATCTCAGCGCCACGCAGATCCGCGACCTCCTTGCCGTGTTCGACGATTCCCTCGGCGCACTGGGCGATTCGGCACTGGTCTGTTCGCCATGAGATAACACAGGCCGCCGGGGCATCGAAAGTTGACTGGCTATTTTAGTGGCTGCAAGCGCAAGGTGCTAGGCGGCCGCGTAAAGCGGCGGCGGAGGCAGGCGGTGGACGCTCGACCGGCGGGTGTCGACATCAACGTCATAATTGTGCTTCGGGTGTCCTAGTTGTCCGGAGGAGCTCCGCCCGACAACTCGCTGAGTTGGTTGTATCGCACAAGTACGCGCTCCAGCGCGGATTGGAGACGATCGCGATGTGCGGGCAGCTTAGGGATCACCCGGTGGAGTTCTCGGCCAACTTTCTTCAAGGCTTCGTGCATGGACAGAAGTAGGTGCCACTTCTAGTCCTTGCTGAGTTTGTAGGTGATCGTACGGTGTGCCCAGCAGTCATTCCACGTGAAGTTTACGCGTTTGACAATTCCGTTCAGTTCCCAAGCCATGAACTCTGGCCGTTGGATAGATCCACGCAGTGGATTGTCAGGATTGTTGAATGCGCTCGGATTGTCCCTGCTCGGATTAAAGACGGTCAGCCCGAAACCTATTCCGTTCAGGTTGACGATTCCGCCGCCAACCCAACCATCGTTATGAATGAAAGGCTGGCAAGAGCAAAAATCGGTTGTTGAATCCTCCCATCGGTCGAACGGTCGAAATCGCAAACCATCGTGCGATGTGTCGCCTGCAACACACAGGCCCCACGTGCGCGGCCACATGGCACGGCCAAGCAGAACGTCGACAGCTTCAGGCGGAAAAGGGCTGACGATCTTGCCCTTCTGATGGCTGAAAGCTTTTCCAGCGACGTGGTTAAGGATGAGTTTCAGAACCCAAGCCTGGAAGTCGTCGCCGGAAATTGTGATTTCCTCGGGACCGCCCCATTCTCCCGCACCGTTCGCGAAGCGCAACGCGATCGTTCGAATAAAGGTGGCGATTGCAAGCGCAGCATCATCGGCGGTGTGCAAATTACTGTTGTGCGTTTTGCACAAGACATTTGCAACAAACTTCTTCGGCGAAACATACTGACGGATGCCAAACCCGGTATTGTGCTTTATCTTTAAGCCAGGATCATTGAATCCGTAGAGCTTGATCAAGGCATGCGAGACGAAGTGCTCTCCCGAAATTTTCGTCGAACAACCGCCGCGAGTATTGGCGTAGCACTTTGGATGACGGTAGCCCTCATCTGTTTCGGATTCTTCGCGTACATCGGTGTGGGCCGGCGCTGGTGCAAACGTCGCTCGAAATATCGGAGTGCCCGCCGGTGCCGCGACGGCCCCCGAATCATCGCCGGATTCGGCCGAGGATCGGAGGGTGATCAGTCCGCCCTCGGCATGGTTCCACTTGAACCCCTTTGCGTGTACCCGCCAGACGCGTGGGTCGACGCTGCCTGTTTTGCGCTGCGAGACGACCCAATCGCCGGGCTCGATCTGCTCGATGAAGACCTGTTCGATTGCGGCGACGTTGGCGGTGCGAACCACGTTCATGCCTCGAACCGTATTCGGCGGCTCCGACAGCTCGGGCCCGCCGCGCCGTTTGCTGTGTCGGGGTAGCTCCCGCAGCGTGGAGACGAAATGGAGGCCCTTTGGGGCGCGAGTGACGGATGTGACACGCTGGCAAACGCTTTGAAGCGGCGAAAACCCACCCGAACAGGACTTTCAGATAGTGCGCCGTCAGGTTTCGGGCCCTGGACCTGCTGATTAAGAGTCAGCGGCTCTCAGGGATGTCTGGGCCACCCCCGCCAACGCGCCATCGCTGTCGCCATCGCAGTCGGCCCGCACGCGGTTTTCCAAGATGACTGAGAAGGACCCGCTGCCGGACACGCCCATGACTGAGGCGGCACGTCGGGAATCCCTGATGAAATTGGCATCAGTCCCCGCGGACAGCAGACTCGTCGAAACGTACTGGCATGGAATGGAGCCGGTAGTGGAGCATGTGCACAGCGCGAACTGGCTCGGCACAGATGTCACCGTGCCGATCCTTGTCGGCGGCAAGGTCGCTGCCGACGTCCGGCAACCACGGGGGGTACCAACCAGAAGTCTGGTCTACGCCGACGAACGGACGGGGTCGGTTGCGATTCCCGATGACGCGTTGCCATTTGAGATGGTGCGCTCGGCGCATGCGTCATCTGAATGGCAAAATCATATGATTGGCCGCTGCCGGATGTCGCGGCCGACTGCATTCGTGCCGCGGTGTGTCCACGCTGCCAGGCGCGCCAGCGCAACAGGTCGGGGCAACGACGCAGACTCAGGGTTGCTCAAATGGGCCTTCATTGTCTCGTATGTCGTCGGTCTTGGCCTTGACATACTTGCCGAGCGGTCGTGGTTTGCCGGCGTATCGCCGAAACCATTGCGGGCCGTGCTTCGATGCCCAACGCCGGAAATGACGGCGTCGCTTATGGCCGATGTACCACCGCCATTGCTCTACGTCAGTCGTCGTGAGGTCCTGACGGATTGCTGCGGTTCGGATGGCCGCCCCAACGGTCTCGACCCACGAGAGCACGCACTTGGTGCGTGGGATCAGATCGAGTGGAAGCCAGAACACCCACCAAATCGCGTCGTCTGTAGAGGTCATGGTGTGCCTGACTTGCGGAGTGGAAGAGCCCTTGTTCAGCGCAGGGTCCGACTCCCTCCGCGGGTCGAACTTCTTGCCGTCAACTTCCAGATGAACGTGCACGTTGTGAAGTACTCCCGGCCCGGTCAGCCGTACCTCCACCACGCAGTACTCGTATACGACGCCTCCGTCCTCTTCGGAGTCGGCGTCTTTCTGGGCAAAGGCATTAAATTGAAAACTTCTGCCGCCCAGTGCATTTTGTGACAGAACTAGTTGCCGGTACGCGACGATAAGGGCTAGCAGGGTAGCGAGCGACACCGCGAACTGGAGAAAGCCGGGCAGTGAGTGCACCGACCAAGAGGCAACTGCTACCAGCGCTTCCCATAGCCAGCCCAGCACGGCTGCAATTGCACCACACACGTGAGAAAACGCTACGGTGTCGGATCATGCCGTCGGCGCTCGGGTCGAGCGGCGTGTCACGCTACCTACACCGCGTCGCCCGGGCTTGCAGCCAGCGGCTGGGTCGTTCCTGTGAGGGGGCGCGTTCTGGGGGGGGGGGGGGGGGGGGGGGGGGGGG
>NZ_JAYJJS010000053.1:0-9002 GCF_020181635.2 Mycobacterium zoologicum | reverse complement strand
GTTGGGTGCGGCGGGGCCGGCGGCGCCGCCGGCCAAGCCGGCCACGGTGGCGCCGGTAATGGTGCTGCCGCCACCGACGGTCGCGGCGGCGGCGGCGGCGGTGGTGGCACGGGCGGTGCCGGTGGCACCGGCGCCGCCGGCACCAGCTCGGCTAACGCGGCCGGCGGCAACGGCCAAGACGGCGGCGCCGGCGGTCAGGGCGGCAACGCCGGCGCCGGCGGCACCTCGGGCACCGGCAACGGCGGCACCGGCGGTTTCGGCGGTCGCGGCGGCGCGGCCGGCAACGGTGGTGCCGGTGGTGCGGGCGGCGTCGACGCCAACGGCAACGGCCTGGCCGGCGGCAGCGGCGGCAATGGCGGCGCCGGTGGGCACAGCGGCACCGGCGCGGCCGGTGGTGCCAGCACCAGCGGCACCGACGGCACCACCGGCACCGACCTTGCCGGTGGCGCAGGTGGCGTCGGCGGTGCGGGCGGAGCCGGCGGGAACGGCGCCGACGGCGCCAGCGTGCCCAACAGCGCCGGTGCCGGTGGCGGTACCGGCGGCGTGGGTGGCACCGGCGGCAACGGCGGCGTCGGTGGCGGTTCCAACACCGGCACGGGCGGCGCCGGCGGCGCGTCCGGGACCGGTGGCCACGGCGGCAACGGCGGCGACGGCGGGACCGGCAGCGCCGGGTCCGGCGCCAACGGCAACGGCCTGGCCGGTGGCACGGGCGGTAGCGGCGGTAAGGGCGGCAGCGCCGGCACCGGCGGTAACGGCGGCTCGAGCACCAGTGGCGCCCAGGGGCATGGCGGCAACGGCGCCAACGGCGGCGGCGGCGGCAACGGTGGCAACGGTGGCAACGGCGGCAACGCCGCCGGCACCGGCACCCCCGGCGACGGCGGCGCGGGTGGCGCGCTCGGGGCCGGCGGAGCGCTCGGCGCGGGCGGCGCCGGCACCCCCAACGGCAACCCGGGCGCCGTGGGTGCCGACGGCGCCGTGGGCACCGGGGGCAACCCCGGCAGCTAGTCACACAGCGGCGACAGCTGAACGCGACCACGGTCGCCGAGTCCACCCGGGCTCGGCGACCGTGGTCGTTCAGCGGGTGGTCGGGTGGTTCATGAGGTGCTTCAGATCGGGAACATTTCCCCCTTTCCGTCTCAGTGTTCACTCATGGTTGACCACCGCGGAACCTTAGCGACATCAGTGCGACCTGGGAAGACACCATAAATTCAATTGACGCAGATGCTTGAATCTTAGCTACTTCACGGTTAGTGTTTCGTTTCACATCAGTGCATAAGTGTGATTCAAGTAGCAACACGGCGGCGCTCCGGTCCTTCCTAGGCCCCCTCCCAGCGTCGCCGAGGGCGGCACCTCACCTAAGGAGATGGCTGTGCAGCAAACCCTTCGCCCCTACGTCACCGCCGGCATCGCGATCGTCGGCTCCGGCCTGATCGCCGCCACCCCGGTTGCGACCCCGCTGGCGAGTGGCGCGACCGTCCGGGACGTCGCCCTCACCGCCGGCGACACCCTGCCCGACCTGATGGCCCCGTGGACGGCGGTGTTCAACGAGGCGTCGCAGAACGCCACCACACTCCTGCAGAACTATTACCTGGCCCCCAACGTGGGGTTCCAGCAGATGTTGGCCAACCAGACCCAGTTCTGGCAGGAGATCCTCGATGACCCGTCGAAGATCCCGGCCGTGATGCAGCAGATGCAGGCCAACCTCGACGCGGTGCTGACCGGCTACACGCTGCAGAACGCCTCCGGCGGCGTCTCGCTGAACGGCTTCGAGGGCGTCATCGGCACGGTGGCGTCCCACACCATCAGCGGGACGGATCTCACCACCCTCGCTTTCGGCCACGACCTGCTGTTCGGGCTGCTGCCGCAATTCCTGCCGGCCGACATCTCCTCGTTCGCAACGCCGATCGTCGACTTCCTGGCCTCACCGCTGAGCGGCATCATCATCGGGTCACTGGGCCCGTCCATCGCCCCGTGGGTCGCGATGATGAACAGCATCCAAGACGGTGACAGCTTTAACCAGGTCATGGCCAGCTGGATGAACGGATTCCTCAACGGGGCCACGCTCAACCTGGACAGCCTGCTTCCGTTGATCGCTCAGACCGGCCTGCTGCCGGCGGGCACCGAGATCACCCACCTGGACTTCGCGCTCGGCGGCCTGCTGACCCCAGGCACCGTGGCCGTCGGGCCCTACGGCGTGGATCTCCCCGACGGCAGCACCACCGACGTTTCGGCCGTGGGCGGCTCGATCTTCAACAGTCTCGGGATCACGCTCACGGCCAGCCTGCTGCCCGGGGTGCCCATCAGCATCGAGAGCCAAGCGGTCGGCCCGATCGCGGCCATGGAGGCGTGGGGCCAGACGGTCGGGGCGCTGCTGGGTTCCGGCTGGACCGGCAAGGGACCGGTCGACGTCGGCCCGCCGTGGCCGGGAATCGACTTCCCGACCGTGCCCGACGGCCTCTTCGACGACGGTGGGGCAGGCTCGGGCGCGGCATCGGACGCATTGGCCGGCCTGGACCTGGGTGACATCGCCAACGCACTGCTGGGCATCAGCTGATCCCGGCTCGTCCGCCATCCCGAAAATCCCCTGACAACCTTCAACACTGCTTTTCAGAACCGCTTCACAGGAGAGGTGTTCGCAAATGAGTCGTCGTAGCAGCAGCCAGCCTGGTAACACCGCAGCGCGGTACCGCAAGCGGGTGGTCGGCGCCACCGGCGCCGTGGGCGCGTTTCTGGCTTTCGGGATGGCCCCGTTAGCCACCGCACCTCCCGCGAGTGCCGACGTCGATTTCGACCTCGGCGACATCATCAGCGACCTGTTCGGCTCGTCGAACTTGACCGACACCGGTGACAACTGGGACCTGGGCGCACTGTTCAGCGCTGCGGAGCCGGGCGGCGCGGCAGGTGACGCATTCTCCTGGACCGGAATCATGGACCAGTGGTTCTACGAGCCCATGCACGCGGCCATGCAGGCCTGGATCACCAGCCCGTTCGGCGCCCAGATCGACGGGGCGATCAACACCTGGTCCGGTCTGTACCTGATCGGCAACGGCACCGCCGGGACCGAGGACTCGATCAACGGCGGTGACGGCGGGCTGTGGTTCGGTGACGGCGGTGCGGGCTGGTCCAGCGATGTGGCCGGTACGGCCGGCGGCAACGGCGGCGATGCACTCGGGATGTTCGGCAGCGGCGGTGACGGCGGGGCAGGCGGTGCGGGTGCGGCCGGTGGTGACGGCGGTGCCGGTGGCTGGCTGATGGGCAACGGTGGCGACGGCGGTGCCGGTGGCGCCGCGACCGCCGCGGGCGGTGCCGGTGGCGCCGGTGGCGACGGCGGCGCGGCCGCGGCCTGGTTCTTCGGCAACGGTGGCGCCGGCGGCGTCGGCGGCGCGGGAATGAACGGTGCCGCGGGCTCTGTCGCCAACGGCGGCAGCGGTGGCGGTCTGGCAGGCGGTGCCGGCGGCCAGGGCGGCGCCGGCGGCCGCAGCGGCTTCATGTTCGGCGACGGTGGCAAGGGTGGTGCCGGCGGCGCGGCGGGCAACGGTGGCGACGCTGTCACCGGCGCGATCAACGGCGGATCCGGCGGTGCGGGCGGACAGGGCGGTAGCGGCGGTGCCGGCGGTGCCCGCGGCTCGAACTACTACGCCGGCGCGTTCTACGGCAGCGCCGGACAGACCGGTGACGGCGCGGACGGCGGCAACGGCGGCGCCGGTGCCGACGGCGCCAAGGACGCCAACGGCGACTACATCGGCCAGGGCGGCAACGGCGGCACCGGCGGCGCCGCCGGTAACGGCGACACCGGCGGCAACGGCGGTGCAGGCGGCAATGGCGGCGACGGCAACGGCGTCAGCACCACCAGCCCCGGCTACCCCTACAACACCGGTGGCGCGGGCGGCTCGGGCGGCCAGGGCGGGACTTCGCTGGGCGCCAACACCGGCGGCACCGGTGGCGACGGCGGCACCGGCGGCCTGGGCACCGTGGGCTTCGGAGGCCAGGGTGGCGCCGGCGGTACGGGTGGCGGTAGCGACACCGGCACCGGCGGCAACGGCGGCAACGGCGGCGCCGCCGGAAACGGCGCTACCGGCGATGCCACGGTCGCAACCACCGGCGGACAGGGCGGATACGGCGGTTCGGGCGGTGGAAGCAACACCGGCACCGGCGGCGCCGGCGGCAACGGCGCGGCCGGCGGTGACGGCACCCTGCGCGGCGGCATGGGCGGCGGCGGCGGTATCGGCGGCACCAGCACCAGCGGCGACGGTGGTGCGGGCGGCAACGGTGCTGCGGGCGGCAAGGGCCTGGGCTACCAGGAGGGCGGTCACACCTGGAGCATCGGCGGTAGCGGAGGCGCCGGTGGTAGCGGCGGCTTCGCGCAAGGCGCCGGCAGCGGCGGCAGCGGTGGCACGGCGGGCGACGGGACGGACGGCTTGACCGGCGCGAACGTGGTCAGCATCGGCGGCGACGGCGGAACCGGCGGCCAAGGTGGCAGCAGTAGCGGCGGGCAGGCCGGGACCGGCAGCAACGGTGGTGCCGGTGGCAGCGGGACCGCATCCGGCGGTAACGGTGGCCGTGGTGGCGGCGGTGGCGACGGCTTCTCGGGCTTGGCCAGCGGCAGCCCCGCGGGCAACGGCGGCGACGGCGGCGCCGGTGGCGACAGCGGTGGCGTGGTCACTCCGGCCGGCGCGCCCGGGGCCCAGGGCTTGACTCCGTCGCCGTTCTCGACCGGCAGTCACGCCGGTGCCGGCGGCGCCGGCGGCACCGGCGGGCATTCCTACGCCGGGCTCGCCGGTGGCAACGGCGGCGCCGGTGGTGCAGGTGGCGATGCGAAGGGCTCGGTCGACGGCGGCGACGGCGGACTTGGCGGTGCCGGCGGCGGCGGCGGGACTGCGGGCATCGGCGGTAACGGTGGTGCCGGTGGAACCGCGGCGGCCGGTAACGGCGGAGACGGTGGTGCAGGTGGAACCGGTGGCACCGGCAGTGACGGCGCCACCGGGACCAGTGGCATCCCGCTGCTCCCGAGCAGCCCCAACGCCGCCGGTGGCAACGGCGGTAACGGCAACGCCGGTGGCGCAGGCGGTAACGGCGGAGCGGGCGGCGCTTCCACCAGCGGGACCGGCGGCAACGGCGGTAAGGGTGGTGGCGGTGGGGGCGGTGGTGCCGGTGGCGCCGGCGGGCCCGGCGGCACCAACCCCGACACCGGCAACGGCTACAACGGCGGCAATGGCGGCAACGGCGCCAACGGTGGTGCCGGTGGCAACGGCGGCGCCCACGGTACCGGCGGCGCCGGCAACGGCACCGGCGGGGCCGCGGGATCCGGTGGCAGTGCCGGTGGCGCCGGCGCGGCAGGTTCGGGCGGTGCCGCCTCCGGTGCCGGAACGCCGGGCAGCGACGGCACGGCCGGTTCGGGCGGCAACACCGGCGCGGACGGGACACCCGGCACGTAGCCGATCACAGGAAAGCGACCATGGTCGCCGGGCTCAGGCTCGGCGACCATGGTCGTTTGGCGGGTGGCCAGGTGGCACGGGGTGCGGCGGATTGGGAGCTTGTGCCCTGATCGGTCTCAGGATTCACTTAGCGTTTACCAGGCAAAATCGGACTGCCGCAGGTGTCTGCTTTGAAAAAGCCGCGAAATTTATTGACGCATACGCTTGATTCTTAGCTACTTCACGGATAGTGTCCCGTTTCACATCAGTAAATAAGTGTGATCTCAGCAACAACGCGGCAGCGTCAGGGTCCTCCCCCCGGGCCCCTCCCGGCGCCGGCCGAGGGCGGCACCTCACCTAAGGAGATGGCTGTGCAGAAAACCCTTCGCCCCTACGTGACCACGGGTATTGCGATCGTGGGCGCTGGCCTCATCGCCGCCACGCCGGTGGCGACACCGCTGGCAGGCAGCTCCACGATCCGAGATGTCGGGCTCACCAGCACCCTGGGCGATGCGCTGGCGCCGTGGATGGACCAGTACAACACCGCGGCGGAGAACTTCACGGTGCTGGCCAACAACTACTTCGTCGCTCCCGAGGTGGCGGCGCAGCAGTTCATTGCGAATACCCAGGCCTGGATCCAGACCGTCCTCAATGACCCGTCGCAGATCCCCGTTGTGGTCAACGAGATCCAGGAACAGATGCGTGCGGTTTCGAACGCCTACACCATGCTCAACATCCCCGCGGACGACCCCACCGCGGTGACGACAGTTCTGCACACCTTGAGCGGAGGTGCCGACCTCACCACCTTTAACATCGGCCACTCGCTGATGTTCACGATCCTGCCCCAACTGCTGCCGGCCTTCTTGCCGCCCGGCACCGATGCCGACGCGATCCTGCCGATCCTCAACTTCATCGCCTCACCGGCGAGCGGAATGATCATGGGGATGCTGGGGCCCGGACTGAGCCCCTGGATCGCGCTGATGAACAGCATCAACGACGGCGACGGCCTCAACGAGATCATGGCCAACATGACCGGCGCGTTCTTCAACGGCGCCACCCTCGACCTCGATTTCATCCTGCCGATGCTTGACGGTGTGGTGCCTCCGGGCACCATCTCGCATCTGGATTTCGCGTTCGGCGGGCTGTTCAGCACCGGCGCGGTGGCCAACGCCGCGTACACGACGTATGACGCCGCAGGAAACGTGGTTTCTGAGGTGCCGGCCGTCGGCGGTTCGATCTTCAACAGTGTCGGCTTCGCCATCGACGCGTCGGGCTTTCTCGGGGCGCCGCTCACGCTCACCGTTGACAGCCACGGGGTCGGTCCGCTCGGTGCTCTGCAGGGTTGGGAGCAGGCCATGGCCGGTCTGATGGGCGGGCAGGCCTGGAACTGGGACGGCAAGAGCGCCGGCGCCCCGCCAGGGGTGGAGCCGCCGCTGGCCGGCTTCTCCATCCCCACCATCCCCACCGACTTCTTCGACGGCGGCAGCGACACCGGCGGGGCGGATGCGGGCGGCCTTGATTGGTCGGCCATTGCGGACGCCTTCGGCATCAGTATCTAAGCCCGCACAGCCAAGGTGTCGCATCACCGGAACGTCGCATGACCCGTACTGAGAAATCACAACCGCTCTACCGGACTGTTCACACGAGAGGTGTTCGAAAATGAATCGTCGTCACACCAGCAGCCAGAGTGGCGCTCAGGCCGGGACCGGCCCGCGGCGCTTGAACAGGGTGGCCGGCGCTGGCAGCGCGGTCGCCGCGTTCCTGGCGTTCGGCATGGCCCCGTTGGCGACTGCGCCCTCGGCGCACGCCGACGGCGAAGAACTGCTCAACTTCGACTGGATCTCCGACATGTTCCAGCCGAACCCCGCTCCGGCGGATTTCAGCTTGGACGCATTCTCGGCGGCCGACACCACGTCGGATCTGATCAACAGCTTCTTCTACGTCCCGATCCACTCGCTGCTCGAGATGTGGATCAACAACCCGTTCGGTGAGATGGTCAACGGCGCTATCAACGACTTCTCCGGGTTGTACCTGATCGGTGACGGCGCGGCCGGAACGGCGCTCAACCCCGACGGCGGCGACGGCGGCCTGTGGTTCGGTGACGGCGGCGCCGGCTGGGACAGTGATGCGGCCGGTGTTGCCGGCGGCAACGGCGGCAGCGCCCTCGGCTGGATCGGCAACGGCGGTGCCGGTGGCGACGGTGGCGCCGGTGCGGCCGGTGGCGACGGCGGTGCCGGTGGCTGGTTCATGGGGCTCGGCGGTGACGGCGGTGCCGGCGGCAACGCCATCACGGCGGGCTTCGCCGGTGGTGCGGGCGGCGACGGCGGTGCCTCGGTGGCCTTTTTCTTCGGCAACGGCGGCAACGGCGGTGCCGGCGGCGACGGCGGTAACGGCGCGGCAGGTACGTTCGCCAACGGCGGCAGCGGCAACGGCAACACGGGCGGTGCCGCCGGCGCTGGCGGTGACGGCGGCCGCAGCGGATACACCTTCGGCGCCGGCGGCAACGGTGGAGCGGCCGGCACGGCCGGTAACGGCGGCGCGGCCGCCGCCGGTGTCGTCGACGGGAACGCCACCCACCTCAACGGCGGTATCGGCGGCCTCGGTGGTAGCGGCGCCGCCGGCGGTGTCGGCGGTGAGAAGTTCAACGGTTCCCTCGGCGGGCCCGGCCAGCTCGGAGCCGCCTCGGACGGCGGTAACGGTGGCGCCGGTGGTGACGCGGCCAAGGACGGCAGCGGTGCCTTCCTCGGCAACGGCGGTAGGGGCGGTGCCGGCGGTCAAGGCGGTGGCCCGAACTACGGGGCGGTGGCCGGCGCCGGAGCGGACGGCGGTGCCGGCGCGGCCGGCGGTGCCGGCATCAACGGCGGCGCTGGCGGTAGTGGCGGTACTGGCGGTATGAGCTTCGGGACCGATGCCGCGGGTAACGGCGGTGCCGGCGGTGCCGGTGGTGCCGCCACTGGTTCTGCAACCAGTGCGGGCGTCGGCGGTGCCGGCGGTCAGGGCGGCGGCGGTGGCAGCGCCAATGGCACCGGGGCAGCCGGAATCGGCGGTAACGGCGGCGCCGGTGGTGCCGGCGCCACCACCGACAACACCGTGAAGACCACCGGTGGAGCGGGCGGCTACGGCGGCGGCGGCGGGTTTGGCAGCAGGGGCCCCGGCGGTATCGGCGGTAACGGTGGTGCCGGCGGTACCGGCACCTTCGCCGGCGGCGCCGGCGGCCGCGGCGGTGGCGGTCAGTACGCAGGCGGCGACGGCGGTAAGGGTGGCGCCGGGGGTAGCGCCACCGGCTGGAACAACGGGACCGGTGTCTACAGCATCGGCGGCAACGGCGGCGCGGGTGGCTATGCCGGCGGTGGATCTGGCTTCACCGGTGCTGTCGGCGGTAACGGCGGTGCCGGCGGTGCCGGTGGTGCCGGCGCAAGCACTGGTGTCAGCGTCGGCGGTAACGGCGGTGCCGGCGGTATTGGTGGTGAGGGCGGAGCCGGGCTCACCGGCGGCGGCACCAATGGTGGTAACGGCGGTGCCGGCGGTGCCGGTGGTGCCGGCACGGTCATTGGCGGTAACGGTGGTGCCGGCGGCGCCGCCGGCAAC
>NZ_JAYJJS010000052.1:0-9003 GCF_020181635.2 Mycobacterium zoologicum | reverse complement strand
CCCACTTTCATGCCGCCCCACCGAGGGTCATCCACAGGTTCTGATCATTGCTCGATGTCAACCAGGACGACGGCCTGCCATAGCTCCGATGGGGCGAGCAAGTGCGTGCCGAGGATGGTCAAACCGCCCAACGATGCCCCGATCGCGGCAACTGGGCGGGCGGAGCCGGCGTACGCGCGCACGGCCAACAGGTCGGACCCCAGCCGTTCGATGTCATAGCGTCCGTCTGGATCCCAGTCGCTGTCACCATGTCCCCTTGCGTCGTAGGCGGCAACGGTGTAGCCCCGCTGATGCAATCGTTGGGCGGTGACATCCCAGGCGTGCCGGCTCTGACCACCGCCGTGAAGGAGCAACACGACCGCCCGCGGTCCGTCACAGCGGTAGAAGTCGACCGCCAGCGAGAGCCCATCCACCGTGGGCACGCGCTCGACGACAGGAGCGGACAAATCATGTGCTCTGTTTGCAGACATCAAGAGATGGCCTTCGGTGCGACGACGGTGACGGTGCCCTGCGCCGCACACACCGCTCTGCCGTCGTTGCAGATGTCGATACGTGCCACACCGCTGGTTCTGCCCAGCGAGATGATCTCAGCCGTGGCTACACAGGTTCCGCTGGAAACTGGACGAAGCAAATTCAGTTTGAACTCCGTCGTCGCGACCCAGGATCCCATCGGAATCACGGGATAAAACACCACTCCAAGGCAATGGTCGACCATGGCCGACAAGCAGCCGCCATGCAAGTTGCCGAAAGGCGTCTTCAGGTCGTCGCGTGCGTCCATCTCCGCGACGAGCCGTCCAGCAGTGAAGTCAGTGTGCCGGAAGCCGAGGTAACCGGCCAACCCGCCCGTGGTTTCTGCTGCGCTCTGCAGTTGTTCAGCGACCTGCTGGTTGAACGTGGTGAACTGCACAGACATGTCCGGCCTCCTACCTCAGCTGTGGTTGAGACATTACGCCTTGTCTGTCACATCGGTCGACAATGGTCGCTCGCCAGGATTGCGGGAAGGAGAAACCTTGAAAGAAATGTCCGGAGCCCGTCACGACTGCGCTCCCGCGGTCCTCGAACAGTCAGCAGGCTCAGTATCGTGCGGAGAACCCACTCGGCGGCGTCGTCGACGGAGACGCCCGGTTCTACGTAACTCCAGTGTCTCCTGAAGATGGGACGGAGAAACTCGGTGACGAGTTCGAAGAGTGACGTCGAGGTCCCCGCCGCGAGGCCAACGCCGGCGAGTTCCTCGTCGCTGCCGAACAACAATCCGATGATCTCTTCGCGGCGCGCGGCCTCAACTGTGTATTCCACGAAATCGACGAGAGCGGAGCCCAGATCGGTGTGCTCCGCGATCCGGGGGTTGATGCGATCGAGATAGCGCTCGGCGGCGCGAATGATGACGCCCGACATCACCGCCTCCCGATTAGGGAAGTAGCGATACACCGTTGCCCTGGAGACACCCGCTGTTCTGCCGATGTCCTCCATGGTCGTGCCTACCACGCCGCAACTCTCTAGGCACCGCTCGGCAGCATCTAGCAATCGGTCGCGAGCGGAACCACGATCTGACGGCGCGGCGGCACCCCATCGCACCAACTTCGTCGACACAACAGCCAGTATGCCGCGGGCGCACACCATTGTGGCTTGACTGCAGATATGACACCATCGCATTCGTGTCTCACAACAGCCCGTGGCCCTGAGCGAGTGATCGATTGTCGGTAGAAGCGCGTACTCCGGTGGTGGTCGGCGTAGGCGAAGTAACCCATCGCGGGGACGACGTCGTCACCGGCCTCGGTTGGTATTCGACGAAACATTCGGTCGGTGTGTGGTCGGCCACCCCTCCACCAACCGGGTGGCGACTGATCGACACGGCAGACGAACAAGCTCAGATCGATTCATCGCGGCTGGCCGTCGCAGGCGTCGACGAGGCGACCGGTCGCGCGACAGTGGACGGGTACACGGTCGAATACGACCGAGACGGGCGACCTCGATGGACACCGATCATCGCGCACCTGTCCGACGGGCGAAGAGTCGTCGCACGCAGCGACGATCCGCAGATTGCCGAGGCGATGGCGGGCGAGATGTACGTTGGCAGAACGGTTTGCCTCCGAAACACAGGGTCGTCCACGGGATTCGAGCTTCCATGATCGCCGAGGCCATGGTGTTGACCGGACCGCGGAATCTGGAGCGGCGCCAGATGACCATCCCCGACGTCGGTGACCGCGGTGCGATCCTGCGAGTTGAAGCATGTGGTCTATGCGGTACAGATCACGAACAATTCACCGGACACCTGCCTGCCGGCTTCTCATTCGTTCCAGGTCACGAAATCGTCGGCATCGTCGAACATGTCGGCAATGCGGCCAGCGAACGCTTGTGCGTCCAGGCCGGCCAGCGCGTGGCCGTCGAGGTGTTCCGGTCCTGCCGAGACTGCCCGGAGTGTCGCCGCGGCGAATACCGGCGATGTGCGGTGAACGGCATCGCCACCATGTTCGGGTTCGTCGACGTGGAGATCGGCGCCGGGTTATGGGGCGGATACGCCACCCATGTGGAGCTTCCGTGGGACGCGATGCTACTCCCGATTGCCGAAGACATGGACCCCGTTCTCGCCACGTTGTTCAACCCTCTCGGGGCCGGTATCCAATGGGGGAAAACTCTTCCCGACACCAAGGCGGGGGGTATCGTAGCGATACTGGGACCGGGCATCCGCGGGATCTGCGCGGCGGTGGCGGCGAAAGAGGCGGGAGCCGCTTTCGTCGCGATGACCGGCATCGGTCCACGCGACGATCAGCGACTGGCCATAGCCAGATCATTCGGTGTCGACCTGCCCATCGACGTATCGCAGGACGATGCAGTGACAGCGCTCCAGCGTGAGACAGGCGGACAGCTTGCCGACGTGGTCGTCGATGTCACCGCCAAAGCACCCTCCGCGTTCGCCGACGCCGTCGCCCTTGCCAGGCCTGGCGGCACGGTCGTGGTTGCCGGCACCCGCGGCGGAGGCGGCGCGCCCGGCTTTGAACCAGACACGCTGGTGTATAAGGAATTACACATCTCCGGTGCACTCGGCGTGGAGTATCCCGCCTACCGGGCAGCCCTCGAGATTCTGGCCACGCGCCGCTGGCCGTTCGACCGGATCACAAGAGAATCAACCGGATTCGCTGGTCTCGCGCCGCTGCTCAGTTCGCTTGCAGATGAAAATGCCAAATCGAGTGCGGCCCTGCACAACGTCTTCGTGCCCACGCCCTCACAGCATGCGGAGCTTCAACAGAGAAAGGTCACGTGACGAGGACGGAACGCGTACCGATGCTCGACCTTGAGCAGGCCCGGCTGCGGGCTGCCGAGTGTGGGCTGCCCGAAGAGATGGCAGAACTGTCAGTATTTCGCGTGGCACTTCACCAGCCGAGCCTCGCAGTGGCCCTGTACGGAATGCTCGAGGCGCTGCTATTTAACGGTGTGCTCGACGCCCGGCTACGCGAATTGATCATCATGCGCATCGGCTGGGTAACGGGGTCGGTATATGAGTGGACACAGCATTGGCGAATCGCGACGCTGCTCGGTGTGGCTTCGGATGACCTTCTGGCGGTGCGTGACTGGCAAAGTTCCAATCGTCTGGGCCATGCCGAGCGTGCAGTCCTGGCGGCGACCGATGATGTGGTACGTGACGGGGTCATTGCCGAGGAAAACTGGGCCGCGTGCCACAAGGCATTCAATGGCGATCACGCGGTTTTGGTCGAACTTGTCGGAGCGATCGCCAATTGGCGGCTCTTTTCGATCCTGCTTCGATCCTTGAATATTCCGCTTGAGTCGGGTACCGACTCCTGGCCGCCCGATGGGCGAGCCCCTCGACGTGACGATTGAGTAAAAACCGGTTGTTCAGCAATCGCACCCAAGTTGAAGCTCGGTTACCCCTTATGTTCCTAGTCAGTTGTGGGCTATTGAATTTCAAACGGGTAGTTGTGATTTCGGTCTCATAGCCACGGTCTCGGGGTAATGCCACCAACTAAACATGTGGAGCCAACTGTTCTGGGACGCCTACACCAGCTTGAAGCACGCTCCGTCATACGAATACGATCCAAGGCATGTCGAGGTTCTTCGCGACTCAGGCCAACTGTTACTACTGGGAGAGTCGTTCAATCGGGTCGCTGGCAACAGAACGCCAATGAAGGCGATCGCCAGCAGTCACCGCACACAGCACCTCAAGCAGAGAATTCAAGAGCCCGCTGCTGCAAGCTAGACCCGGCGTCCGACACCGAGGCGCTGCCGCCTCCATGCAGCTGACCACGAACGCCAGCTGCGCCGAAGTCCCACCGGGGACGGCAAACACCTTCCGCCGCAACACCTTCGGATGCAGCTTGGACGGAAGGCCACCAGCCACCATGATATCGACCGTCTCGGCGTCGCCAGCACCGCGGACGAATCGGTGTACCGGCCCGTTGCCACCTCGCCTCCGGCTTGCGCAGGTCAATCTCTCAGGTCGTCGTTGCCACACTCAGGAGTGACATGTACAAATCACGGTTCAGCGAGTGTACAGTTCACGGTGTGGAGGTATCCGTGACCGAGTTGCGCGCGCACCTTAGCGATTGGCTCGATCGAGTTCGGGCTGGTGGTGAGGTCGTCATCACCGACCGCGGGATTCCGGTCGCGCGACTCGCTGCGCTGGACAGCGCAGGCACCTTGGAGCGTCTCACGGCCGAAGGCGTGATTGGCAGGGCCACCGCGCAGCGGCCCGTCGCTGCGGGACGGTCCCGGCCCAGGCCGCGGCGGCCGGTGTCTGACCAGGTCAGCGACCAGCGGCGCTGACCGGTGCCGCTCGTCTACTTCGACGCCAGCGCCTTCGTCAAACTTCTCACCACCGAGACAGGGAGCTCGCTGGCGTCCGCGCTATGGGACGGCTGCGACGCCGCATTGTCCAGCCGTCTGGCCTACCCCGAAGTCCGCGCCGCACTCGCTGCAGCAGCCCGCAATCACGACCTAACTGAATCCGAGCTCGCCGCTGCCGAGCGTGACTGGGAGGACTTCTGGGCCGCCACCCGCCCAGTCGAACTCACCGCGACAATTGAACAGCACGCCGGCCGCCTCGCCCGCGCCCATGCCTTGCGCGGAGCCGACGCTGTCCATCTGGCCAGCGCGTTGGCAGTCGGCGACCCCGGCCTGATCGTCGCCGTTTGGGACCGACGCCTGCACGCCGGAGCCCAAGCCGCCGGGTGCCGACTCGCCCCCGCCCAACTCGACCGCTAATCCGACCGCTCGACGTCAGAGGTGGGTCGACCCCGGCATGGATGACGATCAGGTACCGATTCGCCAGGTCAGAACCCGTGTCGTAAGTGGCCAAGTCCCCCCTCGGACACAATTTTTAGGTTAGCTAAGCAATTCTCGGAGCTTGCCCTGAAATACATCGGAGCGGGCTTTTCCGTTTGCTGGTTTCGACCGGATGTCGTGGTTCACCGACACGTGACTACGGATGTTGGTTATCGCTGGTCCATGAACACCGGACACGGTCGGCGGCTGACTGCGTTGGACCTCTATGTGCTCAAGCCAAGGTCGCGACCGTTCGACTGTTCCGACTATCGCGCGGCCTCTACGGCGGCGCGCATCTTTTCCATCAGATTCACGTTCTCCAGGCGCGTCGCGTGCATTTAGCTGACGCCATCCACCGAGTGGCACCACTGATGCGGAAGCGCGTCGCACACATGGCAGCCCACCCTTAGAGCCGCCTCGATATCGTCATTCATGTGCGCCCCCGCCAACTGGCGGGCTTCGTCAGCGGTGAGCACAGTCCCGTGACCTTCGGGAACTGCTTGCACTCCGTGGGAACTGCGTTGCGACGCGCAAAAGACGTAACCCCGGCGATATGGCCAGGCCAGTGATCGTTCCGGGGTCTTCGCCTACGGAGTCTATGGAACGATCTGAACATGTCGTACGCGGCGGCGGACCCATCACCAACTGCAGGGGACCGCAGGCCGCAGCCAGGGCAAGCAATACCAAATTCTAACCACATCGTCAAACAAGCAAACTCCGACTTCTGCTTAATAGCTTGTTTGACGAATATGATTTGATAGTGTAGTGGAGTGAAATCAATCTCGGTCCCCGCGCGACTAGCCGACGCAGGTGTCCCTGTCGTAACGGGTGACGCTCACAGCGTCACCTACCGCCTCGGAGATCACACAGTTACAGCGGAGTTCTTGGTCACCGAACGACTAGCGTCCCCAGCACCGGTACGTGAGCATCGTCGCCACCATCCCAGCCACCGACTTCTGGTCATCTGCGAAACCATTACAGACGAAGCTCGCTCTGCGCTCCTAGACGATGGCGCAGTCGATCTCAGCATCGGCGATACCGGTGAACTAGTGCTTTCCGGGAAGGTCTACCGAACCCCCACAGCGGGACATCAACTTCGCGCAGTAAGCCAGCGACGGCGACGGCGACACGCCGTGGAGCGAGTCTGCGTGCTGACGCGTGAACACCTGCTTCAGCGCGACATCGCCGCGGCGGTCGGAATAAGTCAGCAGGCGGTGTCCCAGATGGCCGAGAAAGATCCCCTGCCGAACACCCCCATGCCCGAAGGTGCCAGACGTGCGTGCCTTGCCGCGCTGGCGTCGATCCCCGCCGACGACGGACTTGTCGAGACCTACTGGTACGGCATGGAACCAGTAGTAGAGCAGGTCCGCAGCGCCATCAAACTCGGTCACGAGCTCACAGTGCGGATCCTCGCCGGCGGCGAAGTCGCCGCGGATGCGCTGCGGCCCTGGCGGATACCGACCCGAGGCCTCGTCTACTCCGAGGAATTGATCGATCTGTCCGTCTCCGACTTGGTGGAGTCCACCGCCGACGAAGCGACGCTGACACTACGGGTTCCGGCCGACCCAACCGTCTGGACGACCGCGACCTGGTGGCAGCGAACCTGCGAAGGCGAACACTTCAGCCTGCCGACCGTAGACCCGATAGTGGTACTCAAAGACCTCACTGCTGGCGCAGACCTTGGTGACGGCGCCCCGGACCGGCTCGCCAACTGGATCGCGACCAGATGACCGCACCGGTATCGGTCGTCCTAGCATGCACCGCGGCAGCCGACGACCACGGCATGCTTGCCCTTCGCGACGTGGCCACGGCTGCCGGCGACCGCGAGTACCTCATCATCGGCGGTCACATGGTCAGGCTGCTGCGCCACATCTACAACGTGCCGGGCACGCCTCGATTGACCTCGGACGCCGACACCGGAATCGACGTCAATGTGGCCTCCGAAGGCAGATTTCACGACCAGTTCACCCACCTCGGATACACCCCCGAGTCGAGCAACCGCTACGTACTCGGCGACCGGGCGATCGACCTCCTGGTCCCGACCGAGGCCAAACCCGGTGTGCGCTACATCGGCAAGCGGGCGTTCGACGGGGCGCCGGGGCTCCGTTTGGCGCTGGCGTCAAGCCCAATCCGCGTGGCAGTGACCGCCCGGCTTACCAACGGCGACACCATCGGGTTTGAGATACCCGTCCCCGACGTCGAAGCCGCGTTCGTACTGAAAATCCTGGCACGCACAGTCCGTGCCGTCGAGCACGATCTCCAGGACATCGGGACCCTACTAGAGATAGTCGCGACCCAGCCCGAATACCTCGCTGCGGAATGGCACATGGACGATCCCAAGACGACCCGGCGTGGCGAGCGTGGCGATGCAGCACGCGTGGCCGCCCGGATGATCGCCAGCCCACCGACCATGGTGCCAGCCCGCATACGTGCCCTGCTGCGGCGCCACGTCGCCCTACCTTCCCGCTGACGCGAAGGCCGCAGCGGCAAGCGCCAGCCGGCCGGGACCAGCCCGGACAATGCCCAACCATTGCGGCGTGCCACCACAGCTTTGCGTAGTTGGCCGATAGCGTTTCCGGTGATGAACGTCGCGGCCTTGATCCTTTACGTGCTGGCTTTCCTGTTGGAGCTGTTCGGTGCAATCGGCGTGATCCAGGACGTACGGACCAGTATTGGCAATATGCGGCAGCTAAAGTCCGACTTGACCGATGCAGAGGCTGCTGCCGACGAGCACCGCCGGCAAATCGAGAAGGTCCGCCATAGGCCGCGCGACCCACGCTTCCAACAGGCAATGGAGCAGTTGGCTGACGTAGCCCAGGAACGCTTCGTGGATCAAACCGGCCCAGCCGCTGCCATCCAACGCAGGGCGTTGGTGAAGTACGTGACCGCTCAGAACGACATCAGCGATCTCCGGCGGTGGGGTGCCGTGGCGCTGCTTTTGCTTGGCCTCGGGCTCGGCTTCCTCGGCAACGTAGTGGCGCTGCATCCTCTATGACGCACGATCTCTCCTTGCCGGGTTTGCGAGCCGGATGATGCGTAGATACCAGGAGTGCACTTAGCCTCACAGGCCGATACTGGTCACCAACCGCGTGTTCGCCGTCACTTAAAAGTGGTACCCCGCAAGATCCGCGCTCCTCAAGACAAATGGATGCGCACTCGCCCTGGCGAATTCGTCCCACACGGCAAGGATGTCATCAGCGACCTTCCGGATATCCGGCTCGTTGACCTGGATCTGGTTGGTTCGCAGCGTCGAGAAGTGCACGACGTGCTTGCTTGTGTCTTCGTGGTACGCCAGCAACTGGCCTACCTCAGGTTGCGTCATGTGCGAGATCGACCAGCCTGGCAGGGTGTCCGATGCGGATTGATCGCGGTTGGCGGGACGGACTTCCAAAAACTCGATCAACAGCCGTATGCCTACGTAGAAGGCATCCAATGCCGCCTGCTGCTGCAACGCCGAGTTCGTACTCGAAAAGATCTCGTCCGGCGGATGATGGACTATCGCCGCAACGCGCGTTGCTTCACGCCGTATCTTGGCAATGTCCGTCAGCGCGGAGTCCGGCACATACGACGGTGGCGTAGTCATACCCACACCATATTGACGTTGCCTCTCCCGGTGCTCAACTCTTTCGATGCTCCTAACGGGAGCGGGCTTTGGGCACGAAGAAACCGGCTGGGGGGGGGGGGGGGGGGGGGGGGGGGGGGGGGGGGGGGGGGGGGGGGGGGGGG
>NZ_JAYJJS010000051.1:0-9009 GCF_020181635.2 Mycobacterium zoologicum | reverse complement strand
CCCACTTTCATGCCGCCCCACCGAGGGTCATCCACAGGTTCTGATCATTGCTCGGACGAGTTGTCGAGAATATTCAACGGCGGCCCGCCAGCGCCTCAGGCGTTCCCCGCGGAGTGGAGCGTATTTCGTAGCATCGCAGTCCGCGGCGTCTATGTCGTTCGCGGTTCGTTCGCACTGCGGTGAACATGAACACATGGCCGGCAACATTGACGTAGTTGGTCATTATCGGCAGTCTTGGGAGCGAGGGGCGGTGGGCACATTCTTGCGCGCACCGATTACCGGTCCGAACCATCGATGGGTTCGCGAGCTCGTAGTCAGGCACTGCAGAATACGTGCGTCCCTACAGAACGCGACGTCTTCGCGTCCTACTCGCACGACGAAGCCCCGTGAGTTTCGTGAGGACTATCGCAGGCCGCACGGGCAACCGGTCAGCCCGATCCGACAAGCGCGCACGGGAAAATCAGGCGGAGCGCCAGTTCGGAGCGTCGAATACGAAACTGTCACAGCGACCGGTGAGACGCAGTAGCAAACGCAAATGAGGGTGTGTGTCTGCCGGGTTTGCCCGCACGACAGTGAGGTCGTAGGGGCCGCCTTCGATCACCGAATGGACATAGTCGAGTAGGGGGTCGGGTACGAAGCCGAGGTGCATAGAACGGTCAACGACCCGCACTGCCTGCGGGTTGAAACCGTTCGTGGGATCACGTTCTAACGCCAGCCGGTGCCCAGGCACCAGAGCGGTGATGTGGTCGCTGACTTCGGCCCCGCGGTGTCGGACGCCGTGTGCGAGGAAACACGCAGACGTTCTTCCAGTGGCAGACTCGAAGCTGGGCAGAGACACCAGCTCGATCGGGTCGCCTTCACGGTGCCCTCCGGATGCAGACAAAATCTCCCAAGCTCCGGCGTTGACCTCGAGATCAAGCGCAGCCAGGTATTCGGGCCGGTCGGGTCGTTTTGCGCTCATCACGCGATCGGCGAATGATGGAAACAACCGGGGTGACTGGTAATGGCGTCGAATGTCACCGAACCCGACGATAGGCACGAAGGCGTGCTCTTCGGCCACCTGTGCGAGGTAGGTGAACTTGTATAGCGGCGTATCACCCGTCCTGGTGATTCGGTCGAGGTAGCCGATCGCCCGATAAATCGCGTCGACCGGGCTCCTGCGGGTGACGATGAGCCGCGAAACGCGCACATCGGCGTCGGCGTAGGCCGACGATGGTGCGAGATCAGTGGACAGCATCGCAGATTCGCTTCCGATTGGTGGTCAGGACTGTCCGTAGGAAGCTACGGGTTGAGTCTGACAGGTCGGGGGTGGCTTCGATGATATCGCTGCATATTACCAGGTCAACGTTGGCGATTTGGTTAACCCAGTGTTGGCGAGCGACGACGCCCGCCATCGACAACGCCCGGCCTGCGAGGTCGATGAGGCTGACCGCAGCACCACCATCGAAGCGTTTGGTCTCTCCGTGGCCGCACCATTGTCGGACCGCGTTGCGCAGCACCCGATCTGCGCGGGCATCGTCGGTGTTTCCGCTCGCCAGCGCTGAGCCGTGGTCGAAGCTCGGCCCTAGACATACATCTCCGGTCACGGGGTTTTGTAGAACGGCCCAATTGCGAGGATGCCGGTCGGTGTTGGCGATCCAGGCATCAAGGACGAGATAACCAGCGAACACGTCAAATGCTGGCCACTGGGCGTAGTCGGTATTCACCGGTCCACTGATACCGTCGAGCGCTTCGCGAACGGCGGTGATCGTGTGACCATGACATGACATGGCATCGAACTCATCATCGCGCTCTGCTAGCAACGCGGCCCCCGACGTCAACGCCCAAGTGTCTGGACGCATGTCACGGCTTATCGACCCGTGCAGCTGTTCATCTGACTGCAACCGACGCACTGTCGCCAGCTCGGTCTCGACCGTCGGGACACCGATGAGCTTTGCAACCTCATAGCTGATCTTCTCCGCCCAGTTCTCGCCGCGGATAAGAAGATCCGGCTCGTCGCCGCGTTCTTGACGTTCCTTTGAGAGCAGTAACGCCTTTGTCTGTCGCGGCTTGAACAACCAGTGGCCGCTGTACGGAGAGGATTCGGGTGCACGGAACCACCGCTTTTCCTCGTCGCCGCCGGGTTCGCTTTCGCCGCGGGTCCATCCGCGAAGATCGACGACGCTAAAGGCGGCTACCACGTTAAGAACCTTAGGCCGAGGGCCCGACCAACACAGTCGTGGCGAACTGGGCGGGCACGCCCAGGTTTGGTGGTCAGATTGCTAAATGCTTCCGCCAGCAATCCGACGGGATCCCTGCTACTCATCCGACCCTCGCAGTGGCAGATCGGAGGTCCCAGTGGCGGATGAACTCCCGCATCGAAGGCTCGGTAACCGAATAGAGCCGTCTGCGCTGGTCGTCGTCAGCCGCAGGTTTCTGCTGTATCACCCAATCTGCGTGTGCCAGACGCGATAGGGCAGCGGCGGTATTTTGGTGCGCCAGCCGGACCTGCTTGGCGAGTTCGGTAACGGTTAGCGGACTCGCCGCACGGGCAAGTGCGACAACCAGGCGTGACGACAACGGCGACAGTGCTTGCAAACGCGGCAGGTAGTAGGGCGTGAGCTGGTCGAAAACCGCCGGCAACGGCGTGTCCATCCTGCCGGAGCGCACGAGGTGGGGCGCCACGATCGTCCACACCCGCGGGTTGCCGCCCAGTCGGCTGTACAGGTCGACGATTTCACGGTGTCTCCAGGGCTGGGTAGGCCGGGCGACCCCATCATCTCGATCCGCCTTCTTCGCCTCGGCACGCACCAGATCCGCTACGTCGTCCAAGGAGAGCGATGCCAAATCGGTGATGTCGAACATGCTTCGCCACGGCCAGGGGCGTCGTGACCGTGATGCGCGATTCGTGGTGGTCTCGGCCGAAGCCACCACGGTCACGTTGACCGCCTGGTCTAGCCAGCCGCGAAGACGGCCGTGCGCAACGCGTTCGATGCGAGCGAAGAGGCGATCGAAATCGTCGAGGACGAGCACCGTGGGCCGGGACGACACTGTCTCCGCAATCAGGTCCTCCAAACTTACCCAGCTCGAAGCGGTACGAACAGCCCGATCAGCGAGGTCGGGATCGTGGCTGCGCAGCGACTCGTACAGCAAGTCGGCGTAGGTACCGACGCCCAACAAGGTGGGGCGCAGCACCAGGACTTGACGGTGGCTGCGGCTCAGACTGGAAGCGATCGCGTCGAGCGTATGTGTCTTGCCGCCGCCCGAACCGGCGGTGACCAGATAGTTGCGCCGGTCGCCGCTGGTCGCGGCTTGTCCGACACCGCGGGCGATGTAGTTGATTGTCCTGTGGCTGTCACCGACCGTGAATGGCCAATCGGCAGGGTTCACCACTCTTCAAAAAATACAGCATGGATGCTGTATATCTGGCTCGGAAGTGGGTCGACCACTGGCCCAACCTGCGGTTCCTCTAACACCATGGGCATTAGGTGGCCGAGAGCCCAGAAGAAGTGACCTATTCAACTTCTTCCTGAGGAGCCGACCATGTTGTACGACCATCACTCCCGGCGCAGCTGGGCGCGCCGTTCTGAATCCATCCTGGAGTGGGTCGAGTGCACCGCCTATGCCGCTACCGGCATCACCAATCTGACCGGCCGGACGCAGTGGAGTGCCATCGCGACGGTAGTGGGCGCCACCGCCGGAGCTGCCTCCCGGATCACGCAGTGGTGGGCGGCACGCTGCGACCGGCCCGTCCAGCCGGGCGATCTTTGAGTAGTAATGATCTCGCGGTGGCGGTGGCGGTGGCGGGCCAGGCACTGTGGCCGGGGCTGAGTGATTCCAGATGTGCGTGCAACTCATTGACGTCGGAAAGCATGTACGGCTGGGGTTCCTCGAGCAGTCCAGTATCGAGGGCGCTCCCGCGTGGAACGGCGGCCGCCAGTTTCGACGGTCGAGAAGTAGGCCACCCGACCCGATTGGTCTGCCGCATTGGTTACCGACTTCTCGTGTGCACCGTGAGCGAGTATCAGCTTCGGTGTCGTTGAGATGGGGCCGAAGCCGACCTCGATCCAGATAACCGGCCACGATGCGGACGGAGGGTCAACCCTTCAGCTGTCGGCTGGCACGTCCACCTCATGGGAGGGCATGTCAGAGCGCCGCTATATGGTAGCGCCCACGCTCCGGGCCGCTCGGAGTTCGCTAGGTCGGTTTCAACACCCTTCCGCGGAGGAGCATGACGGGCTACGCCATTGAATGGGACGGCAACGTCGTCACGCTTCCCCCCCGCCGGCCCCATCAACCCGGACGGCGTCTCGTGGGCATGGATCCGAGACGACGACGGCAACGGCATCTACGACCACCGGTTGGTGGAGTTCGCTGACACGGCCTTTGCCGCGCACGGAAAACGTGTGGGACGCATCTCAGTCTCCTTGGTACTGATACCCCGGCCAGACAACCCGTTCGACAGCGACGCTGTGTCAATCGCCCTACCGAAGTCGATGGGAGGCGATGAGGAAGACCGATGCCTTGGATACCTGTACCGGCACACGATCCATAACTGGGGGATAGGCAACGCCGGTGGCGAGGACCTGGTCGCGCAGCTCGCCGCCCTCTCGGCGGATGGGGAAGTCCACTTCACCGCAACCATGTCCGATCGGCCTGCAGTGATTGAGGCCCTCGCTCGCGAAGGAATTGCCCTCCCGTTCGACCCCACGCCCGGCTGGTTGAACGCAACGTTGCACCGCGATTCGGACGGGTGGATTCACGTCGTGTGGGTCGGCAGGATCGCGGGATTGAATGTCGAACCGATTCTGGCTAGCTTCGACGTCACCAACAAGGAGTTGCACGTCTTCGCTGCAGAGATAGCCGCACCGATCCAAGGGTTGCTTCGCCGTGCCGGACATGCGCCGGAGGCGGTGCTGCTGTGCGACCATCCAAGCGATCCGGACCAGTTCTTTGGTCAGGATCTGATTACGCGCCTGGAGTGTCCACCGACCGTGAGGATGCTGCGGCCCGAGGCGCGGGTCCTGATTACCGCGGAATGGGCCGACCGAATCGAAGCCCGTTGGCGCGCGATACGAGACAACCAGTGGCGCAATGAGCCAATCAGCCACACGATATTGTCCTCCAGTCCGGTGGAGCACCGTCCTCCTGATGATCCACAACCGCCACCGGGCCTTTTGATCCGTGCGCGGTCGATGAAGCTGACCCCGACGACACACCGTGTCGGCTATGTGGCGAAGCCCTGAATCCCTACGCGGAACCGTCGCCGTACTGCCTGGACTGTGTTGACGACGCCCGCTCCGGCCTCTTCGTCGATATCGGCTTCGACGAACCTTGGCGTCCCGCAGTCCTGTGGTCGCTCAACCAGCTCGCTGTGCTCGAGTTCGGCGGCGCCCCGGCGCGGGATCAACTTAGGAAGATGCCCAAGGATGGACCCCACGCCGACCTGCTGATGTTGTGCCGAATGCTGACAGCGAGGCGCGGTTATGTCGTTCCCGGTGGACGGCGAAAGGTCTACTCCTGGACGGACTGGCTCGGCCAAGCGGGACTGCTCACGGACGGCATTCGCACCAGCCGCGGTGTCACCGTGATGGCCAAAGATGGCCACATCTGCCGTTCCCTATTGGAGCGGCAGATTGACGACTTTTTCTTTGACCACGGCATTCCATACCACCCCGAACCGCACTACCCTTTCGATCCGGTCATCAACCCCGACGGCTACCGCGCCGACTGGCGACTCTCCGACGGCACCTACGTCGAGGCCCTCGGCTTCACCGCCAACCCCGTATACATGGCGAAGGCGCAACGCAAGATAGCCCTGGCGGGCCAGCACCACATCCCCGTCTTGACCGTCACCGAAACCGACCTGCCGAACCTGCCCACCATCTTCGCCAAATGGCTTCCGCCCGAGGGTGGTCGGCGGCAGAATCCGGAACTTCCTCCCCGCCCAGACATCGCCGTCCGAAAGAAAAAAACAACCTCGAGTGCCAATGTTCGTGGCCAGAACGCGACCAATGCGAAAGTACGCGCGGATCGCTTGGAACGCTGCCGCAGCGCCGTGGAACTCCAGGCTGGCGGCGCGACGAGAACGCAGATATCGGAGCAGTTCGGCGTCCATCCCGATGTCGTAGCGTCCTTGCTAAGGGATGGGAAGTTCTACGCAAACCCCACGTCTGATCGAAATCGGCTTGCACTAGCGAAGAAGGCGGCGGACGGATGGAAGCGGGGCCTCACCCGTGCCAGGTTCCGAGACGAAGCACAGTTATCTGACGCCAAGGCGAAAGAGTGTTGGAGAGACGCCGACGTCCTGTTCGGCGCATCCGAGCCGGCTTAAAGTCGCATCCGGTGAAGGAGTGATGGCGCTCGACGGCAGGCTTTTATCGGTTTCCCACCCGAGATCCCCGCTACCCCAATGAGAATTCCTCGCCGGCCTCGCCCTCTCCGAAGCCGGGATACCAAGCTATGCACGCTTGTCCTACCACTTCGGTAGGTTCCAAAGTCATGGACCCTCAGCCTCCATCGTCAGCTCAGGTGCCGCCCGTTCCGGCAATGCTCCGGTCGCTGGGTGACGCGCTCATCAATGCGGCGGGTGGGAAGAAGGACTCTGGCTGGAAACCTCCACGTGGCTGGATGTGGGGACTTGCCCCGATCATCTTCGCAGCGCTACGGGTACTCGTCGTGTCGCGTGGCGACCCAGAGACACTGCGTGCGTTGGTGCAGAACCTCAATGCCACTGCCCTTGTGCTGGCGACGATACTGCCCTTCGGCGCGGCGGTATCTGTTGCGTGCGCTGTCGCCATGTTTATCTCGAAGGGCCCACATCCTCTGTTTTTCGCACTCGTCGTACTGACCTTGGTCCTAGTGCTATTCGCGATGCCGGTGTGGCAGATCGGTGCCAGCGCAGCTGTCGCCTTCACTGTCATCGCCATCGTATTGTTTGCCAGGTTCATCGCCGCCCGAGCGCAGAAGACCGCAGAAAACGGTATACCGACGAAGCCGGTCATCATTTTGGTTCTTTTTACGATACTGATGGTGCTGTGCAGTCCGTTTATCTACCTGATCGGCTGGTCTGGGATGTGGCTGCCCCAGGAGCACATCACGGTGGCAGGAACAGATGTGCGTCCCGCCTACATTTTGTCGTCCGGCGAGCGCTGGACCTCATACATGGACGACGACCGCAAAGTTCATCTTGTACCGACACCCGCGATCACGCACCGCGATGCGGTTGGATCATCAGGGTCGTGGCTGGATAAGTCGCTGGCGGACAACGTATATGGTGCGGCGGTCTCGGTAGTCCGATGGGCCGGGGGTGTTTGCGATTGAGTAGTGCCGACAACTCCCGTAGGGGACTTTGATGTCGGCGCCTGAAGCTATCGTCGGAGCCGTGGGCGAGGGATTACATCAGGCCGTCAGACGACTAGACGAGAGGGTCGTCCGAGACGCCGACGTGCGCGCCAGCACCTGGTACGGGCCCCCACCGGACGACGACTGCCCCTGCGGATCGCGTAGGCAGGCCACGCGTTGTCACCGAGCGAGCGACGGATCGTGGATCGCTGAGCAGCCGCCACCCTTGCTAAGCGGTCCGCTCACGGGGTACGCGAATCCGGGCTGCTACGCCCGCGTGAGTAACGACTGCGATGAGCAATTGACTCGCGAGCACTTCATCACCGACGACGTACTCGGTGCCATCTCGGCCGATGGCAAAGTCGTGGTGGTCGAAGGTGCCGCGTGGCAGGACAAAACCGAACAACGCAAGACGATCGGCCGCGCGTCACTGTCACGAAAGATGTTGTGCCGCCGGCACAACAACGCGTTGTCGCCGCTGGACAAGATGGCCGCCGAATTCTTCCGGTACTTCCTGCAAGACCACCTCGACATCTTCAAATACCTTGGTAACGACAACCGCAGTAGCTTCCCACGCGGCTTCACCATGGTCAGCGGCCCCTACATCGAGCTATGGATGCTCAAAGTCATCTGGGGTGCCATCGAAGCCGGTGCCATCGAAGTAGGCGGGGCTGCCGCGTACCGCTTCCGGCTTGGCGTCACGACCCAACAGTTAGCTGAAATCCTTTGGCGCGGCGCCGAATGGCCCCGGACATGGGGGCTGTACGTTGTGCTCGACCACGACCCAGACCATTCCTCTATACCCAAATCCATACGCCTTCGCCCTGCCAGGATGGGCAGTGAGATCCTCGGCGGCTACGTCCAGATCGCGGGGTTCGAGTTTCTGATCAGCTTTGAGACTCCACCGGTGCCACGCATCTATCGTCCTTGCGGCATCACCTTCACGAGGGTCGGATTTCCAACGAACAGTTACAAGATGATCGCCTTCGCGTGGCCCGAGAGCGGACACCCGATTATCAACGTCGTGTCGCAGGTGCCGCCCGACGAGGACTACTCGGTGCCGAGTAACCCGCGTGCTGCTGCTCTTCATGATCGGATTGTGGCTGGCTCGCTAAACGTAACCCCAGTTCCGAGCCAGCCGATAAGGAGCTACAGGCCGAACCCTCCGTAGGTGCATCCTGATTAGCCATGATCTTCAGCGACCTGGAAGGCCTCCAACGACCCGAGGGCAATCCCGCAAAGAACGACGTCTCAACACATCGCTTCGCTGGGGCCTGCGGGTCACGTGATGAAACAAGCTAGCGCCCACTCCTGCCGGCTGCCTGCGGTACCTCGACCTCAACTGCGCACCGTGAGGCTGGCCGAGGAAATGACACGAACATGAGACAAACCCAGATGACACGACGTGAGACAGATGAGATCGCCGCAGGTCAGAACAACGCCATATGACACGTAGCCGGAGAATCTACAGCCTTGTAGGGTCTCACGCTCCGTGTCATATTCTCAGCGGTGGTGTCATGTCCTTGTCATATGTCTCACGAACGTGTCATGCGTGCAGGCGCATCCTTGAATGCTGCTTCGCTGGCCGCGGGCGGGGGCCGCTAAGGCGTGTCGCTCGCAGAGGGCGCACCTGACATGCCGACAGCCCTGTCAGCGCTCCGGGTTACGGTTCGGGCCGTGGATGCA
>NZ_JAYJJS010000050.1:0-9166 GCF_020181635.2 Mycobacterium zoologicum | reverse complement strand
CTGACCGCCATCACGGAAGCAAGTTAACCGTGTCCACCTTTTCGGGGGAACCCCAGAAGGATCATCGGTGCCCATGATTCGCGTTAGCGCGTACTGACAGCTCCGCGGCGCGTCGTGGTGTTGAGGCACTGAGATATTTGAGCTTGCAATCACGGCACCGAAGCGGAGTCGGGCCCCATCCGGACGCAGTTGCGTCTAGTACCTGCGACGAGGAGCTCATTGGCGACATCTACGATCGAGGTGGCTACGGGCCGCTGCCATACGGATCCAAGCCTGAGATGCAGAGTACTTCGTCGAGGGTGGCGGTCTGTAGTGCGTTAGAGATCGCCCGTTGCTCAAGCTTGGCGATCGGATCCGTTTGGATGTTTTTGACGCCGCCGGCCTGGTCCAGGCGTGCGGTATCAAAGATCGCAGGGCCGCTGGCTACCACATCAGTGATTAAGTAGCGGCCGGCATCCGCTGCCCACCGCACAACCTCCTCGGCAGCGCTGGCGCCGGTCAGTTCGGCGGCGTCGGCAAAGTTGATGCCGACCTGGAATACCAGCGGTTCGGCGTCGAGTACCGCGGTCAGGCGGGTGATGTAGTTCTCGGGGGCAAAGAATTGCCAGTCTTGGCCCAGATGCAGCCAGAATCGGCTGTCGATATGAGCGCGGACTCGCTCAAGCTGAGCCCTGGGCCCGTCGCCGGATCTACGACGGGCGAACTCGAGGAACCCGTAACGTTTGCGCAGTTTCGCGCGGTCCGGGGCGGATAAGCCTGCATCCAGCACCACGAAGCGCCCGACGCGTGATACATCGAGGCAGCAGTTCAGGAAGGAGTTCAGTGCCTGTTCTGTGGTTTGGCGGTCCGGTCCGGCGACCAAGCTCACGGTGACCTCGGCATTACCGGGGTTTGCTACCACGGTCTGTATTAGACCGCCGGGGTAGCGCGCGGCCGCATCGATCATGGTCGGCACCGAAACGTCCCGGTTGGCTGCAATCCGCTGCCGATCAGGATCGGGGAGGTCGGGGCGGGCCAGCAGGCGCCGGGCCAGTGCGAATGCCTCGGTGTGCTTGCCGATCCAGGATGCACACACCGCCTGCTCATCGGCAGCGAGCCAAGAGTAGACCTTTTCGAATTCTCCGGGAACGAGGATATCTTCTTCCGGAAACGGGATTGCGGCAGCGCTCTCGGCAAATAGGTACGCGAACGTGTAGCGGTGATTGACGCGGTAGCGCACGGCGATGGCATGTAGTGGCTCGGCGCGAGTTGGTCGAAAGGTCCAGGCGCGCAAATAGGCATCTTCAACGTCGGGCCACGGCTCATCAAGATTCGACATCGTCTGCGCGAGCCGGTACATCGCGTAGTAGACCTCCTCGCCATCACCTCCCATCTTTATCCGCCGCGCGTACCACCAGCGCGCGGCGAGGAAATCCTCCAACTGAAGGCAGGTCTCGGCGAGGAATAAGACCGACCGTGCATCCTCGGGATTGCGTTCGACCTTGGCGAGCAACTCATCGCGTTCGAGCTCAGCCTTATGCCTGAGAAGGTTGCGGTTGCGGAACTGCTGATCTGTGCTGTGGTCTTCGCCTTCCAGGCGTGCATAAGCGTCTCGCGCAGTGGGGTGGTGGGTGGCATCTTCCAGAGTTATCGACAACGCTTGCTTCACGACGGCGACCTGATCGCGAGCGGAGAACAGCTCGTAACCTCGCTCGGCGAGCTCACGCCGCTCGTGTTCGTCGCTGAGCACCTGCACACACCGATCGACCAGGTCGTCGTAGTCGGCGAATGCGACCCCGGATCCTAGATCGCGCTCCAATGTCGGATCGGTACCGCTCTCGGAGACCACCACGCGCTTATTTGCGAGCAGATAGGAAACCCGCGCGATCTCGAAGATTTTTGCTTCCCAGTAGTGGACGTTCAGAACGATCTTCGAGCGTGCGATCCAGGCATCGCGGCTCGCGCCGAGAACGCCCGATAGCCATTTCACCCGCAGGCCCCGGTCGTGCAGGTCCTTGAGAACGGCGTATCGGCGTTCGCTGAGCACACCGTAGAATAGGACATCCACGTCCTCGGGGGCTGGGGCGATGCGTGTCAGCTCGGGGACATATCCGATTGGGACGTAGGTGGGTCGGGGCAATCCCATAGCACCGAGATACTCGATGTTGGCGTGACTATAATCCCAAATCGGGTAGCGTCTCAAAAGGTTGGTGAATTCAGGCATCGCCATCCACGGCGAATCATTGCCCAATTGTTCGAGGTTGTAGAAGATAGGCCTCTTCGGCGGCTCCAAGCCGTAGCAGACCATGTGGTTTCCACCCAACACGATGGTGCGACGTTCGTCGAGGTCGAGTCGGTTGGTTAACACCGAGTCATGACCAAGTGCCAGAAGTGCATGGTGCAGTGCCTCCGCGACCTCGCGAAATCCTCCGCCGATGGTCGGATTGCTGGGAGGTGTCACAACTGCGACGGCGAAAAGCATGGATCTAGCGTAGTGGAAGAGACGCGCTGCGTTAGAAAGAGGTGCGTTGCGTTAGGCGGACCGATCACCGACTAGCTCGTGTGCTGGGGTAGAGCTGCCTCACATGGCTTATTGACACCAGCACGTCTCAAATGGTCTCATGTTCCGAGTCAGTGGACATTGTTCGCGCTGGCTCGCAGACCTCCTAGAGCTGCGAAGGTGTTTGTCGGCAAGCCGCTAGCCGTGGCTGAACCCCCGACGAGGAGGGACGGGACTGCCGCATGGCGGTGCAGATATCTAGCGCCACCCTACTGGGCAGCGATGACCTGATCACCCATGCTTACCTCGACTATCCGCGGGCGGGCCCGGTCGACGGATATGTGTTCGACGCCTACGGCTGGGTCATAGGTAAGGAACCTGTCACTGAGGTGGAATTTGTTCACGAGGGAGTCGTGATTGCATGCTGCGACCTAAACGTTCAACGACCGGACGTGGCTCGAGCATTTGGCGGTTCCGCCCGCGTGGGTTTCTGGAAAGCAATCGGAACGGTCGGCCTCGCACCGACATTCACCATTAGGGTGCGAGCCGTCCTGCAAGACGGACGCCAACGCGAGATTGCGGAAATACGCGGCACGCAGCAGCTAACATCAGCCTTCACCTCCACCATGCAGCCGATCACAGTGATCAGTCCCGGCCGATCTGGCAGCAGTTTGCTAATGAGGATGCTCGCGGAGCACCCAGACGTCGTGGTTCATGAGCGGTTTCCCTATGAGCAACGTGTCTGCAGCTACTGGATGCATTTCGTGCAAGTGCTAGCTATGCCAGTGGATACCTCGCGGGCGGAATCGTTCGAGTTCTGGACGAATCGACGACAGCTACCTCCATTCCCTTCCTTCTTTCTCGATCCAGTTTTATTTGAGGACTCAGTGGGTGCAGCGGTCGACCGCTGGTACGCCTCCAATCAGGTCGAGGAGTTTGCACGCGTTGCGCAGGCTGCCGTCGAGTCGTTCTACCGCAGGTACGCTCGCCGGCGAAAAAGTACGGCACCGGCATTTTTCGCGGAGAAATTTGCCCCAGCAGATCACATCCGCTCGATAATCCGGCAGCTTTACCCGCGGACGCGGGAGATATTCCTCGTCCGAGAGCCAAGGGACACCTTGGCCTCTGTGCGGGCGTTCGATAATAAGAGGGGATTTGGCGAGTTCGCCGGCCAGTTGGCTGAAACGGATGAACAACTCGTCGACCTCATCCGCCGTAGCATACTGGATCTAACGCGACTTTGGAAAAGCAGATCCCGATATGGCGCACTTCTCCGTTATGAGGAACTTATACGTTCGCCTGCCGAACCGATCCATGCAATGCTCGAAGCTCTGGACCTCGATTCGTCGCCGAGTATTGTTGATGCAATGGCAAAAGCCGCGGATGAAATCACTACCGATGTCAATGCCCATCGAACATCGCCTGACGTCGCGTCATCGATCGGCCGGTGGCAGAGGGACCTTGAACCACGGGTCCAAAAGATGTGCGACGAAGCGTTTGGCGGATTACTCGACGAACTTGGTGGTAACTCGTTCCCTACAGGCATGTCCGAAAATCGGCGGATCTGAAGTTGGTCTGACCTGAGTTTGGACATTTCTAGTGCCCCGAGCTTGGCGCCGAGGTGAGTGTGGGGTTGACCCCTGATGGTGGACACCTGGGGTTCCCCCAATCGCAGCAATCCTTCAACGCCCCGACCCGGACAGACGACACCGCACCTACCCGCGCGTCACCGAACGAGCCGGCCGCCACAAGTTTGCGCGAAAAACCCTCGAACACAACAACATCAGACACCGAGGACCGCCAGAGGTTCGGCTCAGCCGCCGCCAAAATTTAACGGCATTGGCATCAAACCCGGGGCGATTCAGATCGCCATCACAAGCTCATCGCCGACTCGACGCACTCATCGCCCAATCGGAACCCGCATGAGCCAAAGCGCCCTACTCAGGGTCAAGGAAGTCTGCGCCGAACTGACCACCAAGGGCCATCCGATCACCTTCACCGCCGTCGCCGCACAGGCCCAGGTCAGCCGCGCCACCCTCTACCGCGACCAACAACTGCGCGCCATCGTCGATGAACACCGCACCCGGCAAACCGACGCCTGAACCCTGCCCGGCCTGGCCACCGAAGTCGCTCACCTTCGCACAGCCGTCGAAGCCCTCGCCGAAGGAGTCAAACGCCACGAAGAACAACTCCGCAAACTCGCCAAGCCACCACCCCGACGATGAACCATTCCGCACGAAATGCAGCTCCATCGGCTCCGATTAGTCGGGCAATCGTATGACAACGCCCTGGCCGAGTCCGTGATCGGGCGATATGCCGCCAGCGGAGCTGGAGGCCGCGCACTACGCTCAACAACCGACTTCGACACTCGCCGAGGCCTCAAAGTAGAAAGTGATGTACCCCGGGTTCTCCGGACACGCCGGGGTGGTTCAACACTGGGCATGCCGTTTCCGTTAATTGCGCCACGGCCGTACACCACCAGTACTCTGTATCGGGACCGTCCGGGTTAACACAGAAGGAGCTCAAAATGGAGCCTGATGCAGCATGCGACGTTGGCTTGGAAGGATCGCTCGATCTTCGAGTCGAAGAGCAGCTCGCACTTGCCGATCTGCTAGCGCCGAAATGGCCTGAGTTCTCACGGTCATGGTCCCGCTTCAACAACCCAACGAACGGCGTCTTCGAGCTGGCCGACGGGGCGGTGTACTATTCCATGCTGACAACCGTGCGACCGAAGCGCATTGTGGAGGTGGGGTCAGGCTTTTCGTCCGCCATTGCCCTCGACGTACGCGACCAGGAACTGCAAGATCTGCAACTCACCATTATCGATCCCAATCCAGCGCACCTTTACAGCCAACTCAACGAAAGTGACTACTCAGAGATCACGATACACAGAGATACCGTTCAAAACGCGCCTTTCCAATTGTTTGATGCCCTCCAGAAGGGGGATATCTTATTTATTGACAGCTCGCATGTACTTGGGAAGGAAAGTGATGTAAACCGAATATTTTTTCAAATTTTGCCCCGATTGCGGCCGGGCGTCATAGTGCACCTTCACGACATTTTCTATCCATTCGAATATCCCGACGCCTGGGCAGATTGGCCTTTCAATGAGATTTATCTGTTGCAGGCGTTCCTGAGCTACAATAATGTCTTCCAGATCATGTTTTTCAATAGTTGGTTCTGGCGTGAGTACCCTGATGTCGTTAGTCGTTATTTACCTGAGGCCGCTATAGACAAGCCGGGCAGCATCTGGCTACAGAAGGCGACATCGAAATGGCAATCACGGGCGCCGCAGCGAGCAAGGCCACGCTGACTTCAGGCGTTATACCGAACGACGACTACGGCACGCTCTGAAGAATTGCCACTGCCTGCAGTGGAATCGGTTTACGATGCTACATTGTAATGCTCATCCATGGTGTAGCCGAATTCCTCCATTTCATTTGCGCAATATTCGAGGAACGTCTCTGTCTGTTCTTGCGTCCATCCGGACTCGGCGAGCGACAACGTCTTGGAGGCGCTCCCCTTGTCGCTCTCCTCCGCGCCAGGAGTGCTCAGGACTTTGCAAGCGGCTTGAACCGCACTCTCATCCGCGTGCAGAAATGTGCACAACCTTCGAGCGATCCAGTCCGGTTGCTGAATCATGTCGCGCTGTTCGACCTCAATGAAACATTCGGGCGGCAACTGTGGCCGAATATTCCTCCACGCCGCCATGCTCCCCGCCCAGTCGGCGCACTGCTCCTCGAAGGGTCTATCCGGGAATTTCTTAATGCGAGACACTAAGTTCTCAATGCCACGCCGCTTAGCGAAAACAAAAACCGAGCTCGGCCATAGTTCTCGTAGGATTGGAATCGCCCAAATCATGTCCGAACTCGGCGTTTTGTCGAACCACGGCTGTTTCGGATTCGCGGCATCCGTCAACGGCCGAAACGTTTCGAAGAGACTGCGCTTCAGATCGCCCTTGTCGATGTGCCACAGCATGTCCCCTGTCTGAGGAAATTCTACATAGTGCTGATCCACTAAGGTATCAATACCGCGAAGCATAGTTAGAAAGTGCCCCTCTCCGAAACCATGGTAACCGATATTCCACAGCACATTGGCAAGTGCGCTGGTGCCCGAACGCGCGGACCCGACAACAAATAACGGAAAACGCATAGAACCATCTGGTTCGGCCAATCTTGAGCCATCCCGTTCTCGGTATGCAGACTTGACGCTATTCTTCGCTTGATATTCGCTGGAGTTATAGAACGCAGCAACAACAGTCGCCGGCGACGTCCCCGATTCTAAGGCCGTAACCCACTCTTGGAATTCTCCCTCAGACGGAACCCGCTTAAGTACCCGCCCGTAAAGCACCGTGATCAGATCTTCATTTCCGTTCAAGAATACCTCCAAAACTTAGTCGCAATTATAGCAATAATACTGGCTTGCCAGACGTCGGCGCGATAGCGTCCCGCGGAGTGGTGGACTTCGGATCTAACGTGGCTCACGCGTCGTGATCAACGAGTCCCCGGACACGCCGGGGGGATTCACCCCGCTGACGCATCCATAACCGGCTCTTCCCGATTCAGAGTGCGTTGATCCTGTCTTGAAGTTGGCCGGAGTGGATCAGGGATCGCAGGATGTAGTGGTTGAGGTTGCGGAATCCCAGGGCGATGCCGCGTAGGTGTTCCAGGCGGCCGTTGATGGCTTCGACGGGACCGTTGGAGATCCCGACGTCGAAGTAGGCCAGGACCTCACGGCGCCGCTTCCATAGGCTGCGACCCAGTTGCGCCAACTCCTCCAGCCCTTTTGGCAGTCCAGACCGGATTCTTTTGAGGCACTTGAACATCGCCAGCTTGCCCGCCCGCCGATCCGGGTTGGCATAGGCGCCGATCAGGTCCTGGTAGTAGGGGCCGGCGGTGACCTCCACCGCCGCATGCGCATCATGGGCCGCGAGGGCCTTGTCCAGCTTGGCCTTCTGCTTGGCGGTAAGCAGCTCGTTGCGGGTCAGGATGATTCGGCGGATTCCATAGAGCGGGTCACCGGTGCGGCCGCGATGCCCGCAGGTGTCCTGTTGGATGCGTTGGCGGCAGGCGGTGAGCTTGTCGGCGGCCCGGTGCACGACGTGGAACGGGTCCATCACCGCCTGCGCCGCCGGCAACGCTTCGGCGGTCGCGGTGCGGTAGCCGGCGAACCCATCCATCGCCACCACCTTGACCCGGCTGCGGAAGTTCGCATCCCTGTCAGCGAGCCAGGTCTTGAGCACAGCGGCTGACCTGCCGGCGACCATGTCCAGCAGCCGCGCCGCGCCGGTGCCGTCGATGACCGGGGTCAGATCGACCAGCACGGTCACGAGATCCGCCTCGCCCTGGCCGCGACAGTGCTTCCACTTGTGCTCATCGACGCCGAGGTAGCGCACCCCCTCGAGGTGGCCGGCGGTGTTGAAGACCAGTTCGCGAGTCAGTTCAGCCGCCATGGTGTTCACCGTCTCCCAGTTCAGGCCCAGGGTCTTGGCGATCGCCGACACCGACATCTTGTCGATCGCCAACCGCTGCAGAATCCAGCGGGCACACCGAACCGTGGTGGCGGCTTTCGGTGCGGCCACTCGGGTCATGCACTGCCGGAAGATCGCCACCGTGCAGTCGTCGGTGCCGCAGGTGAACCGCGGCACGCGCACCCGCAGCCGGGTCGGATGACCAACCACCGGCAGATCAGTCAGGACCCGCTCTACATGATCACGCAGGCGCCCAGGCTCACCGCATTTCGGGCAGGTGGGGTCGTGTTCGACCGGCCTGCAGTCGATCCAGGTGAGTTCGTCGGCGATCGCCGCGCCGGTGATCGTCACCCCCAACTCGACGGTTCGGCAGATGGTGTCAGCAACAAGGCACGTAGGCTCAGACATGGGTCCTGTGGGCGTGAGATTGGTGTGTAGGAGCTCCTATCGTCACACCCCAGGACCCGCCTACACTCCAACCTCACCCCTGTCACCGCCGCCCAGCTACGCACTCCCAATCGGGAAGAGCCCCATAACCAGCGACCGAGCGCAAATCTCAATGAGCAGCCAGGGCACCCCGGAAGGTCGGGCACATTCCCAGTAAGCGACCAAAGCGCAAGGAGACCTCATCCACACCCGACCCTCCCGGGCCAGCCTCAGTCTTACGGAGGGCGACCTCATCATCGGTGACAACCACCTCTCAGCGATTGGCACGCTGGTCGAACGCCAGACTCGACTGCTGCGGTTGGTGCACCTGCCGCGCGCCGATTCTGACTCGCTGCATGCCGCGCTGGTGGCCCGCATGCAGGACTTACCGGCGGGGCTGATGCGGTCGATCACCTGGCACCAAGGCACCGAGATGGCACGTCACCTCGCCACTACCAACAAGCTCGGTGCGCCGGTGTACTTCTGCGATACCAGATCGCCGTGGCAACGAGGCAGCAACGAGAACACGAACGGGCTGCTGCGGGACTACTTCCCCAAGGGCGTCACTCTCATCAACCACCCACCGGAGCATCTGAAAGCCGTCGAGGAAGAACTCAACAAGCGCCCCCGAATGGTCCTCCAAGACCGTTGCCCCGCCGACCTATTCACCGCGCTGCTAGCGTCACAGAGTCCGTCAGTGTTGCTACGTTGACTAGAACTCACCCCGTCGTCAACAAGTGCCCTGCGGCGGGCGTGCCGTGGTGAGGGGTCGCCGTGGCGCCACTTGTAGA
>NZ_JAYJJS010000049.1:0-11140 GCF_020181635.2 Mycobacterium zoologicum | reverse complement strand
TACCAGCACGGGCCACCCCGATGTCGGCATAACCGCAAGATCGGAGTAATGCACCCGACACCGCTGCCACGACGAACCGGTGAACTGCTGGGCCACCGCCGATTTCAGGCCGGCATGGGCATCAGAGATCACCAGATGCACCCCGGAGAGGCCGCGGGCTTTCAGCGAGGCGAGAAACTCTCGCCAGAACTCGTAGGACTCGCTGTCACCGACAGCGGTCCCCAGCACCTCACGGGTGCCGTCGATGGACACCCCGGTGGCCACCACCAGGGCCTGAGAGACCACGTGCGCCCCGATCCGGACCTTGCAGAACGTCGCATCGCAGAACACGTACGGAAACGTCGTGTGAGCCAGGCTGCGGGTCCGAAACGCCTCGATCTCGTTGTCGAGGCCAGCGCAGATCCGCGAGACCTCCGATTTGGACACCCCTGACTGCACGCCCATCGCGGCCACCAGGTCATCGACGCTGCGGGTGGACACGCCGTGCACGTAGGCCTCTATGATGACCGCGTGCAGTGCGCGGTCGATGCGGCGGCGGCGCTCCAGCAGCGACGGGAAGAACGACCCGGCCCGCAGCTTGGGGATGCGCACCTCGACATCACCGGAGGTGGTCGACACCGTCTTGGGCCGATGGCCGTTACGGTGCACCGTGCGCCCATCGGCGCGCTCATAGCGGCCGGCACCGATCGCAGCAGTGGCCTCGGCCTCGATCAGCGCCTGCAGCCCAGCACGGATCAGCTCGGCAAACACCGCGCCGCCATCAGCGGACTTCAGTGCATCGAGCTGAGCAAGCAGGGCAGAATGATCCTGGGTCATCGCGTCGTGTGTCTTCCTGTTGAGTCACTTGGTAGGTAACTCACCGATCACTACGCGATGGCCCACCCCAACACCGGCAACGACACACCTCGAACGTGTCCGCACAGTTCAACCCCGGTCACGAAACCCCACCACCCCAGGGGACTTACCCCACTATCGTCTCGTTGGCGCCCAGCTCAACGCCGCTGTCTACAGCGTGGGCGGCCATTCGTTCGCGGTTCGGCGCGGGAAAGGTCGATCTGGATAGCGTCGCTTTGTGGCGCGCGGCGGCAGCCGAAGCGCCGGACGTGCTCGCGCGCACCCGTGGCGAACGCCAGGAGGGTTTGCTCGACGCCTTGTCGGCGTACTGCTCGGTGTCGTTGGGTGTCGACGCTGCACACGACGCCCGTCCGCGGCTCTATGCGGGTGTCATCGCCGGCGCCGACATGGCCGTGATCGAACTCTGGGGCCGCTCGACACTCACCCCCGACCAAGTCAGCCAGGCCGCGGAGACGTTCTTCGCGGTGTTAAGCGCATCGCTGCGATGAGTTCGACACGCTACTTTCCTGGGCGGCTTGCGCCCGGGGACACCGATGGCTATTTTGTCATCAGCTGACAAGATAGAGGAGCGACGCATCGATGATGGAGTCGTCTTGAAGGATTCGTCTTGAAGGATAAGGTCACGTTCATCACCGGCGCGGCCCGCGGCCAGGGTCGAGCGCACTCGATACGGATGAGCGAGGCGGGCGCCGCCATCATCGCAGTCGACATCTGCGACGCATTGGTCGGGTTCGCTAACGGACCGACGTCCTTATAACGCCGATGCGAATCATTGTCACGGGAGCCAACAGCGGCGTCGGGAAAGCGGCCGCAGGTGCGCTGGCGGCGGCCGGTCATCATGTGGTGATCGCTTGCCGAACCCTCGCCAAGGGCAAGGACGCCGCCGCGCAGATGGACGGCGACGTCGAGGTCCGCCACCTCGACCTCGCCGATCTGTCCAGCGTGCGGACCTTCGCCGAATCCATTGATTCGGTCGATGTTCTGGTCAACAATGCCGGCGTACTGGGTTTGCCGCTGACCCGAACTGCGGACGGATTTGAGGCGCACATCGGGACCAACCACCTCGGCCACTTTGCGTTGACGTGTCTGCTCGGCGACCGGATTCGCGATCGCGTCGTGGTGGTGGCCAGTAGTAACTACGCGCTAGCCCGTCTGCATCTCGACGACTTGAATTGGCAGCGGCGTCGCTACAACCCGTGGAAGGCTTACGGTGAGTCCAAACTGGCCAATCTGCTGTTCGTGCGTGAACTGGTTCGGCGTGGACGCACCGCGTATGCGGTTGACCCCGGGATGGTCGCCAGTGACATCACTCGCGACGGCAGCCGCCTGGTGCGCTGGGCCGGCAGAGTGATCGGACCGCAGATCGCACAAAGGACCGCCGATGGGGCACGTTCGACCATCCAGGCAGTCAGTACCGACCTGCCCAATGGCACCTACATCGCACCGCGGGGACTCGCCCACCAATGGGGCACACCGAAGCCGGCGCGCCTGCGGGCGCATGCCCTCGACACCGGCGACGCGCAACGTCTGTGGGCCCTATCTGCCGAACTCACCGGTTGCAGCCTTACCGCCGACTGATACGTACCGCGAAGAAATCCGCTCATGATAGGACGGGAGAAGCGGCATCCGCCACAGAATGCTGCCGTCTTGTGGTATCCCTCAACGCGGTTCTCGGCGTTGGCGACGAATCCCTCTGGCCCGGCGCCGATGGCCCGGAGCTGGGCGTCAGAGAACAGGCATCCGATTAGAATGTCGCTGCGGCTGGCGACGTCGGCCACCGAGTCGGCCAGTACCGCACCGGCCGCCGAGAGCCGGGCACAAAACATCCTCGCGGCGCGCGTACACCACAGGTCGATGGCCCGCTCCGAGCAGGCGCGCAACCATCGGTTCGCCCATCCGACCCGCTCCGATGAAGCCGACGATGTCCGTCGATGGTGGTGGCTGCTGATGCCGGCATGCTCTCGCAGAGCGACCTCGCTGCCCTCGATGAGGTGAAGCTGTCATTCATCGTCGGCTCTCGGATGACGAAGGCTCCCGGGATCTGGAATCACATTTCCATTGGAACAGCGATGTTTTCCCTGACGGACAGATCATCGACACCGTGACACCTCGGCACGGCAACACACGCGTCAACGACGCCAAGCTGCGTGCTGAACCGGTCTGGAACCCCGACAACGACACCGGGTCGTGGCGGGCGATCTGGTCGTATTCGGCCAAACGTGCCCGCCGTGACCAGAAGACCCTGGCGGCCCAAGAAGCTCGGGCGCGGGCGATCGTTGCCGGCGAGAAGAATGCCAAGACCGCACGATTGGTCACGACCCGAGGCAGCGACCGTGCCCTCGGCGAGGCAGCCTGGCCCGGGCCCAATCCCTGGCCGGGCCCAAAGGCTACGTGACCAACGTGCCGGTCACCGTGATGCCGGCGGCCGAGGTCATCACGAAGTACCACGACTTATGGCACATCGAGAAGTCGTTTCGGATGTCCAAATCCGACCTCGATGCCCGGCCCATGTTCAACCGGATGCGCGATGCCGTCGAAGCCCACCTGACCATCGTGTTCACTGCCCTGGCCGTCGCCCACGCCATCCAGTCGCGCACCGGACTGTACGTCGTCAAGATCGTCAAGCAGCTCCGGCCGCTGCGCAGCGCCACCCCATCAACATCAACGGTGCAACGCAGACCTTTCCGCCGGAGATCCCCGACGCCGAGCGCAAGATCCTCACCGATCTCGGCTTCAACCCTGGGTACTAAGCGAAATGTCCAAACTCAGGTTAGAAGTCGTGGCAAACTGGCTGACTCGCTTCTGCTTCGGCGCTCATCGTCGCTCCGGGTAAGCGGGAGCACAACGGCGAAAAGGGGCTACTTCGCCTGCTTTTGCCCGCTGCGCCGGCACCATCTTTCCACTGTGGGAGCACGCGGCGGTCATCGGAATGGAGCGCGTCGCCACCCCTGTAAAAGGGGATCGGCGCGGCCGATTATTTCTTGAGCCGGCCCGCCGCTCCTGGTCCCGGTTAGCGCGACGCCAAAACGGGTGAGTCCGACTGCACGCGCGGGTAGTTCAGCATGCGTCGGGCGTTGTCTTCGACGATCAACGCGCACTCGTCGTCGGGTACCTCCGCGAGGACCTCCGTGGCGCGTTTGCGTGAGTTCGGCCAGTGGGAGTCACTGTGCGGAAAGTCGATCTCAAGCGTGATCCGGTCGATACCGATGGCATGTCGGTTCTTCAGGCCATGCTCGTCGTCAATGAAGCAGCCCCAGAAGTGCTTCCGAAACAGGTCCGAGGGCCGGGCGTCGAAGTCGATGTCCTGATAGTACCGGTGCCGCTCCCACACATAATCGGCACGCTCCAAGATGTAGGGCACCCAACCGATGCCGCCCTCGGCCAACGAAATCTGCAGCTCCGGGAACTGCTGCAGCTTGCCCGAAAACAACAGGTCGACCGTGGTCCACATCAGATTCGTCGAGAACAAGGTCGTCGCGACTGCGAACGGCGCGTCGATCACCGGCATCTGACCGGGAACCGGCTTCATCGAAGAAAAGGAGAAGCCCGGCACGTATGAGCCAGATCCGAAGTGCAACGAGACGGGGATCTTCGCTTCCGAACACACCTGCCACAGCGGGTCCCAGTGATCGGAGTGAAATGACGGAAGCCCCAACGGCACAGGGCTATCCGGGAACGAAATCGTGCGCGCACCCTTAGCCGCCACCCGTTTCGCTTCGGCCACCGTCGCGTCGATATCCCACACCGGCAAAATCGCCAACGGCACATACCGCTCCGGCGCCGTGGCGCACCACTCGTCGATGTAAAAGTCGTTCCATGCCTTCACGCACAACAGCGCCAGTTCCTTGTCTTGGGCACGGATGAACGTGCCGCCGCCGAAGCCGGGGAACGACGGAAAACACAACGCGGCCTGCACCCCGTCGAGATCCATATCCGCGACCCGAGCCACCGGGTCATAACAGCCGGGAATCATGTCCTCGTAACGAACCGGATCCATCCCCCACTCCTCGGGTGGCTTGCCCGCCACCGCGTTCAGACCGATGGTCGGGAAGATCTGCCCGTCATAGGACCACAGATGATTGCCGTCCTGTTCCAGGATCCGCGGACCAGCTTCACGAAACTTCTCGGGCAAGCGGTCCTGCCACACACGCGGATGCTCCACAAGATGGTCATCAACGGACACGATCTGATGGTGGTCTTGCAAGGGCATGCTGCCTCCAACTTGTTGAGGCTCGAAATCTGACGATTCATCTCGTTATCTGACGATCTGTCTCACCAATGTATATGATGGGAATCACAAACGTCCAGACCCTGGAGGAACATCATGTCCGCAGCGGATGCCCCATCACCGCATGACAAACCCCGAGAAAAGTCCGACGAAGACGACCACGATCTCCTCACCTTCGGTGAGGCCGGTGAGCGGCTGCGCCTCGAGATCGCCGCCGCTGCAGGCCATCTCGACCGGATGGAACGAACAGGGACGCCCGCCGATATCGCGGACGCCCGGAGTCGGCTGGCCACGCTACGCGCCGCCGTTCAGCGCAACGCCGCCCAGCCCATCAATGACGCCAACTTCGAGAAATTCTTCGGTTACCCCGGCAAAGCCAAACGCAACCTGCCCGGCTGTACGGGAAACTGAGTCGGTGCCGAGACGACCCACTCATGAAGATTCCGCGCCACACGCACCCCCCCGGAGCCCGGTCGCCAAGGCGCGACGCCCGGGCTACTCAGCGACCGCCACCTCTGCGGTCGGCCGTCGCGGCGCCCATACCAGGAATCAGATCAAGGCGCAGGCCGCCGCGCTGTTCATCGCCAATGGCTACCACGCCACCTCGGTGGAGGCAATCGCGCGGGCAGTGGGGGGCTCCAGGGCCACGATCTACCAGTACTTCACCAGCAAGGAAGACATCTACGTCGAACTCGTCCGCGAGTGCGAGGATGCGGTCCTCGCACACGCGCGCACCCTGACCCATCTCAGTCCCGACGCGCAGGGACTGCGCAACCTGAGCCGGTGGCTGCATGAATGGGCCGATATCTACGACATCTACGCGGTGGTCTTCCTGGAGTTCCCGGGCATCGGCATCTTTGAAAACATTCCCGTCACCGACGCCGGCCCCGTAGCCGAGGAGTTGCGCACTCTGATCACAGACCGCCTTACGGGCATCGGCATCACTCCCGACCTGGATCCCCGCGATGCTGCCGCCGCCCTGTTGCGAATCTCGCACATGGTCAACCTCTACCGCTATCGCGGCATGTTCAACCTGCCTAGCCGCACCGAGACCTCCGAGGCGCTGGCGACCACTCTGCAGCTGATGCTGTTCCCGAATACCCCTACCAGCGTCATTTCTACGGGGCACAGGCAACAGAGCACGTACCACGACTGCGCGGTCGTCGGCGCCGTCCAACCGCGCTATCCGGCGATAACGAAGCACTCCGATGACAATCCGGTGCGCCAGGACGTGTTATCGGTCAGTTCAACGCTATTCGCCGAACGCGGGTACTACGCCGTCTCAATGGACGAGATCGCCGCAGCCGCCGATATCAGCCGCGCCACTCTGTACCGTCACTTCAACAGCAAGGTGAAAATTCTCGCCGAGCTGACCTGCCATGCGCTCGCCGAGATCGAACCCCTCGCCAACGAGTTGAACCACCTGGCAGCGACCGGCCCCGACCTTGGCCGCCTGCACGCCTGGATGATCCGCTATATCGGGTTTCACCGCCGCTACAACGGTGTGATCCGCGCGGGGTTCGACGGCACTGTGACTGAGCAACTCTCGGATGTCACGCTCAGCCCCGGGATCCATGCGCTCCACGTTGCCGTGACTGCGGTCCTGGATCGCACCAGATTGCCGGGTGGGATAGACCAGCGGGCGGCGGCCGCCATCTTCTTGGCAATCCTCGGGCGGATGACCGAGCCCACCGCGGTGCCCTCATCCCGCGGTGATACGGAACCCACCGCGGCGCTCATGATGCTCATTCTCCAGCGGTCGTTACTTCGGTCTCCGGGCGCTGAGCAAGATTGATCCAGCCGCGTCGAGCGGCTCCCTCGTAGCCCACTGCCCTCTAACGCATCAGCTGAGTCAGAATCTCGGCGTTGCTCCGTATTGCGGCGTCAGCCGAGATCGGCACATCAGCAGTGCTGACCAGCAGCCAACTGCGTTCGAGCATTGCCATCACCGTTATCCCCAGTGAGACGGGTGAGCTCAGTTCGGCGCTGCTGCGGGCCACAATGTGTTCGCCGAGCGTGCGGGCGGCACGCTTGTGCAGCCGTGCCACCGTCGCGGTGAACGTGGGGTCATCCGGTAAGTCACCGATCGATCTGGCGACGAACGCGCCATTGCGCTCCAGATAGTCGAAATAGTTGCTCACCCAGACCAGAACCTCGGTGATGGCCGGCGAGGCCCCGAGCTCATCGAACGCTTTGATGGCGGTGAGGGATTCGCGATACGCCTCGGTGCCGAGTTCGATGAATAGCTGCTGCTTGTCATGGAAGTAGTAATAGAAGTTCGCACGGGTCACATGCAGACGCGCTGCGATGTCCATCACCCGAGTGCCGCTATACCCTTTTCGGACGAACACCTCACGCGCCGCGTCGAGGATGGCGCGGCGCGTCACCGCCGACTTGGCAGTCACCACCGGGTTCACCGCCGAACGCGACGCGCCGGTCATATCGATGCCGCAGCTTGTTCTGGATAGAAGCTACGAGCCCAGCTGCGCAAGTGCTTGAAGCCGGCCGCCTCCGACGGCGCGAGCGCCGGCTGATCCAGGTACTTCTGGTGGTCCCAGATCTTGATGTCGTCAGGCAGTGCCAACTTGGCCGCCCGGAGCCGTTCCTCGTAGTTGTTCCCCTCAGAGATCCAGTACGTCGCGCGGATGTCCGAGGTGGTTTCGTCGACCGGTGTGGCGCAGATCGCGATGATCCGCACCCCATCGCGGGTCTGTTCACCGTTGAAACTGACTCCGATTCCCGACCAATTGATTTCGATGGTATTCGCAGTGTCGCCGGGCCGGTCCACGCCATCGGCCCACCGCTTACCGAAGCCGACTTTGGCATGCCATGTAGCGTGGTCGGTGGTCTCCGACAACACCACCGGAGTGACCGATGTGCGGTGCACAAACCGGAAATGGTGCGGATCCACGGCATTCTCGGCGATCACCTGCGGATGCACATGAATGCCTCGGTATAGTTCCTGCTGATCGACTCCAAGCGGCCGGTAACTCTGGCTACGGATATGGCTACCGAGCACATCGAGAGCCGCCGGGACCTGCCACAACGGATCGCGCCGTTTCAGGTCATGCCAGATGTAGATACATTCGTTCAATTCGGTCACCGGATAAGAACGCATCCGACGGCCCCGATTGGGTCGATCCTCATATGGGATACACACGTTACGGCCCTGACCACTCCAGACCCAGCCGTGGAACGGACACCGGATGCCGCCCTCCACGACACAGCCGCCGAAGGCCAGGTTCGCCCCCAAGTGCTGACAATGCGCGTCGAGAACACTGACCGTGCCATCGAGATCGCGAAACGCAACCAACTCAAGGCCAAAATACTTCAGCGGCATGACATCACCGACGGCCAGATCCGTACTCCAGGCCACCTGGAACCATCCGGTCGGCCGCATGCTCGGTAGTTCAGTCATTGCAGGGCAGTCCTTTCACGGCTGGTATGCCTCAGGTTTCCGCATTTTGACATCTCTGTCAAATCATGAGGTGAAGCGATTCCGCCACAGGCGGCGACAGCCGCTACTGCATCGAATGCAGCCACCGAGCTGAAAGTCGTGCCCCGAGCGGCGGGGATGGATGGAGGATTCCCTCAGGTGCCTGTCCAAGCAACGCACCGCCCGGCGACAAGGTCGCTCGACTGCATGCCGAAAAACATTGACACAACCTCGATCTGGCCACGCTCCCACCGTATGGGATGCGCAGGCATGACTGCCCATTCTCGGGCATGCTCCCCGAAAGGGCAGATAGAAGATCCGAGGTCGAAACCGTGACCGATCAGCTCATCATGGAGTTGCGCTTCGTTCATCCATGGTGGAAGCGGTGGGTGTGCGCACGAAATTAAAGCGTCGGCGTGTCAACGGCTTTCCGCCGGTCTGGCCGGGTCCAGCGGGATTCGCAGGATCCTGCCGTCGAGACGAGCCGAAATTCCGTTCACAGCCTCGCCTTCACAGTCCTAGGTCGCGGCCGATGATGTCTTTCATGATTTCGGTGGTGCCCCCGAAGATCGTCTGGATGCGCACGTCCACGTAGTCGCGGGCGACCCGGTACTCGTTCATGTATCCGTAACCGCCGTGCAGTTGCACGCAGCCGTCCACCACCTTCTTCGCCGTTTCCGTGCACCACCATTTCGCCTTGGCTGCCTCGACAGCGGTCAGCTCGCCGTCAACCACGCCTTGCAAGCAACGGTCGATGTACTGCTCGCCGATCTCGAGCTCGGTGTCCATCTCGGCGAGCAGAAACCGGTTGTGCTGGAAGCTGCCGATCGATTGCCCGAACGCCTTGCGATCCTTGGCGTACTGCAGTGTCTGCCGCCACGTTTCACGTGCCCCTGTGATCGCGGAGATCGCAATGGACAGCCGTTCGGAAGGCAGGTTCTGCATCAGGTGATAGAAGCCGCGCCCTTCCTTCCCCAGCACGTTGGCGACAGGAACTCGGACGTTCTCGAAATGCAACTCGGCGGTGTCCTGCGAATGCAGGCCCATCTTGTCCAACTTACGGCCGCGGCTGAACCCCTCCATGCCGGCCTCGACAACCAGCAGCGTGAAGCCCTTGTGGCCGGCCTCCGGATCGGTTCGGGCCACCACCACCACGAGGTCGCAGTTGATGCCCGAGGAGATGAAGGTCTTGGAGCCGTTGACGATCCAGTCATCACCGTCACGCACCCCCGAGGTTCGGACACCGGCCAGGTCGCTGCCCGCGCCGGGTTCGGTCATCGCGATCGCGACGATGCTCTCCCCACTGATGATTCCGGGCAGCCACCGCTCTTTCTGCTCATCACTGGCCAGGCTCTTGAAGTACGGTCCGACGACGTCGTTTTGCAAGGTCAGTGCCGGCGCGACCGAGCCCCACCTCGAGAGCTCCTCGTTGATGACGGTATTGAACCGAAAATCTTCCGATCCGCCTCCGCCGTACTCCTCGGGCATATTGAAGCCGATGAGTCCGTATTCCCCGGCGGCGACATAGGCCGACCGATCGACGAGGCGCTCGCTCTGCCACCTCTCGGCGTTGGGCGCGACCTCTCGCTCGATGTACTGCTTGGCAGTCTCGCGCAGCTGCTCGTGCTCGTAGCCGAAGATCTTGCGTTTCATTGTCGTCACTCTCCGTGAAGTCGACACATCCCTGTCGACCTTGTTCAGTACCGTGCAATGCCCTGTCCTCAAGACATTTCAGTTACCCATCCGGCAGGGGCAACACCACCGTGGCCGTCGCCCCGGACGGCACCCGTAAGCAGCGCGACTGGGAAGGCCCCAGTCAGTCTTCTTCAACTTCTTCGAGGATCAACGCGCTCTCCGGGCAAGCTGCGACGCCTTCTCGGGTCAACTGCGCATCCTCGGGCTTGACCTCGTGCGGTTCGAGAATCGAGTAGCCACAGTCATCGATTGGGAACAAGTTCGGATCGACGGCGTAGCACTGGGCGTGTCCCACACACTTCGACCTATCGAGACGGACCTTCACGCGAACTCCTCCCTCACATCGCCCGCGGGCGGAGCGCTCCGCAAGCGACAAGCCAGGACAGTATACAACTAAAGAGTTAACTATTTAACGGGGCTGCCGCCCATGAAGTCTCGGCATGGATGACCGAGGTCGAGCGCATAGCCGGTGTCCGGTACCCGCAACCAGATCCCGTTCGTCGCTCTCGGCACTTCGGCCAGGTCCGCGACGACGCGCCCGAGCCCCCGGGTGTTTGCGCGAGCAATCTTTGGATGGATCAACACTTTTCCTTGCTTAGCGACGACTAAAGAGTAATATGTCTACCTAATTCTTGTCGTGAGGATCCAGAGGTGAACCATGAGGGGTACGCGTGGCTGACGTAGCGATTGGTCGCATGTGCGTCTGTGACCCAGTGCCTGCCACCACCCCCTGGCTGCTGGCAGGAGGCCATTAGCATGCCGTCTCGAGAGCTGACCCTGCATGCCATGGTCGTCGCCGTTGCCGCGACGACCCTGTACATCCCTGCCGCACATGCTGATAACGACAACAACACTCTCCGACCGAACAACAGCGAGGAATTGTCAATACCTGTGGATCGGGGTGTTTCAGGCGACCTCCGTTTCGG
>NZ_JAYJJS010000048.1:0-11706 GCF_020181635.2 Mycobacterium zoologicum | reverse complement strand
CCCACTTTCATGCCGCCCCACCGAGGGTCATCCACAGGTTCTGATCATTGCTCGGTTGCCACCACTTGTACCGTGCAGTACAGTCTTCCGTACGGCGTGCTGATCCACGCAAGCCTCGGGAGGACAAACATGGAGATCTCGACGCCCGACAACAATGTCGCACCTGACTTCGACGGCCTGCGGGCAATGTTCGTCAACTGCACTTTGAAGAAGTCGCCCGAGCGCAGCCACAGTCAGGGTCTGGTCGATATCAGTACCGCACTGATGAAAAGGCATGGCGTGGAGGTAGATCAGATTCGGGCTGTCGATCATGCCATCGCCACCGGGGTCTACCCGGACATGACAGAGCATGGCTGGGAAACCGATGACTGGCCGGCACTCTATGAGCGCATCATGGCTGCCGACATCCTTGTTCTCGTCGGTCCGATATGGCTTGGCGACAACAGTTCAGTGATGAAAACCGTCATCGAACGGCTCTACGGATGCTCGGGCATACTCAACGACGCCGGGCAGTACGCGTATTACGGGCGGGTGGCCGGGTGCCTCATCACCGGCAATGAGGACGGCATCAAACACTGCGCGATGAACATTCTCTACAGCCTGCAGCATCTCGGCTATGTGATTCCGCCACAAGCGGATGCGGGTTGGGTGGGGGCTGCCGGTCCGGGCCCGTCTTACCTCGACGAAGGGTCCGGAGGGCCGGGCAACGACTTCACCAACCGCAACACCACCTTCATGACCTACAACCTGATGCACATCGCATCGCTGCTGCGCGCAGCCGGTGGATTTCCCGCGTACGGCAATCAACGCGCAGCGTGGGATGCCGGTTCACGATTCGGATTTGCCAATCCCGAGTACCGGTAAGTGCGAGAACATGATTGAGTTCCTACCTTTGGGCCGTGCTGCCAGGTGTACGCGCTGACCAACAGGACCAAATTCGAATTGGCGTCACACATGAGCATCAACGGGACGGGCCACTTCTCGAGCGTCCAGGTGAGACTCTAGGCAGCCCGGAAGCACAGTCATGAATCCGGCCACCACGGTTCGAGCTGTGTCCACAGTCGGGTGTCCCGCTGACTCACCCTCGGCACTGGCCGAGCGGTTCGAGCGTGAAGCCATGCCGTACCGTGCCGCCCTCCTCCGCACGGCCCGGCGACTCACCCGTCGGGAGGTTGACGCCGAGGACCTGGTGCAGGACACAATGATCAACGCATTCAAGGGATTCCACCGTTTTCAGTCTGGCACCAATCTGAAAGCATGGCTCTATCGGATCATGCACAACCGATGGATCAGCGCGTACCGGATGAAACAACGTCGGCCGGAAGAATTCTGTCTCGACACGATTGCTGACATCGATATCGCCGGTCTCGCTTCGCGTTCGACTCGGTTCGCACGTTCGGCTGAGGACGAGGCCATGGACGGTCTATCCGACGGCCAAATAAACGAAGCACTTCGGTCGCTGCCGGACGGGTTCCAGAAGGTGCTGTACTACGTAGGCGTCGAGGGTTTCACCTGTGCCGACACTGCGATCCTTTTGGGAATTCCGGTCGGCACGGTCATGTCCCGCCTATCGCGGAGCCGCGTGCGACTGCGTGTACAACTGGCAGGCTACGCGGAAGGTTCAGGAGCCCGGCCACACCGTCATCCAACCTGACCAATAGTCACTGCCCCCAGCGGGCGTCGATATCGCGTACCACATGTACCGGACATGCCCGGTTCATCAGTGGTCGCGGTGTGGTTCCAACAGTGCGGCCTGCCCGACCGAATGGCGTGCGCGCCGCAGCCAGTCGTGGGTTGCGGCGTGGGACTGTTCGGTCAGCAACGCGGCTTGGGAGAAGTCAGTTGGCGCGACGCGCACGGGGCAAAGCGGTGGGACGACGCGGATGTCGACAGTGCTCTCGAAGCGATCGACGTCGTTGGCGAGCCTCTGATTGATCGCGATCGTCATTGCGTGCATTGCCAAACCCAAAGCGCCTCTAGGTGCAGACCGCAGGGCGCAAGCGTAGCCGGTTGGCAACACGTAGATGACGTCGGCGCCGAGCCCCACTGCATGCGAGAGCGGGGTGTTGTTGACGACCCCGCCGTCCATGAGGTCTCGGCCGTCGATACGCACCGGCGGGAGGATCGCAGGTATGGCTGCACTTGCTGCGATGGCGTCGGCCGCGTCTCCCGACGAGAGCAGCACATCTTCCCCGGACAGCACATCGGTTGCCACGCAATGAAACGACGTGGGAGCGTCTTGGAGCAACTGGAAGCGTAGATGCTGTCGCAGGATTCGTCGTAATCCATCACCAGAAGCGAAGTGTCGGCGTTGTCCGAAGATACAGAGCACGCTGGTACCGAAGCGCGTGGGGAATACGTCCCGCCTCGACAATGAGTGCCATACCCGAATCAGATCCGTGGTTCCAGCGACATCGGGACGGGCGGCCACCCACCCCCCGTTGACTGCACCCACCGATGTGCCGATGATGATGTCCGGCGTGACGCCCGCCTCGAACAAACTGAGGAGCATCCCGGCCTGCACCGCGCCCAGACTTCCTCCTCCGGAGAGCACAAATGCCGTCACCATGATGGTGTGAGTATGGACGTCGAACGCGGCTCTCGCCGGTGTTTGAGTATCGTGCAGCAATCCTTCTTCCGTTGCAACAGAGAGTGACTCACGACAATGCAGCACCGGACGAGTCGGGAGGAGTCGGTTCCCTTCGTCGGGCGAGGAGGGGGTTCCAGATCTGATTGATCGACGGGTGCGGCGCCACGACGTGGCGAAGTGTCTCGACCGGCACCTTGGCGACGATGGCGAGTGTGGCCGCTTGGGCGAGTTCGGCGAACTCGGGTCCGACGAACGTTGCGCCGAGCAGCGTGTCGGTGTCGGCGTCGATGACCAGTTTCGCCCAGGCGTCGAAGCCGTCGCGGAAGATGGCGAGGTCGGGCACGGCCTCCGGGTACCGCGCGGTGGTCGTCGTGACCGCGAATCCGTCGGCGCGCGCCTGACTTTCGGTTCGTCCCACTTCGACGACCTGCGGGTCTGTGTAGACGACCTGCGGAAGGTTGTGCCTGTCGCGGGCGATGAGTTCATCGACGCCGAGCTGGCGGCCTCGTGCGCGGGCGGCGATGATGTCGGCGACGACGACTGCGTGATACTGCGATAGGTGCGATAAGAGTGCGCGTCCGGTGGTGTCGCCCATCGCGTACAGCCAGGTGCCGTCGACTCCGAGTGCCTGCAAGTGGTCGTCGACGGTGACGAACTCTCCGCCCTTCAGACCGACGGTCTCCAAACCGAGGGCATCGGTGTTGACCACACGTCCCGCGGCTACGACGATTTCGTCGACCTCGATACTCTCGTCGCCGACGGTGGCGGTGACCGCGCCGCCCGCGACGGGCCGGTTCACGCTGGAAAGACGAGCATGGAAGCGAAGGTCAACCCCGCTGCGCCGCAACGACTCGGTGACCATCTCGCTGGCGACGCTCTCGGAGTTGCGCAGCAGGATGCTGCCGCGTGCGAGCAGGGTGACCTTCGAGCCCAGGCCGGCGAGGATGGTGGCGAACTCGACGGCGACAACCCCACCGCCGATGATCAGGGTTCGTGGAGGCACGTGCGTCATGCCGGCCAGCTCGCGGTTGGTCCAGGGGCGCGCCTCGGCCAGTCCTGGTACATCGGGGATGGCGGGGCGGGTACCGGTGGCGAGCACGACCGCCTGCCGCGCTCGGACGGTCTCCTCACGGCCGTCCGGGTGGGTCACGGTGACCTCCCGGGCACCGGCGAGCCGACCTTGGGCGTGGAGCACCGTAAGCCCGCTCTGCTGCAGCGCCGCGGTGACGCCCTCGTCGTTGAGATGATCGACGATCGCGTCGCGCTTGGCGAAGACGGCGGCGACGTCCAGCTGCCCCGGCCTCACGGTTTCCCGGACGCCGGGAACGGCCTTCGCCAGACCCAGTACCTCGATCGGACGCAGCAGTGTCTTGGTCGGGTTGCACGCCCAGTAATGGCATTCACCACCGATGAGGCGCTCCTCCACAAGAGCCACCTCCAGCCCTTCGGCGAGGAGGTATTGCGCCGCTGAGGCGCCGCCGGGGCCACCGCCGATGACGATTACGTCGAATTCCGAATCTTGACTCATATCAGCCTCTGTCTTGGTCGGCTCGTGCTTCAGCGGTATGGATGGACACTTCAGAGCGCAGGGTGCGATGCACCGGGCATCGGTCGGCGATGTCGAGTAGCTTGGCGCGTTGATCGGCATCGAGCGCGCCGACGAGGGTGATATCGCGTTCGATCCGGTCGACCATCCCCGTGGCGGTCTCGCATTCCGCGCAATCCTCGGCGTGGATGCGGAAGTGGCGCGAGTCAACGATGACACGTTCGAGTGGCCACCGCTTCCGATCGGCATACATGCGCACCGTCATCGACGTGCAGGCACCGAGTGCGGCGAGGAGCAAGTCGTACGGGGTCGGGCCGGCGTCATCGCCTATTGGGCGGGGTTCGTCCGCGGTGAGTCGATGCCCCCGCGCACTGATCTGCTGCGTGAGTCTGCCGGGACCGCTCTCCGCGACCCGCACGGCGCCGTCGGCCGGGTCATCGATCGTCAGACCGGCCGGCGTGTCGGCGGTCACGTACCTGCTGGACCAGGCTGCGAGGACGCTCGCCGCGTACTCGGCGTCGGCCCGATCGCTGAGAAGGTGGTCGGCGCCGTCGAGAGCAATGAACGACTTCGGATGCCGCGCGGTGTCGAAGATGATCCGCGCGTTGTTCACCGACACCACCTCGTCGAGCGGGGAATGCATGACGAGCAGCGCGGCGTCGAGCGTGGAGATGCGCTCGCACTGCGGTTGCATCGCGATGTCGTCCAGAAATTCGCGACGCACCCGGAACGGTCGCCCACCGATCGATACGGTGGCCTCACCCGCTTCGACAGCGGGTAGGTCATCACCCAGCAATCCGGTGACGTGGAAGGGGTCGGCCGGTGCTCCGATGGTGACGACCCCGCGAACCTCGGGGATTCGAGATGCAGCCGCCAAGACTGCCGCTCCGCCAAGCGAATGCCCGATCAGGACCGCCGGGGCACTGAATTGGTCGCGGAGATGATCGGCGGCGCGCACCAAGTCTTCGACATTGGAACTGAAACCGGTCGCGGCGAAGTCGCCCTCGGACTCTCCCAAGCCGGTGAAGTCGAACCGCAATACCGCGATACCCTGCCTCGCCAGCGCGCGCGAAATCCGGCCTGCTGCAGCATTATCTTTGCCACAGGTGAAGCAGTGGGCAAAGAGTGCCCAGGCTTTCGGGGCGTCACTCGGCATCTCCAGCTTGCCTGCCAACTCTCCGCTACTGCCGCGGAAGACCGTTCTGGTTGAGGTGCGCATGTGTCTCCCTCGGTTCCCGACGGTTGTGGGTGAATGGACTCCATAGAACAGTTCGCCCCCTGATGCCGACGAGACGGATAGCCCGTCGGCGCGTCACGCAATTTCATACATCGAGGTTCGTCCCGAAATGGCTTGTGGTCCTCGTCCCTTTGGGCTACGACCGAGCTCAAACTGTACTGCAGAGTACACCCGATGGCGCCGTCTCGCGGACCAGGTTCGGGCTTCGGTGTAACGGATGCTGCCCACCCCGACACTCACCTACGTCTGATCATCGTGCGAAGCCTGTGAAGCCGAGCCCGTGACCGTGGCATCACGACCGGGCGCCAACCAGCCACTGCTCGATGGTTGGCGAGATCTCAGCGCGAAAGATGAATGGAGAGTTTCGATGAACGAATCCTCGAACCCACCTACTGCCTACAGCACGTCGGTCCCACAACATCACTGGCACGCCCGTGCGGCGATCGTCAATGCTGCCGCCTCGATGATGCACCACCGCGGCGTCGCCGCGACGTCGATCGGTGATGTCTCCCGCGCATCCGGGGCAGAGACCCGCGAGCTTCATCGCCATTTCCGCGACAAGACCGAACTGGTCCGAGCGGTCATAGAGCGCGAACTCACCGTCATACTCGACGGCCAGGATGCCGCCGACGCGATCAATTCATGGGACGGGCTCGATACCTGGGTATCGCGCGTTGTGGACACACAACGCGCCCAGGACGGTCCGTTCGCATGCCCGCTGGGGACCTTGGCCACCGAACTTCAGAACTCACACGAGTACCGACCTGCGCTGGCAGCCGCATTCCGCACCTGGGAGGGACATCTGGCCGCAGGCCTACGCCGGATTCAGGACCGCGGTGAGCTGGACCCGACCGCCAATCCAGACCGCCTCGCCGCCGGCCTGCTTGCGGCCCTGCAAGGCGGATATCTCCTCGCATCGGTCCACGGCCGGATCGAGATCATCCGTGACGTGCTCGACGACGCGGTGGCAGCGCTGCGCCGCTACCAGGTCTGACCGATCCGCTGCGCACGTTCTGGTTTCATCCGGATCGCACAGCACACCTCAGCGCCGGCACAACGATGCCTTCACAGCCATATGTACTCTGCAGTACAGTCTGCCTCGGACCACCCCAGAAGCGAGTCGGCGACGAGTATCCCCGTGGCCGTCGATGCCCCCACGAGCACACCCAGAACGCGCGTGACCCGCGAAGGAGATTCCCATGGCAGTGGTCAACAGCGGGTTTGGTAACCGTCGCGGCGCCAGCGACTCGCGGTTGCCGCCGGGCCAGACGCTCGTCGGCGACTGGCCGGTGCTGACGGCCGGCCTGACGCCCGATATCGGGACGGACGAATGGTCGTTCACCATCACGACCGAGACGGGCGCCAAGCACGGATGGGATTGGAAAGCGCTCCAGGACGTGGGCGTGGAGGACATCGTCACCGACATCCACTGCGTCACACATTGGTCGAAGCTCGACATGGCGTGGCGCGGAGTGCCCCTGGACCGGCTGTTCGAGGACGTCGACACCTCCTGCGACTACGTCATGGTCCGAAGCCACGGCGGCTACACCACCAACCTGCCCCTCGATGATCTGCTCGAGGGCCAGGCATGGATCGCCACCGAGGCAGAGGGTGAGCCCCTGACGCCCGAGCATGGGGGGCCGGCGCGCCTTCTCGTGCCCCACCTCTACTTCTGGAAGAGCGCCAAATGGGTTCGCGAGATACAGATGATGCCCAGCGACGACCCCGGGTTCTGGGAACAGAACGGATACCACCTCCGCGGTGATCCGTGGCGGGAGGAACGTTACTGGTGACGTCTCCGATCCGCGCAAGCTGGCACGTCGGTCGCGTTGCCAGCCGCCGTCGGGAAACCGCGTCGGCGGTCCGCATCGAACTGGACGTGCCGACCTGGCCGGGGAACCACGCCGGTTCCCACCTCGACGTCCGGCTCACCGCCCCGGACGGATATCAGGCGACCCGGTCCTACTCGGTCGCGTCGTCTGGCGAGACGACTCGGATCATCCTGGCGGTCGAGGAACTCCCCACAGGTGAAGTCTCGCCATACCTCGTGCACCAGCTCGCGGTAGGCGACGAGCTCGAGGTGCACGGCCCTCTGGGACGGTACTTCGTCTGGATCCCATCAGAATCCGATCGTTCCCCGATTCAGCTCATCGCCGGCGGATCCGGCGTGGTACCGCTGTTCGCGATGGCCGGAGCGCGTGAGCACGAGGCGGACCATGCCGAGTTCCGACTGCTGTACTCGGTCCGGACGCCCGAGGACGTGGTCTTCGCCGAGGAGCTCACGGCGCTCTCAAAGACCACCGTCGACATGGTGTACACCCGGAGATCCTCCCCAGGATCGCCGCGTCCGCCCGGGCGACTGACTCGGGAGTCGGTCGCCGGTTACGTCTTCCCCGCCGCGGCGATACCGCGCATCTTCATCTGCGGGCCTACACCGTTCGTCGAGGCGGTTGCCGGCTGGCTTCTCCAACTCGGCCATGATCCCACCCGAATACGCACGGAACGCTTCGGAGGCAGCGGATGACCCACCTCGACGGAAACGCGCTCGCCGGACTCTTCGCCGACACCCTCGGCATCGAGATCACCGCCGCGATCGGACGATGCGCAAGCTGTCATCAGATATTCGAACTCGCGCGCGCCCACGCCTTCATCACCGCCATCGGCGCGGTCCTGCGTTGCGCGCACTGCCAGGGCATGCTCGCCGTCATCGTCCAAAAGCCGCACGAAGTACTCGTCAACCTGTCGGGGCTGGCACACATCGCGATTGCACGGCCCTGAGCCGACCCCCGATGCCGCTACGCCCGGCGCTTCGCCGCGACCGTCCGTCGCCGCGGTGTTGCCCTGCGACGCAAGGACAGCAGCGCATTCTCGACCGCATCTTCGAAAACTGTTCCGTCGTCGTGTATTTGGGCCATCATCAACCCGCCCTGCACGGCGGCGACGATTGATTGGGCCAATCGATCGGGATCCGATTGCCGGGTGAGCTGACCGCGCTCGCGCATGACCTCCAGACCGCGCGCCAGCGGCTCCTCCCATCGCCGGAAGGCGGCGTCCAGGTGCGGAAGATAAGCAGGATCGTTCTTCAGTTCGGCGGCCATCGATCCGAGCGGGCACGCGAACGGCCCATCCAGGACACGATGACTCTCCACGACCTGCTCAGACCACCGCTGCAGGCCCGCCCAGGAATCGGCGTGATGTACTGCTGGTTGCGCCGCCAAGATGAGCTCGACCTGATGGTCGATGACCGCCCGGATCAGGTCGGCCCTGTCGTCGAAGTAGTGGTACAGCTGCGACTTGCCACAACCCGCGGCCGCCAGAACGTCATCGAGACTGGTCGATGCCACGCCACCGTGACGCATCATGGTCGCGGCCGCATCGACGATTGCCGCACGGCTGCGCAGCCCCCGCGCGGACAAGGACGGCCTCGGACTCTCGCCCGTTGCCGCCTTCTCGGGCGCCCGCGTTGCTGCCATCAGTCCACGATAGCGTCTCGGTCAGTCGGACTTCACCCGTCATCAGGGCCGACTACTGTCCAGTTCACTGGCGACTTTGGTGCTGAGGGCGCGGCGGCCAGGTAGCGGTCGCTCACGTGCCGCCGACGAGGGGATGCCGACATGCTCGAACCGGTGGGCACAGCATTGCTGGCCGAGCAACTGCGCAACGGCGATCCGGAGGCCTTCAGCAAGCTCCTCGACCTCTACGGGTCCTCGATGCTCCGAGTAGCGCGTGGATACGTGTCCAGTCGCGACTTGGCCGAGGACGTCGTGCAGGAAACGTGGATCGCGGTCTTCAAGGGCATCCACAAGTTCGAGGGCCGCGCCTCGCTGCGGACGTGGATCTTCACCATTCTCATCAACGTCGCCAAGAAACACGGCCTGGCGGAGCGCCGCCACGCCGACACCGCCGTTCGCGTCATGACCGGCGGCACCGTTGATCCGGACCGGTTCCGCGACGCGGGCGATTCCCTACCCGGTCACTGGAAGGAACCACCCGCCCCGTTTCCGGACACACCCGAGGGGTCGCTGCTCGGCCGTGAACTCACACAAGTCGCCACCGCGGTGCTCAGCCGGCTGCCGGTGCGCCAACGGGAGGTGGTCACCCTGCGTGACGTACAGGGGTTCAGTTCCGAGGAGGTATGCCAATTGTTGGACATCAGCGCGGCCAACCAGCGAGTGCTGTTGCATCGCGGCAGAGCTGTCGTTCGCCAAGAGCTGGAAACCTATCTTGGGACAACGGAATGACCGCCGACGAGATCATCTGCAACCAGCTCGTCGAATTGGTGACCGACTACCTCGACGGCGTCCTCGATCCCGCCGTCGCCGTCAGGTTCGATGCACACCTGCTGGAATGTGATGGCTGCGTCAACTACCTCGAACAGTTCCGGTTGACGATCAACACCCTGGGGCGGGTTCCGTCCGATCAACTCGACGAGGGCTTCCGAGAGCGCCTGCTCGACACATTCCGCGGATGGACGTCCGCCCCCGAGCAGGGCCACGGCAGCTCGGGGTGAGGGTCGCACCGTCGAAGAGTGCGACCTCGACCGGTCTTCCGGACTGCGCACCGTGTCGCCGCGGACCCACATTGATCCACATGACATAGGCCAGAATCACGACCGTAGCTGCGAGGCCGCCTTCAGTGTGATCGTTCCAGACTCATACCGACGAATTACGTAGTGGCACACCAACTACATTGCTGGTCTGGACGATTCGTCACGGGCTGTGGTCCGGCGGCGCTGATTCCTTTGCGCTCCGCGCCAACAGTAGGACAGCCAATCGGGGAAAGGCGATGACCGACAGTAGACCAGCTGCGACCAGCGCGGCGTAATTGGCCGGTTGCAGCAGGCCCAGTTCCACGCCAATCCCCCCGGCCACCAACGGAATGCTGAGCGACGTGGCCTGCAGCAGACCTGCAGCCAGAACGTCGCGGCCACTCCCGAGCAACGGACGGTAGAGGATGGCAGGCAAGGCTCGCACGACCAGGAGTGCGACGACGAACAAAGGAATTTTGACCAAGGAGGAACCGTGGTCCATGAGTGCTCGAACGTCGAGTGACACCCCCGTTGCGACGAAGAAGAAAGGGATGAAGACACCGAATCCGACCGCATGCAGCTTGGCATAGAGCTGGGTGTGGGTCATATCGTCATCGCGGTCGAGCAGGGTCAACGCCGCCCCGGCAAGGAACGCCCCCAGGATCGACTCGAGTCCGAATGCCGAAGCAAGAGAGGCAAAGACCAAGAGCAGGGCCATAGTTCCGCGGACTCGAATCTCGGCGGTGGTGTCCTGCAGGTCGAGCAGCGTCCTACAGACGGTGCGGGCACGCTCCAGGCCGAGAACGACGGCGATGACGACACCGGCGAAGCCGAGAAACGCCGCCAGCAGCGTCAGCTTGGCCCCAACCCCGACCGATGGGTCTTCGGAGAACAACAGGGATAGAAGCACTATGGGCACGACCTCGGCGATCGACGCGCCGGCCACTATGACTTGCCCTGCTCGGGTTTCGACGATCCCCGCGTCCTTCAAGACCGGAAGTATGATGCCGAGCCCGGTTGCCGAGAGGATCACGGCCATCAGCACCGGCGATTGAGCGAGGCCCAACATTCCTAGGCCGACACCTACCGCCACCGCGAGAGCGAACGACACCACGAAGGCCCCCGAGGCGCGGCGCAGCAGTGGCCCTCTCAGATGACGGACGTCGATCTCCAGCCCGGCGAGCAACAGGAGGAATCCCAAACCGATCGTCGACAACACCTGGAGCGCAGCGTCCATGTGCACCCAGCCGAGCACCTGTGGGCCGACGATGACGCCCAGAAGAATCTCGAGCACGATCGCCGGCAGAGGCAGCCGGAGCACCCTGACGCTGAGCGGTGCAAGCAGGGCGACGACCGAGACGATCGCTACCGCAGTCAACGAGACAATGTTGAAAATCCCTTCTGGGATCCACAGGGTGAACGGTTTGGCGAGTGCGCACCATGCTTCGCGTGATCAGTCCTGTCAGACAGGGCTTTTCAGTGGCCGCACGAAGGTGAACGGCCAATGGAGGCCGAGTCACGTAGTTGTTTACTGTACTGCATAGTACATCTTATGCATATAGTTCGGCTCGTAGACGCCGCCTACCCGCACCCGCATACCAGTCCGTGATCTCGTAGTACTCCTCATAGTCCACGGCGCTGCTGCTGACTGGGATCGACAGGTATCTAGAACCCGAGGTGGCATCAGCGCCGATCGAGTACCGATGCTCTTTGGAGAAGTAGGCGTCTCGGAAACGCTCAGGTCCAGTCACGTCGGAGGAATTGTCAATACCTGTGGATCGGGGTGTTTCAGGCGACCTCCGTTT
>NZ_JAYJJS010000047.1:0-15473 GCF_020181635.2 Mycobacterium zoologicum | reverse complement strand
CGTGTGCCGCCCATGCGCAACTTGGCCCCACCAGCCTCGTGTTGTTCGACGTCTCAACCCTGTTATGCCGACGTCGGCATAACAGGGTTTATGCCGACCTGCTAGTTATGCCGATGTTCCGCGGTGCTGCGCAGGTCAGTGGCGATGTCGCCGCTTGAAAGGTCGGCATAACCGGTTCGGTGTCACGCTCCAAGTATTCGTCTACTTGGAGGTGGATTGTCGTGATGACGGTGATGCCCGTGGCGGCTTGTGGCCCGCTGGCGGGAGCGGTGATGGATCGGCTCGCGGCCTGGATCGCGGCCGAAGGATATGCGCGGACGATGGTTCCTCAGATTATGGGGGTGGCCCGCGGACTGAGCGTGTGGATGAACGATCAGCAGATCGGGCTCGATGCCCTATCTGTCGGTGTCCTTGAGGGATTCGAGGCCGCGTATCCGTCTGGTGCGCCGGGTCATCAGTTGGTTCGGATGCGCGTGCCAGCGGTACGGCGATTCCTGGTCGTGACCGGCTACCTGCGTGAGGTCTACCCGGTTCGCAAGCGCTGCAGGCGTCCGGGACGTGGGGTGAGTCTGTCGGTCAGTGCGGCTGCGGAACGGGAGCTGGACGATTGGGCACGGTGGCAGCGCGAGGTGCGTGGGATTAGCGACAGGTGTGTTGAGCACCGGCGTCGGTGGGTCTGCGGGTTCGTCGACTCGCTGACCGAGAACGGCGCGGTGGGTTGGGACCGCTGTGACGTCACTGCCTTGAACACCTTCGTCGGCGAGCGTTCCCGGGGTTTCGCATCGGCATCGTGCACGGCCATCGTTGACGCACTGCGGTCACTGGTGCGTTGGGCGTTGGCCACCGGCCGCCTGCAACGGGACCTGACCGGCGGGATTCTGCGTGCCCGGGCTTCTCGGGTGACGCTGCCGCGCGGCCTATCGGCGGGCCAAGTCCAGGCCCTGCTTGCGGCGTGTGAAGCGGGGACGGTCTCAGCGGTTCGGGACCGGGCGGTGATCACTGTGCTGTGGCGGCTGGGGCTGCGCGCCGGGGAGGTCGCAACTCTGCTGATCGACAACGTGGACTGGGCCGCAAGCAGATTGAGCGTCGTCGGGAAGAATCAGCGGCGTTTGACGCTGCCGCTGCCGATCGATGTCGGCGAGGCCATGGTTGCATGGCTGCGCGTGCGTCCTGCCGCAGCGTTGGATCGGGCATTGTTCGTGCGGCTGCGCCCGCCGATCCAACGGCTCAGCAGTGCCGGAATCTCCGATATCGTCAAACACCGCGCCGAGGCCGCCGGTCTCGGCGCCGTGCATGCGCACCGCCTGCGGCACACCGCGGCGATGAATGTCATCGCCACCGGCGGCTCGCTGGTTGAAGCCCAGGAGTTGCTCGGGCATCAAAGCGTTTCCAGCACTCGGGTCTATGCCCGAACGGACCTCGCGTCCTTGCAGACACTGACCGTGAAGTTCGGGCAGGTGCCGCGATGAGCCTCCACGATGACCTCGACGCCTATCTGACTGCACGCCGCCAGTTGGGTTTTCAGCTCAAGACCACCGAGTACCTGCTTCGAGGCTTCTGCGACTGGCTCACCGAGCAGGACAGAACGGAGGTCTTCACAATCGATGAGGCGGTGCGATGGGCAACCCAACCCCGGGATGCCCGGCCGGTGTGGTGGTCACAACGGCTCACGGCCGTGCGGCCGTTCGCGGCCTACCTCAACGCCGCCGGCTCGCAGACGCCGATCATCCCGCAGGGGCTGCTGCCGGCCCGAACGACCCGATGCGCTCCCTACATTTACTCCCAGTGCGACCTCGATCGGCTTCTGGAGGGATGTTCGTCGTTCTTCAGGACGGTTCGGGTCGCGGAGACGATGCGCACGATCATCGGATTGCTGGCCGCCACCGGTCTGCGGATCGGCGAGGCGACACGCCTGCGGATCCCAGACCTCGACACCGACCGCAGCGTCCTAACCGTCTATGGGACAAAGACTCCGCTGGATCGGCTCGTACCGCTGCACCCGAGTACCACAGCGGCGTTACTCGGCTACCTCAACCTTCCTGAACGTCTCGCGACGCACCCGGCTTCAGACGGGCCGATCTTCGTCAACGCCGCCGGAACCGGCTTCGTCATCGAGACAATCGAACAACATTTCCGCGCACTGGTCGACTCCTTGCACCTCGGTGCCCCGGGGCGGCGCCGGCCGCGGCTGCACGATCTGCGGCACACCTTCGCCACCGGCCACATGGTCGCCGCCTATACCCACGGCGAGAGCCCCGCTCGGACCCTCGGGCTGCTCTCAACCTGGCTCGGGCACACCAGCATCGAGAACACCTACTGGTATCTGAGCGCAGTCCCCGAATTACTCGCCGCCGCCGCACGACGCCTTGAATCCGGCATCGAACGAATCGAACTCCCATGAACACCTTGGCCATTGAACTGCAGACCTACTTCACCGCGTTCGCCCGCGCCCAACGTGACCTCGCCGACAACACCATCAGCGCCTACCGCGACACCTGGCGGATGCTCATCAAATACCTCGCCGAAGCGACCAGCACCAGAGCCGAGCACATCGACTTCGCCGACGTCAACGCCGAGAATGTCACACGGTTCTTGGACTACCTGGAAACCGAGCGAGGCAACAGCGTTTCCACGCGAAACTCCCGGCTCTGCGCGATCCGGGCCGTGCTTTCGCACGCCGTGGCCGATCACCCCGAACACGCCGCCACCATCACCCGCGTCCTGGCGACGCCGCCCAAGCGCCACCCGGCGCCGATGCTGGAATTCCTCACCACCACCGAGGCCGACACCCTGATCAACGCCCCCGATCGCACCCGCTGGACCGGCCGGCGTGATCACGCCCTCCTGGTTCTGGCCATCCAGACTGGACTACGGGTCAGCGAACTCTGTTCACTGACAATCCCAGATATTCACCTCGGACCCGCACCGAGTATCACCTGCACCGGCAAAGGCCGCCGCTCGCGGGCAACGCCGCTGACAACGACCACCGTCGCGGTCATGAGCGACTACCTCGCCGAGCGTTCAACCCGCCCCGGCCAGGCCCTATTCTGCGGACCAGGCGGTGGTCGCCTTTCCCGCGACGCGCTCGAACACCGGCTCGTGATCCACCTCGCCGCAGCGGCAGCAAGCTGCCCAAGCATCGCCGACAAGCACGTCACGCTCCACACCCTGCGACACACCGCGGCGATGAACCTGCTCGCCCAAGGCGTTGACGTCTCCGTCATCGCCCTGTGGCTTGGACACCAACGAACCCAATCCGCTGACGCCTACCTGCACGCCGACATGAACATCAAGCAGGCCGCCATCGACAGGACCCGGCCGCCAAACACCAAACCCGGCACATACCGCCCTCGATCCGACATACTCGCCTGGCTCGACACCCTATGAATATGCCGACCTTTCAAGCGGCGACATCACCACTGACCTGCACAGCACTGCAGAACATCGGCATAACTGGCAGGTCGGCATAAACCCTGTATTTCGAGACTGACGCCGGCGACGGATTTCGCGAGCCGGGCTTTTCCAAGGAACGGCGGTTGGAGCCTCAAATCACGCTCGGGCTGCTCACCGATGCTTTCGGGATGCCACTGATGGTGCAGGCCTTTGAGGGCAACAAGGCCGAGGCCGCGACGATGCTGCCGGTCATCACCGCGTTCAAGACCGCCCATCAACTGTCCGATGTCACCGTGGTCGCCGATGCCGGGATGATCTCCGAGGCCAACCAGGTCGCATTGCAGGCCGCCGGGCTGACCTATGTGCTTGGCTCCCGGATACCGCAGCTGCCGTCTGTGGTGTCTGAATGGTTGAAAAGGCATCCCGGCAAGGAGATTCCCGATGGGCTGATCCTCACCCAGCCGTGGCCGTCGAGCATCTCGGAGAAAACCCGGGGCGTCCCGGATCGGATGATCCACTACCAATACCGCGCCGATCGGGCCCGGCGCACGCTGCGCGGCATTGACGAGCAAGTCGCCAAAGCCCAGCGCGCTGTCGACGGCAAAGCCCCCGTCAAACGCAACCGTTACATCCAACTGACCGGCGCCACGAAATCGGTGAACCGCAGTCTGGAGGCCAAGACCCGAGCGTTGGCCGGATGGAAGGGCTACACGACCAACCTGACCAGCAAGCCCGCCACCTTCATCATCGAGGCCTACCACCGGCTCTGGCGCATCGAGAAGGCGTTTCGGATGTCCAAACACGACCTGGCCGCCCGCCCGATCTACCACCGGACCCGAGAATCCATCGACGCGCACCTGACGATCGTGTTCGCCGCGATGGCCATCAGCCACTACATCGAGACCCAAACCGGCTGGAGTATCAAGCGATTCGTGCGCACCGCACGCCGCTACCGCACCGTCACCATCGCCGTCGGCGACCAAACACTCGCCGCCGCCGACCCCATACCCGCCGACCTTGCCACCGCACTGGCCACAATCCGCTCAAGCGGTGCGCACTAATTTGATAAAAGTCGGGTCACAGTGGCCCTGATCGAAGCATCGGCCGATCAGATCCGGCGGAAACGACGCCGCCGGGTTGACCATGGTCGTGGTCTTGAACGTGCGCGGGCTGGCGCCCTCGACGCCCAGCTCAGCCATGATCTTGGCGACCGTGCGGCCTTCCGCTGATTCCGTGGGGACTTCTGTTGTAGGGATCTTGTGGTGAAGTTGTTTGCTGCTGCCCCGGGCAGCTGCCTGGGGGTGGTGCCCGCAGCCTGGGTCTAGGCTGGCCATAGGCCACCCGCAGGGCTTGGCCTTGACACCGGCGAGGACTCCTCCATACTGCCCGTTGCCGGAGCTGGATGCACTCATGACGCCTGCCGGGGTTCAGGCCCGCCGTCACGTAGCCGCTGTCCGTGCTGCAAGGGCGATCGCATGTTCAGCGCCGAATGGCGACGATCGGCGTTGTAGTCTTCGATCCAGGCGACCAGCGCATGTCGGGCTTGCTCCTTGGTGTCGAAATGCTCGAGCATGCGTAACTCGAATTCCAAAGTGGAATGCCAGGATTCGATGACCGCGTTGTCCAGAGCCGAGCCCGGCCGGCCCATCGACTGGTGGATCCCGCAGCGCCGGCAAGCGGCCTGGAACGTGCCGGTGGTGAATTCACTGCCCTGGTCGGTGTGGAATATGACCCCAGCGACCTCCTGTCTTCCGCCACGGACCGCCACAGCCATGGACAACGCGCCGCGAGGCCATGTCCAGCACCGAATCCAACTGGAGCTTTCCCCCGTCGGTGGGCACCTCGGTACCGTCGCCGTACCACTTGCCGTTGAGCTGTTGAGCGCCGAACTTGCGTTTAACCAGATCAGGGGCCCGCCACCGGCCTGTTCCCGGCCGGGTGCTACCGCGGCGATGCCGCTTTGGGCAAGACACCAACCCCTGCTCGGCCATGATCGCCGCGACGGTGTTCGCACTGACGCTCCAGCCCTCGTCACTAAGATCAGCGGAGACCCGTACTTGCCCTTGTGCACCGCGAACAGCCGCCCGATGTCTGCGGTCAGTGCCCTGCGGCGGGCGTGCCGTGGTGAGGGGTCGCCGTGGCGCCACTTGTAGAACCATGACTGCGACACCCCCAACGCGCGGCATGTCGTGGCGCAGGCGATGCCGTAGTGTGCCCTCTCGGAGTCGATGAACCACGACATCTCTACCGGCCCATCGCTTCTCAAACCCAAAGGGCGCATGAGCGCCTGAGCACATCACGCTGCATCGCCAGCTCCACATTCTCCTTTCGTGGCCGGATCAACTCAGCGCGTTCGGACTCAGTCAACTCATCGGCACCACCGGCTCGGCGTCGCTCCTGGACGCACCAGTGACCCAGCGTGCCCTCGTGGACCCCGAGCTCCCAGGCAACCGCCGCGATCGGCTTACCGGTCTCAGCCACGAGCCGCACCGCACCCACCTTGAAGTCCTCGTCGAACTTCCTTCTATTTGCTGACATCACCGCCTCCTCAATAGCGACATCTCCACGCTACGAGGGGAAACCCACGGCAGCATCAAACCCGGGGTGGTTCAGTGCTGCGGTACCCGCCGGCCATGCATACAGCCGCCGACGGACGTCGTCTTACTACGCAGGTTCCGCCAGTCTCGTGGATCCGGCGGAACCATCGACGACCGCCCGGCTGACCCGATAGGCTGTCGGCCCTATAAGCTGTCGGCTGAACGATTGTCCAGAAAGGGGCGGATGTCGCGTGCTTACGCCAAGAACAATGCAACGCCCAAATTTCGGTGAAGACTCCATGCCAACTGGGTCGCCCACGGAGCGGGCGGAAATCAACTTATGACCGTCGCCCAGGGTTCCGGCAAGAACCTATCGACAGGTCGGAGTCAGTCGAACGTAGGTACGGCAGCGTCACCCGCGAAGCGGGCTGAGTCAGCCAGCGCGACACTTTCCTCCGATACCGCCCCGGAGGATTTTGATGAGCCAACTTATCTGGCGGCGTTTCCGGATGTCGCAACTTCCATCAAGGCTGGCCAATTTCTTTCAGCATTGCACCACTATGAATTTTACGGTAGGCATGAGGGCCGTCTTACTGACCCCCGTTATGAGGCGCTCGTTCGCGCGGACACGCCCGGATTTCCCGCAGCCTGTGTAGATCGGATCTACGGTTCCAAAGATGGACAATGCCTGATCTGGGGTTGGGTAAACGACAGCGAACAAGACCCAATCAGTAAGTTGATGCTGCAGAACGCCCTTGGTTTACGGGGTTCAACAACGGCAATCTACCGGTACCGCCGCAAGGATGTCACAGATCACCTGGAGCAGCCGGAAGATAGGAGCCTGGCCTTTTGGGCGATTGTAACAATCGAGAAGCCCAAAACGATGAGCGCCCAGACCGAAGTCACTCTTTCCGTAGGGGTCGAGCGCAAGACTTTCAAGTGTCAAATTCATCCGGTTGACGAGGAAAATTTCAGGGATCTTGCTCTTGACCTCCTATCTAAAACCCAAGCCGCCGGTCATTCTCCCGCAGAAAGCTTCCTCTCCATGGATGCCGGACTGGGCGCCTCGCTGATCGAGTTGAATCTCAAGGTTTCGAATAGGTTGGCACTTGGTGCGCAAACGGTTCAAATCGGTGCACCGCCGACTCGACCGGCGGCATCAGTCATCGTATGCCTATTTGGCAGGCCAGAATTGCTCATGATACAATGTGCGCTGTTCTCGAAGTGTCGTGGCATCGAAAACTACGAATTCATCTATATCTCCAATAGTCCCGAAACGGCGGAGTTGCTGATCAAGGACGCTACTATAGCTAACCGGATTTATGGCATACCGATCAAACTGATTTTTTTGCCGGGCAACGCGGGGTTTGGCGTAGCCAATAACATCGCAGCCGACGCAGCCCGCAGCACTCGCCTTTTGCTAATGAATCCCGACCTGTTCCCGATGGATTCGGAATGGCCGACTCAGCACAGCCAGATTGTGAGTAATTTACCCCAGGAGCAAGTTGCCCTGTTCGGCGCACCGTTGTATTACGACGACGGGTCGTTGATGCATGGTGGAATGTATTTCGAAGTGAACGTAGAATTTTCCTTTCGAAACCTGCAAGCCACGCGCTGCGAGATGCTCCGAGTGGAACATTACGGCAAGGGAGCGCCACCGCGTGCGAATCCTTTCCTCGCCTCACGCCCGGTCCCAGCTGTGAGCGGAGCCTTTATGGCTTTCGAGCGCGAGTGGTTCGAGTCGTTGGGGGGCTTCTCGCCCGAATACATTTACGGGCACTATGAGGATGCCGACCTTTGCCTCAAAAGCTTCAACGCTGGCAAGCCGGCGTGGCTCCACTACCTGCCGTTCGTACATTTTGAGGGCAAGGGGTCTGCGCACCGCCCGGCATTTGAAGGCGGGCGCCTGGTGAATCGTTGGCATTTCACCAAATCTTGGGGCGAAATCGTAAATAAGAGCCTCCATGGCCCCGCTCCACAAGCCTTCTCGGATCCGGCCCGCCACTGAAGCGCTCGCGTGAACAACTTTTGAAACGGAGGGAAATGACCGAAACGGAGGGCGGCGTCAAAGTTCTCGTTATTAGTCTCCATCATCCCGAATTGATGCGGGGTGGTGCGCAGCAGATCGCCTATGAATTATTCCAGGGGTTGCAGAATGAGCCGGGCATCGACCCGGTGCTTCTGGCCTCGACCGATATGGCGTACCCGGCATTGTATAAAGCCGGTGCCTGCATCACGGGTTTCGACCAACGGCCGAACGAATTCCTCTTCCTGCCGCAAGAGTACAATGGCGCTTGGCATCGGACGTCGTCGGTCCGTCTGATCGACGCCTACTGTGAATTTCTTCAGACGATTCGGCCCGATGTTGTCCATTTCCATCATTTCTTGACGTATGGCATTGATTTGTTAACTTTAACAAGGCAAATTTTGCCCAATGCGCGCCTCGTCTTCACGTTTCACGAATTTCTCAGCATTTGCGAGGCGAACGGACATATGGTCCGAACAACCGATCAATCGCTGTGCTCGCAGGCGAGTCCTGTTCGTTGTCATCAGTGCTTCCCGGACCGGCCGCCTGAGCACTTCTCGTTGCGAAAAATGTGGTTCATGCGCCACCTGCAGGAAGTCGATGCTTTTACCTGTCCCAGCAGCTTCATGATCGACCGCTTCGTGGCATGGGGAATTGACGCGGATAAGATCCGCCATGTATCGAACGGTCAAGCTCACAGCACCCGTGGTTCAAAGCTTCCCGTTAATGACGGACCCAAGAACCGCTTCGGCTTCTTTGGACAGATGGTCGACATAAAGGGCATTCAAATTATCCTTCGAGCCGTAGCAATCCTTCGGGGGCAGGGCTTCACAGATTTGAAGGTTGAGTTGAATGGTGACAACCTCCGCCACGCGACGCCGGCAGTCAGAAAAGAAATCGAAGATTTTCTTTCTGAGGAGAATGAGCGGCCTTTTGCGGAGCGAATCGTGCAAAGCAATGGGTCCTACCACACAGATGAATTGGCTAGCCGAATGGCACGCGTGGACTGGTCCATTGTGCCTTCCCTTTGGGAAGAGGTGTTTGGGCTCGTGGTGTCGGAAGCGTGGGCGTTCCGCCGGCCAGTCATCTGCTCCGATGTGGGAGCTCTCGCAGAGCGAATCACCGACGACGTAGATGGCATACACTTTACCCGAGGTGATCCCTACGCCCTTGCCGCAGTCATGCGGAGAGCCGCTACTGAAGCCGGGCTTTGGGAGCGTTTTTCCAGCGCGATCCCTGAACCGCCGTCTCGCGCTGTAATGGTAGAGGAATTCCTCGATGTTTACGGTCTTAAACAAAAGTCAGACAGCTCACCAGTACTACAACAGGTGAGTTCGGGAGCGGTTGCAGAAGAAACCGATGCAACAGTCAGAACCGAGAGGCCACCCCAGCGGCCGACACGGATATCGGATTCGAGATAGCGGCCTTTCGGGTTGCACGCTTCTTCGGTTTCAGGGTGTGCAATCTGCCAAAACGTTGACGGGGAGAGGTAGGGCGAGTAGGCGACTCCTGGGAGTGTTGATCGGAGTTCCGACACAAGCCAACGAAGACCAAAGAGCCCATATAGTGAGGCGTGGCTGATGGGCACACATGCTCGGCAACTACAGTGAGGCGGCACCATGACCGGGAGCATTCCGCAGGGCGCGGATAGTATGTTGCCAGCGGACGGTGGATCGACCGCCGAGCTGCTGCCCCCGCGAGAGCTACAGGATTGGGTAGGTCTCGGGGGCCCCAACGTGTATAAGGCGACAGGCTACGAATTCCTCAGTTATCTGGTTGACCTCTGCGGGCTGCAGCCGAGTGATGCAGTGCTTGACGTTGGTTGCGGCTCGGGGCGGATGGCCCTGCCGCTTACCGGCTACTTGAACCGCGAAGGTCGCTACGCCGGTTTCGATGTCGCAGAAAAACCAATTGCTTGGTGCATCGAAAATATATCGCAGCTACACCCTAATTTCGACTTCAAAGTAGCAGATGTTCAGAGTAAAAGATACAATCCGGCCGGGAAGTGCAAGTCCTCCGATTTCCGCTTTCCGTATCCTGACGAGTCGTTCGATGTAGTGCTACTTGCCTCGGTATTCACACACATGCTGCCTGCGGACGTGAGTCAATATATGCGTGAGATCGCCCGTGTGCTGAGGCCAGGCGGCCGGAGTCTCATCACCTTCTTCCTGCTAAATGAGCTGTCGTCAGCATTCAGCATGCAGGGTAAGGGGCAGATCGCGTTCGAGCACGAGATTCAAGGTGCACGGACGGCAAGTATCGAGAATCCTGAAGCGGCGATCGCTTACCAGGAGGACTTTGTCAGAGGATTGTATGGGCGGTGCGGCCTCGAGATTCGTGAGCCAGTGCGCTACGGTGCGTGGTGTGGCCGACCGGACGGTATGAGCGGGCAGGACGTCGTGATCGCCGTCAAGGCCGCGGGCGCGTATCGTTTAGCCCAAGACGCCAATGCGATTGACGATTATCCCGCGCCAGCCCTGGATCGCCCAATTACGTCCGTGTCTGAAGCATCTCAAGGAGTGCTACGCATGAGCTCCGCCGCCGCGAAGGAGTTTATCGCGAGCCTCTATGACACCGTCCTGAAGCGAGATCCCGAACCCGATGAGTTCGCTCACTGGGTGGCTACTGCGGCCGTCGTGCCACCTGAGCAAGTCTATTTCGCCTTCGTTAATTCTAAAGAGTACAAGCTGCTTCAGCGGGAAAATTCGGTGGCGCCCATGTTTTCGGCTGGCCACTACTATTCACCCGTCGTCGATCCGTCGACTATCGCCGAATACGTAGAGAAGCAGTACCTCCAGGAACCCGCCGACATTACGGGCGTCCATCTCGACGAACAGGCCATGGTCCGGTTCTGGCAAGAAAACGCAGAATTCATAAAAAGCACACCTTTCAGTGAGCATGACGACGGTCGTAACCGCTACTATTACGGCAATACGAATTTTCCGTACGGCGATGCCATCATGCTGCGCGCGATGATATGTCATTATAAGCCGCAGAATGTTATCGAGGTGGGATCGGGATTTTCCTCGGCCTGCATGCTCGACTCCGCTGATCATGCAGGGCTTAGCGACTTCGCATTGACTTGCATCGATCCGGACGCAGATCGCCTTCGCAGCAGGCTTCGCGAGGAAGACCGTGCCCGAGTCGATATCATCGAGGGGCTCGTTCAGGATGTGCCAGTTTCGGCGTTCTCCAAGCTCGAAGCGAACGATATCTTGTTCATCGACTCCACCCACGTACTCAAGACCGCCAGTGATGTGCACTACGAATTGTTTTCTATCCTACCCAACCTCGACAAGGGCGTGTTGATACATTTTCATGACATACACTATCCGTTCGAATATCCACGAACATGGCTATTTGAGGACAATAGATCATGGAACGAGATATATGCCCTGCGCGCCTTCTTGGCGTATAACTCGGCGTTTGAGGTGCTTTTCTGGAACGGCTTGTTCGCGCATCGGCAGCGTGAGTTGATCCGTGAGACCAACCCAGTATTCCTGAAGAACCCTGGCGGCTCGATTTGGCTGCGTCGCAAGTGAGGGCGAGTATGATCGGGGTCGACGATTAAGGCTGCCCGATGATCGATTTGACATCCTGATTGGGCGGTTGCCAGTGTGCCTGTCGTCGCCAGGCTGGCTGAGCCCCGGAATAGCCCGGGGAATTAGAAGCGAATCGGTGCGGTCTGACTTGAGTGAGGACACCTGGCTTAGACGGCGCCTCTCTGTGTCAAGAGTCTGGTATCGGGGTCGGTTGTAGGGTGGCTGCGGTAGGCCCGGGAGGTGACTTGTCCGAAGCGTCAGCATGCGGGGTTTGAGCTGGCCGCGCTGGATATTGGAGTCGCCCCCGAGTGTCCTCCCGGGCCTGCTCCAAGTCTTGCTGCGTCGCGGATCAGTTGTCGGTAGACCACGTCTGAGAGGCGTCGTTTGAGGCAGCGCAACGCTTCTCGGTGGGTTTTGCCTGCGGCTCGTTTTCTTCGGTAGTAGTCCCGTCCCGGGGTGTCTCGGGCGATCTGGGAGATGGCCATGGTGTGCAGGCAGCAGTTGAGTTGTCGGTCGCCGGCGCGGGAGAGGCGGTGGCGGGTGACATCGCCGGAGGAGGCCGCGATAGGGGCGGTGCCGGTGTAGCTGGCGAACGCATCGGCAGAGCGAAATCGGTCAATGGCGCCGACGCGGGCCACGATCTTGGCGGCGTTGAGGACTCCGATACCGCTGAGCTCGGTCAGGGTGGTTCCCGATGACTCGACTGCGGCCTCGATGTCGGCGGCGGCCTTGGCGATGCGACGGTCGAGCGCGCGGATCTCAGCGACGAGGTCAGCGGCCAGGCTGCGCAGGGTCTTGAGCGCGGGGTCGCGGGGTCGGATCTGGCGCAGGATATCGGCGGCGCGGTCGGCAGTCAGCCCGCGCGGGGCGCCGGCCGGGGTGAGGCGCGTCAGCAGCACGTGGAGCCGGTTGACGGTCTGGGTGCGGGTTTTGACCAGATCCTCGCGGTGTTCGACTAGGGCTCGCATCGCGATGATGCTCGCGTCGACGGCAGCGGTGTTGAGCCGGGTGGATGTCAGTGCGGCGATCCCGACGGAGATGGCGTCGGCTTCATCGGTCTTGCGGCCATGCCCGGTTGAGAGCAGTCGCACGCGGGCGGCCAGCGTGGCGGGAAAGTCGACGACCTCGACGCCGTCGGCGGCCAGCTGCCGGGTCAACGGTGCGCCGAGTGTCGGTTCCGGTCCAAAACTGAGCAGGTGATTCCGGTCGAGAAGTGAGCACCCTTCGATTGGAGAGTGATCACTGTGGAGGATTGGGCCGAGATCCGGCGGCTGTATCGGTCGGAGAACTTGTCGCAGGCGGCGATCGCGCGGCGGTTGGAGCTGTCGCGCAACACCGTGGCCAATGCGTTGGCTTCGGAGTCACCGCCGCGCTATGAGCGGGCACCGGTGACGACGTCGGCGTGGGCGCAGATCGAACCGGCGGTGCGGGCGATGCTGGGGCAGTTTCCGACGATGCCGGCGACGGTGATCGCCCAGCGCGTGGGCTGGACCGGTGGGCATTCCTGGTTTAGTGAGAACGTCGCTCGCATCCGACCGGAGTATGCGCCGGCAGATCCGTGTGACCGGTTGGTGCATCTACCGGGTGAGCAGGTGCAGTGCGACCTGTGGTTCCCCGGCCAGCTCGTGCCTGATCACGCCGGGGTGCTGCGGTCGTTTCCGGTGTTGGTGCTGGTGGCCGCCTATTCACGATTCATCGCCGCGATGATGATCCCCTCGCGGGTGACCGGGGATCTGCTGGCTGGCATGTGGTCGTTGCTCTCGGAGCAGATCGGCGCGATACCGAAGAACCTGTTGTGGGACAACGAGGCCGGCATCGGGCAGCGCGGTCGACTCGCGCAGGGGGTGGCCGGGTTCTGCGGAGTTTTGGGCACCCGGTTGATTCAGGCTCGCCCCTATGACCCCGAAACCAAGGGGGTCGTTGAGCGGGCCAATGGCTACCTGGGTTCATCGTTTCTGCCCGGCCGGCACTTCACCTCGGCAACGGACTTCAACACGCAGTTGGCCCACTGGCTGGTATCGGTGGCCAACCCGCGCCGCCACGCGGTCACTCGAATGATCCCGGCACAAGCGCTATCGGCTGATCGGGAGGTGATGGCATCGCTGCCGCCGGTGGCACCGGCGACGGGGATCACGACCGTCACCCGGTTGGGCCGTGACTACTACGTGAGCGTCGGCGGCAACGCCTATTCGGTGCATCCAGAAGCCATCGGCCGGATGATCACCATCACCGCAACACTGGACCGGGTTAGTGCCTGCTGCGGGGATCGTCTCGTGGCTGATCACCCGCGGCTATGGGGCAGTGGCGGATTGGCTTGCGATCCGGGGCATCTGGCAGCGGCGTCGGTGATGCGGGAGAACTTCCGCAACCGGCCGCCGGCCGGCTCGCATGTCGACGTCGAGGTCCAAGTCGCTGACCTGGCCGCTTATGACGCGGTGTTCGGAACTGGCGAGGTCGCCTGATGGCCACCAAACGCACCGCGGCTCCTGGTGAAGCCGACAAGCTCATCGCCCACCAATCTCGGCTGCTGAAGGCCCCGCGGATCGCCGCGCACTACCACCGCCTGGCCGAGCAGGGCCGCGAAGCGAACTGGTCGCTGGAGGAGTACCTGGCGGCGGTGCTGGCCGTCGAGTCCAACGCTCGAGCTGAATCCGGTGCCCGCCAACGCATCCGGTACGCCGCATTCCCCTCGATCAAGACGATCACCGACTTCGACTTCACTGCTCAACCCGGAGCTGATCGTGCCCAGATCGCCCGCCTAGAAGCCGGCGGCTGGCTGGCCGAAGCACGCAACATCGTGCTGCTGGGTCCACCAGGAACCGGCAAAACGCATCTGGCCACCGCACTGGCGATCGCCGCCGCCCAAGCCGGGCACCGGGTCGCGTTCGCCCCGGCCACCGGCTGGATCACCCGCCTGGCCGAAGCCCATCAGATCGGCCGCCTCGACGCCGAACTACGCAAGATTGCCCGCATCGGATTGATCGTCATCGATGAGGTCGGCTACATCCCCTTCGATACCGAAGCAGCCAACCTGTTCTTCCAGCTGGTCTCCACCCGCTACGAGAAGTCGTCGATCATCTTGACCTCCAACCTGCCATTTTCCCGCTGGGGACAGGTGTTCGGCGAAGCCACCATCGCCTCAGCCATGATCGACCGCATCGTCCACCACGCCGACGTCATCGCACTCAAGGGCGCCAGCTACCGCATCAAACACACCGCAATCGAGTCACTGCCCTCCGTCGAAGCCGACCGTCAGGCAGACTCAACCCCGTAACCACCTGCTCACTTTTCGACCGGAAGAAGCTGCTCAGTTTTCAACCGGAGCCGACACCGAGGCCGGCTGCACCTTCGATCGCCCACACCGGTTGCTTCCACGGCCGGGCGAATCGACGTAGCTGGTGGTAACCCTGGGCGCTGACTTCCACCCGAAGTACCTCGAGGGGTTGAAGGGCGGCGCTAACCGCGGCGGCAGTCCAGGATGCCTTGTGTGGATCAACGGCGATGACGACACGGTCGGTTGGTGATGATGGCAGCATGGTCGACTGTTCCTCCTTGCGTTCATTGATGCGAGTGCAGGGAGGGCACACCAACTTTCGGCTTTGGAGGCCTCTCTTCAGCCACTCCCGGCGAGCGGCCCCGACCCGGGACGCAAGCCGTCTAAGAGCCAACCCGACTGGGCGGCAGGTATGAGAGCGAGCGATCCCGAACCGGCACCTCGGAGATCAGGGCTGCAGACCCCGATCACCTGGGCCTATTGAACAAGTTGGTATGGGGTGACGCCCGGTTTGTGTCGGGGTTGCGGGCCGGGGCTTCACTCACAAAAACTCGTGGGTTACCGAGCAGAAGTCCCTGCCCGGCCTATCCAACATTTGTGGGAGCCCCCGGTCCTGACCTCGGACCTGAGTTAGGACATTTGGCTTAGCCTCGATTTTTCGTAGGACTTGATGTGGGCCGGGTCTGGTGCTGGATTGTGTT
>NZ_JAYJJS010000046.1:0-17083 GCF_020181635.2 Mycobacterium zoologicum | reverse complement strand
ATTTTTACGTGATGCACCGAGGGTGTTTCGCGGGCACTTCCCGTGATGCTCGTCGAATTGTTGCGCACGACTCGCAACCGCGTTATCCTCGGTCCCGTCCCGCATTCGCGGCATCAGCACCTAAATCAGAATGCGATGTCACTGGGATACCACCAAATTCTTCCCGTGGCTGACGGCTTGCGATATGACGCCGCAGTCACAGGTAAACACCGTTGCACGCTTCGACGGTGTCACGCACTCGGCGATTCCGCTGGATGCACCCAAACCCCTCGCGTGACAAAACCGACGAGGGATAGAAAGGAAATCCGTGACCGAAACGGACCTCTTCACGGCTGAAGGCAGCGCCGAACAGGACACGCTGTCTACTCCCGAGAGCACTCCCGAGACCCCGAGCCACAGCGCTGCCGAGGTCTCGTCTCCCACCACCGCCGAGGCAGGCGCTGCCTCCGACGCTTCGTTGTCTGCGATGGTGTTGCCCGAATTGCGGGCCCTGGCAAACCGCGTCGGAGTCAAAGGCACCTCCGGAATGCGCAAGAGCGAGCTGATCGCGGCGATCCGCGATGTCAATGGCAACGGGGGTAACAGTGTGAACGGTGGCGAGGCGGCGCAGGCCGCAGAATCCCCGGAATCTGCACCAAGCGCGGAACCCAGCGCCCAGGCGCCCGCCAACGGTGCCGAGCCGGCAGGCGCCGACAACCAGGCCGAGGGCCAGGTCGAGGGCCAGACCGAGGGTGGAGCCCCGCGCCGGCGCGAACGTCGTGGCGCGAGCCGCGAGTCCGGCGCCCCGGCGGCCAACGGCGCCGAGCAGGCCAACGACCAGCCCGCCAACGACCAGCCCAAGGGCGACAAGAGCGACCAGGCCAAGAACGACAAGAACGACCAGACCAAGAACGACAAGAACGACCAGACCAAGAACGACAAGAACGACCAGGCCAAGAACGACAAGAACGACAAGAACGACCAGGCCAAGAACGACAAGAACGACCAGGCCAGGTCGGACGACCAGGGCGGCGACCAGAACCGTGGCGGCGCCGATGACGACGGCGACGGCCGCGGCGGGCGCCGAGGCCGTCGTTTCCGGGACCGCCGGCGCCGCGGCGAGCGGGGCGGCGAGGGCGGCGGCGAGGCCGAACTGCGCGAGGACGACGTCGTGCAGCCGGTCGCTGGCATCCTCGACGTGCTGGACAACTACGCCTTCGTGCGCACCTCCGGCTACCTGGCGGGTCCCGGTGACGTTTACGTCTCGATGAACATGGTCCGCAAGAACGGGCTGCGTCGCGGTGACGCGGTGACCGGCGCGGTGCGAGTGCCCAGGGAGGGCGACAGCGGCGACAAGAACCCGCGGCAGAAGTTCAACCCGCTGGTGCGGCTGGACTCGGTCAACGGTGGTCCGGTCGAGGACGCGAGGAATCGTCCTGACTTCACCAAGCTGACCCCGCTGTACCCGAACCAGCGGCTGCGCCTGGAGACCACCGGCGAGAAGCTGACCACCCGCGTCATCGACCTGATCATGCCGATCGGCAAGGGACAGCGCGCCCTGATCGTGTCCCCGCCCAAGGCCGGTAAGACCACGATCATGCAGGACATCGCCAACGCGATCACCCGCAACAACCCCGAATGCCACCTGATGGTGGTGCTGGTCGACGAGCGTCCCGAGGAAGTCACCGACATGCAGCGCTCGGTCAAGGGTGAGGTCATCGCCTCGACCTTCGACCGACCGCCGTCGGACCACACCCAGGCCGCCGAGCTGGCCATCGAGCGGGCCAAGCGCCTAGTTGAGCAGGGCAAAGATGTCGTCGTGCTGTTGGACTCCATCACCCGGTTGGGTCGTGCCTACAACAACGCCTCGCCGGCGTCGGGCCGCATCCTGTCCGGTGGTGTGGACTCCACCGCGCTCTACCCGCCGAAGCGGTTCCTGGGCGCGGCCCGCAACATCGAGGACGGTGGTTCGCTGACCATCATCGCGACCGCGATGGTCGAGACCGGCTCCACCGGTGACACGGTGATCTTCGAGGAGTTCAAGGGCACCGGTAACGCCGAGCTCAAGCTGGACCGCAAGATCGCCGAGCGCCGGGTGTTCCCGGCCGTCGACGTCAACCCGTCCGGCACCCGCAAGGACGAGCTGCTGCTCTCGCCGGATGAGTTCGCGATCGTGCACAAGCTGCGTCGTCTGCTGTCCGGGCTGGACTCGCACCAGGCTATCGACCTGCTGATGAGCCAGCTGCGCAAGACCAAGAACAACTACGAGTTCCTGGTTCAGGTCTCCAAGACCACGCCGGGAATGGACAACGACTGATCGGCGTTTTGGGAGCCGACAGCGCAGCTGGCATAATCGAGCACCTCAGGTTCCGGTTCACGTCCGTCTCGACGGCGGGCGACCCGGCGGCCGACGATCGAAGAGGACATCATGAAATCTGACATTCACCCCGCTTACGGTGAGACCACCGTGGTCTGCGGTTGCGGCAACAGCTTCACCACCCGCAGCACCAAGGAGAGCGGCCACATCGTGGTCGAGGTCTGCTCGCAGTGCCACCCGTTCTACACCGGCAAGCAGAAGATCCTCGACAGCGGCGGCCGCGTCGCTCGCTTCGAGAAGCGCTACGGCAAGCGCAAGGTCGGTGGCGCAGCCGACGCTGCAGAAGCCGCCGACAACTAGCGCCCTCACCGACGCCCGGAGCCTCCAGCAGGTAGCCCGGGCGTCGGCTTGCGTTCGGGGATGGAGGTGAGATGACCGGCAGCACACAGACGATCGACGCCCTGCTGACCGAGCACGCTGATCTGGAAACCCAGCTCTCCGATCCCGAACTGCACAACAACCCGGTCGAGGCCCGCCGAGCCGGTCGCCGGTTCGCCCAGCTGGCGCCGATCGTCGCCACCTACCGCAAGCTCGAGTCGGCGCGTGGTGATCTGGAGGCCGCGCGTGAGCTGGCCGCCGACGACGCGTCGTTCGCCGCGGAGGTTCCCGAGCTGGAGGCCCGCGTCGTCGAGCTGGACACCACACTGACCGACATGCTGGCGCCCCGCGACCCGCACGACGCCGACGACATCGTGCTGGAGGTCAAGTCCGGTGAGGGTGGGGAGGAATCCGCACTGTTCGCCGCCGACCTGGCCCGGATGTACATCCGCTACGCCGAGCGAAACGGCTGGAAGGTCACCGTGCTGGATGAGACCACCTCGGATCTCGGCGGCTACAAGGACGCCACGCTGACCATCGCCGGCAAGGGCGACAGCGCCGACGGCGTGTGGTCGAAGATGAAGTTCGAGGGCGGCGTGCACCGCGTGCAGCGGGTGCCGGTCACCGAATCCCAGGGCCGCGTCCACACCTCGGCAGCCGGCGTGCTGGTCTACCCCGAGCCCGAAGAGGTCGGGGAAGTGCAGATCGACGAGTCGGATCTGCGCATCGACGTCTACCGGTCCAGCGGAAAGGGCGGTCAGGGAGTCAACACCACCGACTCCGCGGTCCGCATCACCCACCTGCCGACCGGCATCGTGGTCACCTGCCAGAACGAGCGGTCCCAGCTGCAGAACAAGGCCCGTGCGCTGCAGGTGCTGGCGGCCCGGCTGCAGGCGGTCGCCGAGGAGCAGGCGCAGGCCGACGCATCGGCTGATCGGGCCAGCCAGATTCGCACGGTGGACCGCAGCGAGCGCATCCGCACCTATAACTTCCCGGAGAACCGGATCACCGATCACCGCATCGGCTATAAGTCGCACAACCTCGACCAGGTCCTCGACGGGGATCTCGACGCGATGTTCGATGCGCTGGCCGCTGCCGACAGGCAAACCCGGCTGCAGCAGACGACGTGACCACGCTCCGGGATGCGATCGACTCCGCCGCAGCGGTTTTCGCCGATGCCGGAATAGACTCGGCGCGCTACGACGCCGAAGCGCTGGCAGCTCACCTGGCCGGAACCGACCGGGGCCGGCTGGCCCTGTTGGCTCCGCCGGACGCCGACTTCTTCTGGCGCTACCGGGATCTGGTGGCGGCGCGCAGTGCCAGGATTCCGCTGCAGCACCTGATCGGCACCGCGCCGTTCGGACCGGTGACCGTACAGGTCGGCCCGGGTGTGTTCACTCCGCGCCCCGAGACCGAGGCCATGCTGGAATGGGCATTGAAGCAAGCGGCAGCGCAACCGCTTTCGTTGATCGTCGACGCCTGCACCGGATCGGGCGCCCTGGCGATCGCACTGGCGCACAGTCTTCCCGGAGCGCGGGTGCTGGCCGTCGAGAACTCCCAAGCGGCACTGGACTATGCCCGCCGCAACTGCGCAGGCACCTCGGTGGAGCTGATCGACGCCGACGTCACTGCGCCGGGGCTGCTGTCGCAGTTCGACGGCCGGGTCGACCTGTTGGTGTCCAACCCGCCCTACATTCCCGACGGCGCGGTGCTGGATCCGGAAGTGGCTCAACACGATCCCGCGCAGGCACTGTTCGGCGGGCCGGACGGCATGTCGGTGATCGTTCCGCTGGCTGCGCTCGCCGCACGGCTGCTGCGTGTGGGCGGCCTGGTAGCGATAGAGCACGACGACACCACCTCGGAGGCGACCGTAGCCGCCTTGCTCGACACCGGATGTTTCCAGGACGCGGCGCCGCGCACCGACCTGGCCGGGCGGCCACGATTCGTCACAGCAGTCAGGAACGGTCAACCATGACAGAGCTTTTCGACTGCGCCGACGCCGAGCAGCGCGCCACCGGACTCGCCGCCGCGGTCGACGCCGTGGGCCGCGGCCGGCTGGTCGTGCTGCCCACCGACACCGTCTACGGGATCGGCGCGGACGCCTTCAACCACGCCGGGGTCGCTGCCCTGCTGGCGGCCAAGAACCGCGGCCGCGACATGCCCGTCGGCGTGCTGGTCGGATCGTGGACGTCGATCGACGGGCTCGCGCTGATCGTGCCCGACACGGCACGGGAACTGATCCGGGCGTTCTGGCCGGGTGCGGTCAGCCTGATCGTCAACCAGGCGCCGTCGCTGCAATGGGATCTCGGCGATGCCCGCGGCACCGTGATGGTGCGCATGCCGCTGCATCCGGTGGCACTCGAGCTGCTCAAGACGGTGGGCCCGATGGCCGTATCCAGCGCCAACATCTCCGGCGGCGCACCGGCCGTCGACGCCACCGAGGCCCGACGCCAACTCGGCGAGTCCGTCGAGGTCTACCTCGACGCGGGGCCGGCCGAACAACAGGCGGCCTCGACCATCGTCGATCTGACCGGACCCGCACCGCGCGTGGTGCGCGACGGGCCCGTCTCCGCCGAGCAGATCGCGCAGGTGCTGGGGCTGGACCCGGCAGAGCTGGCGGGGGAGCGGTGACCAGCCTGCTCGCCCTCGCCGACCGCGGCGCCGGCGTTCCGATTCGGGAGCTCGCGCTGGTCGGGCTCACCGCCGCGATCATCACCTACTTCACCACCGGGCCGGTGCGCTGGCTGGCAACCCGGCTGGGGGCGGTCGCCGTCCCGCGCGAACGTGACGTCCATGTCCAGTCGACGCCGCGGATGGGCGGGCTGGCGATGTACGTCGGGATCGTCGCCGCGATCTTCCTGGCCTCGCAGCTGCCCGCGCTGACCCGGGGTTTCGCCTACTCCACCGGTATGCCGGCGGTGGTACTGGCCGGCGGGGTGATCATGGGTATCGGCCTGCTCGACGACAAGTGGGGCCTGGACGCGCTGACCAAGTTCGCCGGCCAGATCACCGCGGCCAGTGTGCTGGTCACCATGGGAGTCGCCTGGAGCGTGCTCTACATCCCGTTTGGCGGGGTCGGCACGGTAGTGCTCGACCAGGTGTCGTCGATCCTGATCACATTGGCTCTGACGGTGTCGGTGGTCAACGCGATGAACTTCGTCGACGGCCTCGACGGGCTCGCTGCCGGCCTGGGGCTGATTACCGCCCTGGCGATCTGCGCGTTCTCCGTCGGCCTGCTCTCCGATCACGGCGGCGACGTGCTGTTCTATCCGCCGGCCCTGATCTCGGTGGTGCTGGCCGGGGCCTGTCTGGGCTTCCTGCCGCATAACTTCCATCCGGCCAAGATTTTCATGGGGGACTCCGGGTCGATGCTGATCGGTCTGATGCTGGCCGCTGCGTCGACGACGGCCGCGGGCCCGATCTCGCAGAGTGCCTACGGTGCCCGGGACGTCTTCGCGTTGCTGTCGCCGTTTTTGTTGGTGGCGGCGGTGGTGTGTGTGCCCGCGCTGGACATGTTGCTGGCGATCATCCGCCGCACGCGGGCCGGCCGCAGCCCGTTCAGCCCAGACAAGATGCACCTGCATCACCGACTGCTGCAGATCGGTCACTCCCATCGCCGGGTGGTGCTGCTGATCTATCTATGGGTGGCGATCGTCGCATTCGGTGCGGCCAGCACGATTTTCGTCGATCCGCGCTACACCGGGGCGGTGATGCTGGGTGCGATGCTCATCGCGATCGTCGTTACGCTGATCCCGCTCCTACGCGGTACCGACGGCCCCGACGACGCCCCCTACGACGCTCGGTAGTAGGACCGGTTAGGATGGGGTTGTAGGTGGTTCGGCAACGCGTTCGGGCATCCGATACGCTCGGCGGGCGACTTCGCAACAGTGACGTAGGACATGTGGGGATTGGGGTGAGGCGGTGACGACACCAGCGCAGGATGCGCCGTTGGTGTTGCCGTCGGTGGTATTCCAGCCGATGCGGCTGCTGCTGATCTGTCTCGTGCTCACCGGTGTCGCTGTCGCTGCGGCCGCCCAATTCGGTCACCCGCTGTTCGGGGTGTTCTTCGGGCTGGGCCTGGCACTCGGGTTGGGCAACGCGCTGTTGATCCGCCGATCCGCGCTGAAGATCACCGCCGCAGACCACCCACTGAAGAAGAAGATGGCGCTGAACTCGGCGTCGCGTCTGCTGGTCATCAGCGTGATCGGCCTGGCGATCGCCTACTCGTTCCGGCCGGACGGCCTGGGTGTGCTGTTCGGCTTGGCTCTGTTCGAGGTGGTGCTGGTGCTGACCACCACGCTGCCAGTGGTAAAAAAGCTCCGCGCGCAAGCGTCAGAGTCGGGCGCTGAAGGGACGGCACAGTAGCAATGATCGAGACCACCTTGGCCGAAGCCAAGATCGAGGTCGGCCACCACGAGACCGCGCACTGGCCGTTGCTCGGGACCGTCAACATCGACACCATCACCGCGACCGCGATCGCAGCGGTGATCGTCATCGCGCTGGCGTTCTTCCTGCGGGCCAAGGTCACCTCGACCGGGGTTCCCGGCGGTGTGCAGCTGTTCTTCGAGGCGATCACCGTTCAGATGCGCAACCAGATCGAAAGTGCGATCGGCATGCGCATCGCGCCGTTCGTGTTGCCGCTTGCGGTCACGATCTTCGTCTTCATCCTGATCTCGAACTGGCTGTCGGTGCTGCCCCTGCAGTACTCGGACGAGTCCGGGAGCGCCAAGGAGCTGTTCGCGCCGCCGGCGTCCGACATCAACTATGTGTTCGCGCTGGCGCTGTTCGTGTTCCTCTGCTACCACCTGGCCGGGTTCTGGCGCCGCGGCCTCCTGGGCCACCCGTGGCGGGTGCTGAAGGGGCACGTGGTCTTCCTGATGCCGATCAACCTGGTCGAGGAGGTCGCCAAGCCGATCTCGCTGTCGCTGCGACTCTTCGGAAACATCTTCGCCGGCGGAATCCTGGTCGGCCTGATCGCCCTCTTCCCGCCCTACATCCTCTGGGCGCCCAACGCGATCTGGAAAGCATTCGACCTGTTCGTCGGGCTGATCCAGGCGTTCATCTTCGCGCTGCTGACCATTCTGTACTTCTCGCAGGCCATGGAGATGGATGAGCACGCGGACCACTAGCAAGCCCGACACCACAACAAAGACCTGGTAGACCACTACCAGCTAGCAAGGAGGATAAGAAATGGCAGATCCCAATCTGATCGGACTCGGTGCCCTGATCGGCGGCGGTCTCATCATGGGTGGTGGTGCCATCGGCGCCGGTATCGGTGACGGTATCGCCGGCAACGCGCTGATCGCCGGCATCGCCCGCCAGCCTGAGGCTCAGGGTCGACTGTTCACCCCGTTCTTCATCACGGTTGGTCTGGTCGAGGCGGCCTACTTCATCAACCTGGCCTTCATGGCGCTGTTCGTGTTCGCCACCCCGATCGCCGCGACGCAGTAACGCACGAGATGGGTGACATGAGCGCTCTCGTCCTGGCCGTGACTCGCCAGGTCGCCGAGGGAGGCGAGGGAGAAGAAACCAGCAACTTCCTCATCCCCAACGGCACCTTCTTCGTCGTGCTGGGCATCTTCTTGATCGTGCTCGGTGTGATCGGCACCTTCGTGGTTCCGCCGATCATGAGGGTGTTGCGGGAGCGCGACAACATGGTCACCAAGACCCTCGCCGACAACAGGGAGTCAGCCGAGCAGTTCGCGGCTGCCGATGCCGACTACCAGAGTCAGATGGCGGCGGCACGCCTTGCCGCGACGTCGGCGCGTGACGAAGCGCGCGCCGAGGGTCGCAAGGTCATCGAGGAGAAGCGGTCGGCCGCGGAGGCGGAAGTGGCCTCGACGGTGCAGGCTGCCACCGAGCAACTGAAGCTGGAAGGCGATGCGGTGAACGAGCAGCTGCAGGCCCGCGTGGATGTGTTGTCGTCCACACTGGCCAGTCGGATTCTCGGCGTCGAGGTCGACGCACTCTCCGCGGCGAAAACGGGGCGGTAGCAACAAAGATGTCGACATTCATCGGGCAGCTGGTCGGTTTCGCGGCCATCGTCTGGCTGTTGGTCAAGTTCGTGGTTCCGCCGGTGCGCAAGCTCATGGCGGACCAGCAGGAGTCGGTGCGCAGGCAGCTGGAGGAGGCCGCAGCGGCCGCCGCCAAACTGGCCGAAGCCGGCCAGGCTCACTCCACCGCGCTGGCCAACGCCAAGACCGAGGCTCAGCGGGTCACCGAGGAGTCCCGCGCGGACGCCGCGCGGATCGTAGAGCAGTTGCGCGACCAGGCCGGCGTCGAGTCGGAGCGGGTCAAAGCGGCCGGCGGTCAGCAGGTCGGCCTCATGCGGGCGCAGTTGATCCGCGAGCTGCGGTCGGGCCTCGGTGCCGAGGCTGTGCAGCGGGCGGCCGAACTGGTTCGCAGCCACGTCGCCGACCCGCAGCGGCAGTCCGCGACCGTCGACCGGTTCCTCGATGAGCTCGACGCCATGGCCCCGAAAGCGGTGGAGGTCGAATCGCCCATCCTGGCCCGGCTGCGTTCAGCCAGCCGTCAGGCGCTGGGCGCCCTGCTGGACAAGTTCGGCGAAGTAACCGGTGGCTTGGACGAGCAGGGTCTGTCCGGGCTCGCCGGTGACCTCACCGCGGTCGCCGAGGTGCTCGGGCGCGAAGCCGTGGTGACACGGCACCTGACCGTTCCCACCGATGACGCCGCGCCGAAGGTGCGGCTGGTGCAGCGGTTGTTCTCCGGCAAGATCAGCGTTCCGGCGCTGGCCCTGGTGACCGACGCCGCCTCCGCCCGCTGGTCCAACAGCGATGACCTGGTCGGTGCCGTCGAGCACGTCGCCCGTCAGTCATTGCTGCTGGGTGCCGAGCGCGCCGGCAAGATCGATGAGGTCGAGGACCAGCTGTTCCGGTTCTCTCGCGTCCTGGAGGCGCAACCCCGCCTGGACATCCTGCTCGGCGACACCGCGATGCCGGCCGCCGGCCGGGTCGGGCTGCTGGGCACCGTCCTCGGCGGTGGCAGCGGTGCCAACTCGATCACCACAGCCCTGCTCGAGCAGACCGTCCGCCTGTTGCGCGGCCAGTCCGCCCACCAAGCGGTGACCGAACTGGCCCAGATAGCCGTGGCCCGCCGCGGCGAGGTGGTGGCGCAGGTCGGGGCGGCCGCCGAACTGACCGACGCCCAGCGCACGCGGCTGAACACCGTGCTGAGCCGCATCTACAGCCACCCGGTGCGGGTGCAGGTCGGCGTCGACCCCGCACTGCTGGGCGGATTGTCGATCTCGGTCGGCGACGAGGTGATCGACGGGACGCTCTCGTCCCGCCTCGCGGCCGCACAGACGCAATTGCCCGACTGAGCAACATCTAGAGCCCACAACCCATTTCGAAGGCAGGAAGACGAAAAGCCATGGCAGAGTTGACAATCTCCTCTGACGACATTCAGGGGGCGATCGAGGAGTACGTGAGCTCCTTCAGCGCCGACACCGCGCGCGAGGAGGTCGGCACCGTCATCGACGCCGGCGACGGCATCGCACACGTCGAGGGCCTGCCTTCGGTGATGACCCAGGAGCTCCTCGAGTTCCCCGGCGGGGTGCTGGGCGTGGCGCTGAACCTCGACGAGCACAACGTCGGTGCGGTGATCCTGGGCAACTTCGAGAACATCGAAGAGGGCCAGCAGGTCAAGCGGACCGGTGAGGTCCTCTCGGTGCCGGTCGGCGACGGCTTCCTGGGCCGCGTGGTCAACCCGCTCGGCCAGCCGATCGACGCCCGCGGCGAGATCGAGGCCGAGACCCGTCGTCCGCTGGAGATGCAGGCCCCCTCGGTGGTCCAGCGTCAGAGCGTGTCCGAGCCGCTGCAGACCGGTATCAAGGCCGTCGACGCCATGACCCCGATCGGTCGCGGTCAGCGCCAGCTCGTCATCGGCGACCGCAAGACCGGCAAGACCGCGCTGTGCGTGGACACCATCCTCAACCAGCGCAAGAACTGGGAGACCGGGGACCCGAACCAGCAGGTCCGCTGCGTCTACGTCGCGATCGGCCAGAAGGGCACCACCATCGCCAGTGTGCGGCGCGCGCTGGAAGAGGGCGGCGCCATGGACTACACCACGATCGTCGCGGCGCCGGCTTCGGACTCCGCCGGCTTCAAGTGGCTGGCCCCCTACACCGGCTCGGCGATCGCCCAGCACTGGATGTACTCGGGCAAGCACGTGCTGATCGTGTTCGACGACCTGACCAAGCAGGCCGAGGCCTACCGCGCCATCTCGCTGCTGCTGCGCCGCCCGCCGGGCCGCGAGGCCTACCCGGGTGACGTGTTCTACCTGCACTCCCGGCTGCTGGAGCGCTGCGCGAAGCTCTCCGACGAGCTCGGTGGTGGTTCGCTGACCGGTCTGCCGATCATCGAGACCAAGGCCAACGACATCTCGGCCTACATCCCGACCAACGTCATCTCGATCACCGACGGCCAGTGCTTCCTGGAGAGCGACCTGTTCAACCAGGGTGTGCGTCCGGCCATCAACGTCGGTGTGTCGGTGTCCCGTGTCGGTGGCGCCGCCCAGATCAAGGCCATGAAAGAGGTGGCCGGCTCGCTGCGTCTGGACCTGTCGCAGTACCGCGAGCTGGAGGCGTTCGCCGCCTTCGCCTCCGACCTGGACGCCACCAGCAAGGCCCAGCTGGAGCGCGGTGCGCGCCTGGTTGAGCTGCTCAAGCAGCCGCAGTACGCGCCGATGGCCGTCGAGGAGCAGGTGATCTCGATCTTCCTCGGCACCGAAGGCCACCTGGACTCGGTTCCGGTCGAGGACGTCGGCCGCTTCGAGACCGAGCTGCTGGACCACATCAAGGCTTCCGAGGGCGACATCCTGACCGGGATCCGCGAGTCGAAGAAGTTGTCCGATGAGGCCAGCGAGAAGCTGGTGTCGGTGATCAACCAGTTCAAGAAGGGTTTCGCCGCCACCGACGGCAGCTCAGTGGTGCCTGACGAGCGCGTCGAGGCGCTCGACGAAGACAAGCTCGGCAAGGAAGCGGTGCAGGTCCGCAAGGCCGCGCCGGCGAAGAAGAAGTAACCCCGCTATGGCAGCCACACTTCGGGAACTACGCGGGCGCATCCGCTCCGCCGGGTCGATCAAGAAGATCACCAAGGCCCAGGAGCTGATCGCCACCTCGCGTATCGGCCGGGCGCAGGCCCGACTCGAAACGGCGCGGCCGTACGCCGACGAGATCACCCGGATGCTCACGACCCTGGCCGCCGAGGCGGCCCTGGATCACCCGCTGCTGGTCGAGCGTGACCAGCCGCAGCGGGCGGGCGTGCTGGTGGTGTCGAGCGACCGCGGGCTGTGTGGCGGGTACAACGCCAATGTCTTCCGGCGGGCCGAGGAGCTGTTCTCGTTGCTGCGCTCGGAGGGCAAGGAGCCGGTGCTCTACGTCGTTGGCCGAAAGGCGCTGGCGTACTACACCTTCCGGCACTGGGCGGTCACCGACTCATGGACCGGTTTCTCCGAGCAGCCGACCTATGACAACGCCGCCGAGATCGCCTCGACGCTGGTGGAGGCATTCCTGGCCGGTGTCGACGACGAGGGCACCCACCCGGGAGCCGACGGCGTGCTCGGTGTGGACGAGCTGCACATCGTCTCCACCGACTTCCGTTCGATGCTGTCGCAGTCGGCCGAGGCCCGGCGCATCGCGCCGATGCTGGTCGAGTACGTCGGCGAGGAGACCGGTCCCAGGACCCTGTACTCCTTCGAGCCGGACGCCACCACGCTGTTCGACTCGTTGCTGCCGCGGTACCTGACCACCCGCGTGTATGCGGCGCTGCTCGACTCGGCGGCTTCTGAGCTGGCGTCTCGCCAGCGCGCGATGAAGTCGGCGACCGACAACGCCGACGACTTGATCAAGGCGCTGACGCTCGAGGCCAACCGCGAGCGCCAGGCCCAGATCACCCAGGAAATCAGCGAAATCGTCGGCGGCGCGAACGCGCTCGCCGACGCCCGGTAAGCCACCCCGCTAAGCACTAGGAAGCGAAGAAGATAATGACTGTTACCGCTGACAAGACAACCGCCGGACGCGTCGTGCGCGTGACCGGCCCCGTGGTGGACGTCGAGTTCCCCCGGGGCGCGGTGCCGGAGCTGTTCAACGCTCTGCACGCGGAGATCTCCTTCTCGGAGCTGGCGAAGACGCTGACCCTCGAGGTCGCCCAGCACCTGGGTGACAACCTGGTCCGCACCATCTCGATGCAGCCCACCGACGGCCTGGTGCGTGGCACCGAGGTCACCGACACCGGTGCCGCGATCTCGGTGCCGGTGGGTCACGACGTCAAGGGCCACGTGTTCAACGCCCTGGGCCACTGCCTGGACAAGCCGGGTTACGGCGAGGACTTCGAGCACTGGGGCATCCACCGCAAGCCCCCGGCCTTCAACGAGCTGGAGCCGCGGACCGAGATGCTCGAGACCGGTCTGAAGGTCGTCGACCTGCTCACCCCGTACGTGCGTGGCGGCAAGATCGCCCTGTTCGGTGGTGCCGGCGTCGGCAAGACCGTGCTCATCCAGGAGATGATCAACCGTATCGCCCGCAACTTCGGTGGCACCTCGGTGTTCGCCGGCGTCGGTGAGCGCACCCGTGAGGGCAACGACCTGTGGGTCGAGCTCGAGGACGCCAATGTGCTCAAGGACACCGCCCTGGTGTTCGGCCAGATGGACGAGCCGCCGGGCACGCGTATGCGCGTGGCCCTGTCGGCCCTGACCATGGCCGAGTGGTTCCGCGACGAGGCGAACCAGGACGTGCTGCTGTTCATCGACAACATCTTCCGGTTCACCCAGGCCGGCTCCGAGGTCTCGACCCTGTTGGGCCGGATGCCCTCGGCGGTGGGTTACCAGCCCACGCTGGCCGACGAGATGGGTGAACTGCAGGAGCGGATCACCTCGACCCGTGGCCGGTCCATCACCTCGATGCAGGCCGTGTACGTGCCCGCCGACGACTACACCGACCCGGCGCCGGCGACCACGTTCGCTCACCTGGACGCGACCACCGAGCTTTCCCGTGCGGTGTTCTCCAAGGGCATCTTCCCGGCGGTGGACCCGCTGGCCTCCAGCTCGACCATTCTGGACCCTGCCATCGTCGGCGACGAGCACTACCGCGTCGCCCAGGAGGTCATCCGGGTGCTGCAGCGTTACAAGGACCTGCAGGACATCATCGCCATCCTCGGTATCGACGAGCTGTCCGAAGAAGACAAGCAGCTGGTCGGCCGGGCGCGGCGTATCGAGCGGTTCCTGAGCCAGAACATGATGGCGGCCGAGCAGTTCACCGGCCAGCCCGGCTCGACGGTACCGCTCAAGGAGACCATCGAGGCGTTCGACCGCCTGACCAAGGGCGACTTCGACCACCTGCCCGAGCAGGCGTTCTTCCTGATCGGTGGTCTCGACGACCTGGCCAAGAAGGCCGAGAGCCTCGGCGCCAAGCTGTGATCCGGATCCTTACTGCGGTGAAAGGCGGTGGGTAATGGCCGAGATTGACGTCGACATCGTTGCCGTCGACCGCAAGGTGTGGTCGGGCAGGGCGACGTTCATCTTCACCCGAACCACGGTGGGGGAGATCGGGATCTACCCGCGGCACATCCCGTTGGTCGCCGAGCTGGTCGACGACGCGATGGTGCGGGTGGACCGCGTGGACGAGGGCGAGCTGCGGCTTGCCGTACACGGTGGTTTCCTGTCGGTGACCGAGGAGGGTGTCAGCATCCTGGCCGAATCCGTCGACTTCACCACGGAGATCGACGAGGCATCCGCGCGGCACGAGGCGCAGTCCGCCGACCCCAAGATGGCCGCTCGGGGCCGGGCCCGGCTGCGCGCCCTGGGTGTGATCGACTAGCAGGCATGAGTCGATGAGCACGGTCATGATCTGGATGGTCGTGCTCATCGCCGTCCTGCTGGCTGCCGTTGCGGCACTGAGCTATCGGCTCTGGAAGCTGCGTCAGGGCGGAACCGCGGCGATCATGCGTGACCTGCCGGCCGTCGGCGGACACGGCTGGCGTCATGGTGTGGTGCGTTATCGCGGCGGTGAAGCCGCGTTCTACCGGCTCTCCAGTGTCCGGTTGTGGCCGGACCGGCGCCTGGGCCGCCGCGGCGTCGACGTGGTGGCGCGACGCGCACCGCGCGGTGACGAGTTCGACATCATGACCGAGGAGATCGTGATCCTCGAACTTCGTGACACCACCCAGGATCGTCGCGCCGGATTCGAGATCGCCCTGGACCGGGGTGCCCGCACCGCATTCCTGTCCTGGCTGGAGGCGCGACCGTCGCCGCGAGCTCGCAGACAGAGCTTCTGACCGCTCGAAATCCGCTGTCGCGAGCTATTTTTCGGGACGGTCGGTGCGATCGCCACCAGGCTGCCAGAGCACGTCGCCGTCGGCGTTGGCCACGCGGCAGAGCACGAACATCAAGTCCGACAACCGATTCAGGTATTTTGCCGGCAGCACCGACACCGTGTCGCCGTGTGCTTCGACGGCCGCCCACGCGGATCTCTCCGCGCGCCGAGCCGCGGTGCGAGCCACATGCAGCAGCGCCGACAGGGGCGAACCACCCGGCAGGATGAACGAGTTCAGCGGGGCGAGCTGCTCGTTGTATTCGTCACACCAGGTCTCGACCCGGTCGATGTAGTCCTGGGTGATGCGCAGCGGCGGGTACTTCGGGTCTTCGACCACCGGCGTCGCCAGATCCGCTCCGGTGTCGAACAGATCGTTCTGGATGCGCAGCAGTGTCTCAGTGATGGCGGCGTCGGGACTGCCCAGCGCCATCGCCACACCGATCGCAGCATTGGCCTCCTCGACGTCGGCGTAGGCCACCAGCCGGGGATCGGTCTTGGGCACCCGGGAGAAGTCGCTCAATCCGGTGGTGCCGTCGTCGCCGGTACGGGTGTAGACGCGGGTGATGTGCACTGCCATGGCTCAAACCGTACCGGGGTGGCATGAGGTCACGATTATTCGGGATAGCGGTGCAGACCTCATTACACTGACGCGAGTGGGTGAGCGTTTCGTGGTTGTCGGCGGCAATCGGTTGTCCGGCGAAGTGGCTGTCGGTGGAGCCAAGAACAGTGTCCTGAAGCTGATGGCAGCGACCCTGTTGGCGGAGGGCACCAGCACCATCACCAACTGCCCCGACATCCTCGATGTGCCGTTGATGGCCGAGGTGCTGCGCGGCCTGGGCGCCACCGTCGAGCTGGACGGAACCACGGTCCGAATCACCTCACCGGAGGAACCCAAATACGACGCCGACTTCGCCGCGGTGCGCCAGTTCCGCGCGTCGGTGTGCGTGCTCGGGCCACTGGTGGGCCGGTGTCTGCGCGCGAAGGTCGCTCTGCCCGGCGGCGATGCGATCGGGTCGCGGCCACTGGACATGCACCAGGCCGGCCTGCGTCAACTGGGCGCCACCTGCAATATCGAGCACGGTTGCGTCGTCGCGCACGCCGATGCCCTGCGGGGTGCGGAGATTCAGCTGGAGTTCCCCTCGGTGGGTGCCACCGAGAACATCCTGATGGCGGCGGTGCTGGCCGAGGGTGTCACCACGATTCACAACGCGGCACGCGAACCCGACATCGCCGACCTGTGCACGATGCTCAATCAGATGGGCGCCCAGATCGAAGGTGCCGGCTCGCCGACGCTGAAGATCACCGGGGTGCCGCGGCTGTACCCGACCGAACACGAGGTCATCGGCGACCGGATCGTCGCGGCGACCTGGGCCATCGCGGCGGTGATGACCCGCGGCGACATCTCGGTCACCGGCGTCGACCCGGCGCACCTGCAGCTGGTGCTGCACAAACTGCACGCGGCGGGGGCGACGGTCACCCAGTCCGACAACGGCTTCCGCGTCGTGCAGTACGACCGACCCAAGGCCGTCAACGTCGCCACCCTGCCGTTCCCGGGATTCCCCACCGACCTGCAGCCGATGGCGATCGGCCTGGCTGCGATCGCCGACGGTACGTCGATGATCACCGAGAACATCTTCGAAGCGCGGTTTAGGTTCGTCGAGGAGATGATCCGCCTGGGCGCCGATGCCCGCACCGACGGACACCATGCCGTGGTGCGCGGTCTGCCCCAGCTCTCCAGCGCTCCGGTGTGGGCCTCCGACATCCGGGCCGGCGCCGGCCTGGTCCTTGCGGGCCTGGTCGCAGACGGTGAGACCGAGGTTCACGACGTCTATCACATCGATCGCGGGTACCCGTTGTTCGTGGAATACCTGGCCGGTTTGGGCGCCGAAATCGAGCGTGTAGGATAGGACGAGCCGGCGCACCCCAGTGGAGCGACGAGCAGTCTGGAAGACCTTCCGGTAGCCCCGAAAACTCGGAGTTGACGCAGCTTCTGCTGTGGAGTAGAGTGGCGGGGTTGCCTGAAACCGGGCGTGTTGTTTGAGAACTCAATAGTGTGTTTGGTGGTTTTTGTTTGTTGTTGT
>NZ_JAYJJS010000045.1:0-20089 GCF_020181635.2 Mycobacterium zoologicum | reverse complement strand
CGAGACGGGACTTCCACCCGCTAGTCCAGTCCAACTTGCAGGACGCAACATCGCTTCAGGCTAGCGCCGGTGGCGGAAATCGACTGGGCCGCAGCGGCGCGTGTCGCTAGCGTGCACGGGTATGGAACTCGATGCGGCAGCTTTCAGCAGCCAGTGGGTGCAGGCCTGGAACAGCCACGACGTGGCGGCGGTCCTGGAGCACTTCCATGACGACGTGGTGTTCACCTCGCCGGTTGCTGCCCAGATGTACCCGGAGACGGCGGGAGTCATCCGTGGCAAAGCAGACCTGCGCCGCTACTGGAGCGGCGCCGTGACACGGATGACCGATCTACACTTCGCCGTCGAAGGCGTCTATACCGGGATCGATACCATTGTCATCAACTACCGCAACCAGAACGGCGGCCTCGTCAACGAGGTGCTCCAGTTCGACGACGACGGCCTGGTCATCGAGGGACACGGAACGTACCTGGCCTGACGAAACGAAGATATCGCCATGAAATCGCTTGCCGTCACCGCCGGCGCTGCCGCCTTATTGGTGGGGGCCGCCCCCGCCCACGCCGAGCCGACCCAGGAGCTGCCGACCGCCGACCAGGTCAACCACGTGCTGACCGACCTCGCCGACCCGGAGATCCCGGATCAGACCAAGGGCACGCTGGTGCAGGGCGGGATCGGCTCGGCCGAGCGCCGGGCATTCAACCGCAGCCGGCTGAAGAAGGCTGCCGACCACGGCGAACTCCCGCTGACGTTCGACGTGGGAAATATCTGGCCGGTCGGGGCGGACACCGCTGCGGCGCAGGTCACGCTGTCAGGCCCGAAGCTGGCCCCGACGACCAAGGTCTTCACGTTCGTCGACCAGGGCGGGTGGATGCTCTCCAGCGATTCGGCCGCGACGTTGATCCAGGCTGTTGCCGAAGACTGACCGGTCCGTACCGGAGCTACTCGCCGCCGCCGTGGCCGCACTCGGCGGCAGCGAACGCGACGGCCAGGTGCGGATGGCCGAGGCGGTGGCACAGGCGTTCGACACCGACGAGCACCTGGCGGTGCAGGCCGGCACCGGCACCGGTAAGTCGCTGGCCTACCTGGTTCCGGCTATCGCCCGAGCGGTGGCCGATGACCACCCGGTGGTGGTGTCGACCGCGACCATCGCCCTGCAGCGTCAGCTCGTCGACCGTGACCTACCGCGACTCGCCGACGCACTCGAACCCGTGCTACCCCGACGACCCACCTTCGCGCTGCTCAAGGGCCGACGGAATTACCTGTGCCTGAACAAGATCCACAGCGGTGCCGCCGAGGAATCCGACGGCGCGCCGCAGGAGGAGCTGTTCGAGCCGATGGCGGCCAGCGCCCTGGGACGCGATGTGCAGCGCCTCACCGCGTGGGCCGAAGACACCGACACCGGCGACCGCGATGACCTCAAACCCGGTGTGCCCGAACGGTCCTGGTCGCAGGTCAGCGTGTCGGCGCGAGAATGCGTGGGCGCCACGCGGTGCCAGTTCGGCACCGACTGCTTCGCCGAGCGGGCCCGGGCCGTGGCCGGCCAGGCCGATGTCGTCGTCACCAACCACGCGCTGCTGGCCATCGACGCCATCTCGGATACCGCGGTGCTGCCCGAGCACCAACTGCTGGTGGTCGACGAGGCCCACGAGCTGGTGGACCGGGTGACCTCGGTGGCCACCGCCGAGCTGACGGCGGCCGCGCTTGGCGTCGCGGTGCGCCGGGTGGGCCGGCTGGTCTCCCCCGAGCTGGTTCAGCGCCTCGACGCCGCCTCCCTGACGTTCGGCTCGGCGATCCATGATGGCACACCCGGCCGGATGGATCACCTCGACGACGAGATGGCGATCTATCTGACCGCGCTGCGCGACGCCGCCGGCGCCGTCCGCTCGGCCATCGATACCGCACCGTCGGACCCCAAAGCCGCTGCGGCACGCAAGGAGTCGGTTGCCGCGCTGACCGAGATCGCCGACACCGCGGCACGCATCCTGACCTCGTTCGAACCGTCCATCCCCGAACGCACCGACGTGGTGTGGCTGAGCCACGAAGACCACCGCGGCTCGGTGCGGCCCGTGTTGCGGGTGGCACCGCTGTCGGTGGCCGCCCTGCTGCACGACCGGCTGTTCGGCCGGGCGACGACGGTGCTGACCTCGGCGACCCTGACGATCGGCGGATCCTTCGATGCGATGGCCGGAGCCTGGGGCCTGACCCTCGGCACCGGTACCGAAGCCGCGCCCTGGCGGGGCCTGGATGTCGGCTCCCCGTTCGAGCACGCCAAGGCCGGCATCCTGTACGTGGCCGCGCACCTGCCGCCGCCCGGCCGCGACGGCACCGGAACCGCCGAACAACTCGACGAGATCGCCGGGCTGATCACCGCGGCCGGTGGCCGCACCCTGGGGCTCTTCTCCTCGATGCGGGCGGCGCGCACCGCGGCCGAGGCCATGCGCGAGCGACTGGACACTCCCGTGCTGTGCCAGGGCGACGACACCACCGGCGCACTGGTCGAGCAGTTCGCCGCCGCCGACGAGACCTCACTGTTCGGCACGTTGTCGCTGTGGCAGGGCGTCGATGTGCCGGGGCCGTCGCTGTCGCTGGTGCTCATCGACCGCATCCCGTTCCCGCGGCCCGACGATCCGCTGCTGACCGCCCGACAGCGCGCCATCAGTGCCCGCGGCGGCAACGGATTCATGGAGGTCGCCGCCAATCACGCCGCTTTGCTGCTGGCCCAGGGCACCGGACGGCTGCTGCGCAGCGTCGACGACCGGGGAGTCGTGGCGATCCTCGACTCACGGATGGCGACCGCCCGCTACGCCGGATATCTGCGCGCATCACTGCCGCCGTATTGGGCGACGACTGACACCGACAAAGTCCTACTGGCGCTGCAGCGGCTGCGGGAGGGCTGAGGCCAACTATTGTTCTTCCCCATGCCACCTGCCTGCCGAACCCCTCGTATGTGTGCGGCGGCCTGCACCCTGATCCTGCTGCTCAGCGGATGCGCCCACATGCTCGACGGGAAAGCGGTGTCCAGCTTCGCCGACCCGTTCCGGGTGGGCGGTCTGCAGGCCGTCGACGGGCCGACCGGGCTGCGGCCCGACGCCCCGCCGCCGGACCGTGAGGTCAAGGACACCGACGGCGGGCGGATCGATCAGCTCGCCGCACAATCCGTCAGCGACCTCGAGGCGTTCTGGACGACCACCTACCCCAACAGCTTCGACGGTGACTTCCGGCCGGCGAGCTCGCTACTATCCTGGGACCCTGCGCGGCCCCGCGGAACGTTCTGCCGGAGCAGGACTTTCCTACTGGTCAACGCCGCCTACTGCTACCTGGACAACACCATCGGCTGGGATCGCCGGATATTGCTGCCTGCGCTGCGCCGCGCCTACGGCGACATGGCCATCCCGATGGTGCTCGCCCACGAGTACGGTCACGCGATCGCCCGGGCGGCCGGCATCACCAAACGGCGTGAGACCCCCACCCTGGTCGCCGAACAGCAGGCCGACTGCCTGGCCGGTGTCTACCTGCGTTGGGTGGCCCAGGGCGACTCGCCGCGCTTCACGCTCAGCACCGGCGACGGGCTGAACGGCGTGCTGTCCACGATGCTGGCGCTGCGTGATCCACTGCTGCAGCCCGACGAGACGATCGGCGACAACGAACACGGCTCGGCATTCGAGCGAATCTCGGCGTTCCAGTTCGGGTTCACCGAGGGCGCGGACTCGTGCCGGTCCATCGACGCCGAGGAGATCGAACAGCGCCGCGGTGAACTTCCGATCCAGTTGCAGCAGGACCAGACCGGTGAGGTCGCGGTCAGCGAAGACTCGGTGCAGGTCATCGTCGAGGCGATGAACATCCTTTACAAACCCGCCAAGCCCCCGCAGCTCAGCTTCGATGCCGGGGCCGCGTCGTCGTGCACCGACGCCCGCCCCAGTCCGCCGGCGTCGTACTGCCCGGCGACCAACACCATCAACGTCGACCTGCCGGCTCTACAGGCCATCGGCACGCCCAATCGGGACGAGAAGCTGGCGACACTGTCCGGCGACAACACCGCGTACTCGATGCTGGTCTCGCGGTATCTGCAGGCCGTGCAGATAGAGCACGGCGGGCTGGTGCTCGACAACGCCGCCGCCGCACTGCGAACCGCGTGCCTGACCGGGGTGGCCACCACCAGGCTGTCCCAGGGGGTCACCACCTCCAACGGCGGCATCATCGCGCTGACCGCCGGCGACCTCGACGAAGCGGTCGCCGGGTTGCTCACCAACGGCCTGGCGGCCGGCGACGTCAACGGCGAGTCGGTCCCGGCCGGGTTCTCCCGCATCGACGCCTATCGCACCGGGGTGCTCAGCGACGACGACCGTTGCCTGCAACGCTTCCCCTGACGTCTCACCTCTCAGGCCGGTGCCCCACCGATTACCGTGGGTGAAAAGCCCGACGACGAACGGAGTATGCGTGGCTGGCCGTGCCGAGGTCGACGACATCGAGCCGGTCATCTCGCTACCACCCAAGCTGTCGCCCGTGGATATCGCTCGGCTGCTGGCCGGCGAACACCACGATCCGCACTCGATACTGGGCGCCCACGAATACCACGGTGTCACCGTGGTGCGGGTGCTGCGGCCACGTGCGCGTCAGGTCGTGGTGCTCGCCGGAACCGACCGGTTCACCATGGACCCCCTGGGCTCCGGGCTGTTCGCGGTCGAGTTGCCGGTCACAGGCCTGGCCGACTACCGACTGGAGCTGCACTACCCGGAATCGGCCCGGTTCGCCGAACCCACCGGAGTGCACACCATCGCAGACGGTTACCGCTTCGCGCCGACGCTGGGCGAATTCGACCTGCACCTGTTCAGCGAGGGTCGACACGAACGTCTGTGGGAGGTGATGGGTGCCCACAGGCGGACGTTGACCACCCCAGACGGCGAGGTCGTCGGAGTCTCGTTCGCGGTGTGGGCGCCCAATGCCGTCGGCGTGGGCCTGATCGGCGACTTCAACGGCTGGGACAGCAACGACGCACCGTTGCGATCGTTGGGTTCCTCCGGGGTCTGGGAGTTGTTCTGGCCCGACTTCCCCCCGGATGGCCTGTACAAGTTCCGTATTCACACCGCCGGCGGTGCGATCACCGACCGCGCGGACCCGTTCGCCTTCGCCACCGAGGTGCCACCGCGGACCGCCTCGCAGGTCACGCGCAGCACCCACGCCTGGACCGACGACGAATGGATGTCACAGCGGCCCACACGCAATCCGCTGGCCGAGCCGATGAGCACCTACGAGGTACACCTGGGCTCCTGGAAGCCGGGGCTCGACTATCGCGAACTCGCCTCTGAGTTGACGGAATACGTTGTGCAGCAGGGATTCACCCACGTCGAGTTTCTTCCGGTGGCTGAGCACCCGTTCGGCGGGTCCTGGGGATACCAGGTGACGTCGTACTACGCCCCCACCGCACGTTTCGGTACGCCCGACGATTTCCGGATGCTGGTCGACACGCTGCACCGGGCCGGGATCGGCGTGATCGTGGACTGGGTGCCGGCGCACTTTCCGAAGGACGACTGGGCCCTGGGCCGTTTCGACGGGACGGCGCTCTACGAGCATTCCGATCCACGCCGCGGTGAGCAACTCGACTGGGGCACTTATGTCTTCGACTTCGGCCGGCCCGAGGTGCGCAACTTCCTGGTCGCCAACGCGCTGTACTGGCTGACTGAGTTCCACGTCGACGGGCTGCGGGTGGACGCGGTGGCGTCGATGCTCTACCGGGATTATTCGCGGCCGCACGGCGGTTGGACGCCGAATATCCACGGTGGCCGGGAGAATCTAGAGGCGGTGCAGTTCATTCAGGAGTTGACTGCGACCGCGCACCGGGTGGCGCCGGGCACCGTGACCATCGCCGAGGAATCCACCTCATGGCCAGGTGTCACCCGGAACACCAGCCTTGGCGGCCTGGGCTTTTCGATGAAATGGAACATGGGCTGGATGCATGACACCCTGGCCTACCTCGGCCACGACCCGGTGCATCGAAGCTACCACCACCACAACATGACGTTCTCGATGCTCTACGCCTACAACGAGAGTTACGTGCTGCCGATCAGCCACGACGAGGTGGTGCACGGCAAGGGCACGCTGTGGTCGCGAATGCCCGGTGACGATCACCAGAAGGCGGCGGGCCTGCGGGCGCTGCTGGCCTACCAGTGGGCGCATCCCGGAAAGCAGTTGCTGTTCATGGGCCAGGAGTTCGGGCAGCGCAGCGAATGGTGCCACGACCGCGGCCTGGACTGGTTCCAGCTCGACGAGCCGGACGGCTACTCACGCGGCATTCAGCGCCTGGTCAGCGACATCAACGGCCACTATCTCGCCATTCCGGCACTGTGGAGCCAAGACGACGACCTGCGCAGCTACTCCTGGATCGACGCCAACGACTCGGCCAACAACGTGCTGAGTTTCCTGCGCTTCGGCGCCGACGGGTCAATGCTGGCCTGTGTGTTCAACTTCGCCGGCATCACCCACACCGAGTATCGGCTGGGCCTGCCGCAATCCGGCGGGTGGCGCGAAGTGCTCAACACCGACGCGCAGATCTACCGGGGTTCAGGCATCGGCAACCTGGGTGAATTTCACGCCACCGAAGATCCCTGGCATGGTCGGCCGGCGTCGGCGGTGCTGGTGCTGCCGGCGTTGTCCGCGCTGTGGCTCGAGCCCGAATAGCCCGGTCAGTACAGCGCGTTGGCCAGGTTGCGGCGGCCGGCGACCACGTCCGGATCGGCGGGGTCGAACAGCTCGAACAGCTCCACCAGCCGGGTCCGCACCGCGGCGCGCTCGTCGCCGGCGGTCCGGCGCACCAAGGCGATCAGCCGGTCGAAGGCGGCATGGACGTCCTGGTTCATGATCGACACGTCGGCTGCGGCAAAGGCGGCCTCGATGTCGTCGGGGGCGGCGTCGGCAATCCCCGGTGCATCGGGATTCCGGCCGGTGGCCCGTTCCAGGAAGGTGAGCTGGCGCAGTGCACCCTTGGCCTCGGCGTGGTTCGGGTCGGCGTCCAGCAACCCCTGATAGGCGACGCGGGCCGCGTCGAAGTCACCGGCGTCGAGGTATTGGCGGGCTTGGGCCAGGACGGGGTCGACCGGGGCGGGCTGTTCGGCGTCACCGCCGCCGGAGAGCTTGCCCGCGGTGGCCGACAGCAGCGAGTCCACCCAGCGGCGCAGCTGGTCCGGCGGCTGCGGCCCTTGAAAGCTCGTGATGGGTTGTCCGGCGGCCAGCGCCACCACGGCGGGTACCGCGTCCACGCCGAACACCTGCGCCACCCGCGGGGCGACGTCGACGTTGACCATGGCCAGCGACCAGGTGCCGCCGTCACCGGCGGCCAATCTGGCCAGGTTGTCGGCCAACTGGATGCAGGCTTCGCTGCGCGGGGACCACAGCAGCACCACCACCGGTACCTGATTGGACCGGACCAGCACCTCGTCTTCGAAGTTGGCCTCGGTGATCTCGGTGGCACCCGGCGGAGTCGGGACCTCCCCGGCCGGCCCCGCAGCCGGTTGCTTGAGACCGGACAGGTCCACTGCGCCGGCCAATGCCGGGCCGATCGGGGGCCGAGGACGCGTCACGCCGTCAAGTCTGTCATGTGCGCCGCCGCGTCCACGGCGGCGGTCGACTTCGCCCCGACAAGGCTCACTATGAGCAAGATCACACTCCCATTTCCCCGGTGCCGGACCTACGGGTCCAGCAACCTACGCAACCGTAGGAAGGCCGCTACCCGGCGCGCAGAATCAGGGCGTCACCCTGGCCACCGGCACCGCACAGCGCCGCCACCGCGTAGCCGGACCCGCGCTGCTTGAGCGCCAGCGCGGCGTGCAGCGTGATGCGGGCGCCCGACATCCCGATCGGGTGTCCGACGGCGATCGCCCCGCCGTGCACGTTGACGACGTCGGGGTCGATTCCCAGTTCACGGGTCGAGGCCAGCGACACCGCCGCGAACGCCTCGTTGATCTCCACCACGTCGAGTTGATCGACGGTGATGCCCTCCTTCGCGATGGCTTTCTTGATGGCGTTGGCCGGCTGGGATTGCAGGGTCGAATCCGGCCCGGCGACGACGCCGTGGGCGCCGATCTCGCACAGCCAGTCCAGCCCCAATTCCTGCGCTTTGGCCTTGCTCATCACGACCACCGCGGCGGCGCCGTCGGAGATCTGCGACGACGAACCGGCGGTGATGGTTCCGTCCTTGCGGAACGCCGGCTTGAGCCCGCCGAGGGAGTCCGCGGTGGTGTTGGCCCGGATGCCCTCGTCCTCGGTGAACTCCAGCGGATCCCCCTTGCGCTGCGGGATCTTCACCGGCACCACCTCATCGGCGAAGACGCCGTCCTTCCACGCCGCGGCGGCCTTGCGGTGCGACTCGGCGGCAAACTCGTCCTGCTCGGCGCGGGTGAACTTGTCCTCGTCATTGCGCTGCTCGGTCAGCGCACCCATCGGCTGATCGGTGAACACGTCGTGCAGGCCGTCGTAGGCCATGTGGTCGAGTGCCGTGACGTCGCCGTACTTGTAGCCCTCGCGGCTCTTGGGCAGCAGGTGCGGAGCCTGGGTCATCGACTCCTGGCCGCCGGCGACCACCACGTCGAACTCGCCGGCGCGGATCAGCTGGTCAGCCATGGCGATGGCGTTGATCCCGGACAGGCACATCTTGTTGATGGTCAGCGTCGGGACGTCCCAGCCGATGCCCGCGCCCACCGCCGCCTGCCGGGCCGGCATCTGACCGGCGCCCGCGGTGAGCACCTGGCCCATGATCACGTACTCGATAAGCGACGCCGGGACCTTCGCTTTCTCCAGCGCCCCGGCGATGGCGATGGCCCCCAGGTCACTGCCGGAGAATTCCTTCAGCGAACCCATCAGCCGGCCGATGGGGGTCCGAGCCCCAGCAACGATCACCGATGTCGTCATGACTACCTCCAGGCCGGGTGTGAACGGCCGATCTTGCCGATCGGCGCAGCGCGATGTTTCCAGTCAGGTTACCGTTAGCCCTATGACGACCGAATCCTTCGCCGGCCCGTTCGAGGCGCGCACCCCGTTGGCCTCGGCCCTGGTGACAGCGATCGACCACGTCGGCATCGCGGTGCCGGATCTGGAAGCGGCCAAGAAGTGGTACCACGACCAGCTCGGCATGATCGTGCTGCACGAAGAGGTCAACGAGGAGCAGGGCATCGTCGAGGCGATGCTGGCGGTGCGCGGCGCCCCGGTCGGCAGTGCCCAGCTCCAGCTGATGGCCCCCATCGACGAGTCGTCGACCATCGCGAAGTTCCTGGACAAGCGTGGCCCCGGTCTGCAGCAGCTCGCCTACCGAACCAGTGACATCGATGCCCTTTCCGAACGTCTGCGCGAGCAGGGCGTCCGACTGCTCTACGAGGCGCCCCGGCGTGGCACGTCGAACTCGCGGATCAACTTCATCCACCCCAAGGACGCCGGCGGCGTGCTGGTCGAGTTGGTCGAGCCGGCAGCGAGCGCCCCGAAACACTGAGTCTTTAGGACCACTTCGTGGTCGGGGCTACTTAAGACCACTTCCGGGTCGGGCCCCGGGTTGCGCGATTGGTCCAGCACGGTGTGTGCCAGTGCCGCCGATCCTCACCGGAAGCATCTGACTCGGCTCGCCATGTCACCACATGCGCTACGCCGCAACGAATCTCATGATCGCAGCCGGGACACCGATACACCTTGAGCGCCCGGGAGCCGGCGATGGACGCCACCACGTAGTCGTAGCCGTCCGGTCCGGTCTCGACGCGCTGCGGGTTCGCCGACAGTCGCAACGGCTGGTGCGGACGCGAGGGGCTGCGGCGGCGAGCCATGGTGAACAGCGTAGCGATCAGGCCAGTTTGGAAAGCGCGACCGCCGCGTCGTAGCCGCCGAACCCGTCCAGCTCGCCTCGGCGCAGACGATTCACCCAGGTCGGGTCGGCCAGCAGGGCGCGCCCCACCGCCACCACATCGAACTCCCCCGCCTCGAACTGCTCCACCAGAAGGTCAGTCGGTGCAGGCGCGATCACCTCGCCGCGTTTCTCGCTGCGGAACTGGGTGTCCAGGCCGACCGATCCCACCGCGATCACCGGCACACCGCTGACCTTCTTGGTCCATCCGGCCAGGCTCAGCTCGGCGTCGTCGTCGGGGAACGCGGGCACGTAGTGCCTGCGCGTCGACGGGTGCAGCATGTCGACTCCGGCTTCGACCAGCGGCGTGAGCAGTTCGGCCAACTGGGCCGGATCCTCGACGATCGACGCCGCGTAGTCGGTGCCCTTCCACTGCGAGAACCGGAAGATGATCGGGTAATCCGGTCCCACGGCGTCGCGGACCGCCGCGACCACCTCGGCCGGGAATCGGGTCCGCGCGGCCAGCGAGCCGCCGTATTCGTCGGTACGACGGTTGGTGCGCTCCCAGAAGAACTCGTCCAGCAGATAACCGTGGGCGCCGTGGATCTCGACCGCGTCGAAGCCGACGTCGCGCGCGTTGACAGCACTGCCGGCGAACTCCTGCGCTATCTCGTGGAGCTCGTCGCGCTCCAGCGCCCTGCCGCGGGGCTCACCCCGTCCGTCGACACCCGACGGCCCGACCGGCACCACCCCGTCGTCGTCGCGGCGCTCAACCCCCTGGTGCCACAGCTGGGCGGCAATGGTGGCGCCTTCGGCGTGCACGCCGTCGACGACGCGTGTCCAGCCGGCGAGCACCTCGTCACCGGCGATCGTCGGCACGCTGGCCGGGAATCCCGCCGCCGGGTCGGGCAACCGGATGCCCTCGGTGATGATCAGCCCGACCCCGCCCGCGGCACGCCGTCGGTAGTAATCGGCGACGTCAACTCCGGGGATGCCGCCCGGTGATGCCTGCCGGGTCATCGGCGCCATCGCGAACCGGTTCGGGATGGTCAGCGAACGAACGGTCACGGGCTGGAATAGATCTTGCAAGAATTCACGCTGTGCCACGGACGGCTCCAACGCGCGACCCGCGCCGGCTATTCCGCCGCTGGTTCAGAACAGCCGGTACTCGTCGCTGGCCATGCCGCGCATTGCGTCGTAATCCAATGTCAGACAGCGGATACCACGGTCGGTGGCCAGTGTGCGCGCCTGCGGTTTGATCTGCTGCGCGGCGAACACCCCGCTGACGGGCGCGAGCAGGCCGTCCCGGTTCAGCAGGTCCAGATACCGGGTGAGCTGCTCCACACCGTCGATCTCACCGCGCCGCTTGATCTCCACGGCCACCGCTCGGCCCTGCGCATCGCGGCACAGCAGGTCCACCGGGCCGATCGCCGTCATGTATTCCCGGCGCACCAGGGAGTAACCCTCGCCGAGCAGTTCGACATGCTCGGCGAGCAGTACTTGCAGCTGGGCTTCGACACCGTCTTTCACCAGGCCGGGATCCACGCCGAGTTCATGGCTGGAGTCGTGCTCGATCTCCTCGATGGTGATCCGCAGCTGATCACCAGTCTTGTTCGCCACCACCCACACCGGCAGCTCACCACCGGTTTCCTCGGTGAACCGACACGGAGGGCTCATCCAGTTCAGCGGCTTATAGGCACGGTCATCGGCATGCACGCTCACCGAACCGTCGGCCTTGAGCAGCAGCAGCCGCCGAGCCGACGGCAGGTGTGCGGTGAGCCGGCCGACGTAGTCGACGGTGCACTGGGCGATCACGAGTCGCATCCGATCCACCTTAAAGGCCCGCGCCGAGCAATTATCCTTACGCCACAATGAAGCGTCCAAAGACGACCGCGCAACGCCTGGGCCGAATTCTGGAGCTGTTGACCCGCCAGAGCGGCCGACTGCCCGAAACACCCGAATACGGTTCTTGGCTGCTGGGCCGGGTGTCGGAGAGTCAGTACCTGCGCCGGATCCGTATCCAATTCATCATGACCGTCGTTATCGTCGGGACGAACCTGGTCGGGGTCGGCGTGGCGGCCCTGCTGGTGACCGTGGCCTTTCCGACGCCCAGTGTGTTCTCCGACGCCCCGACTTGGCTGACGTTCGGGGTCGTTCCGGCATACGTGGCGATCGCGTTGATCTTCGGCACCTACTGGATCACGCGGCGCACCATCAAGAAGTTGCGTTGGGCGATCAAGGAACAGGAACCGACACGCGTGGATGAGCGCAACGCCTTCCTGGCGCCGTGGCGGGTGTCGCAGGTCGTGCTCGCGTTATGGGGTGTGGCGATTGTGCTGTTCACGATCCTCTACGGGCTCTCGGACAACTACTTCATTCCGATCGTCGGATTCACTCTGAGCGTCTGCGGCATCCTCGTGGCCACCGCCTGCTATCTGTGCACCGAGTTCGCATTACGGCCGGTGGCCGCGCAGGCACTGACCGCCGGCCCGCCGCCGCGGCGATTCCTGTCCGGCATCATGGGCCGGACGATGATGGTCTGGCTGCTCACCTCCGGGGTTCCGATTCTCGGTATCGCCCTGACTGCACTGTTCGCCGTGGTGCTGAAGAACCTGACCCTGACTCAGTTCGGCACCGCCGTGCTGATCGCATCGGTGGCGACGCTGATCTTCGGATTCCTGCTGATGCTGATCCTGGCCTGGCTCACCGCAACTCCGGTGCGGGTGGTGCGCGCCGCGCTCAAGCGCGTCGAGCAGGGCAACCTGGGCGCTGACCTGGTGGTGTTCGACGGCACCGAACTCGGGGAATTGCAGAGCGGTTTCAACGCGATGGTGCACGGGTTGCGGGAGCGGGAGCGGGTGCGCGACTTGTTCGGCCGGCACGTCGGCCGCGAGGTCGCGGCTGCGGCCGAACGTGAGAAGATCCAGCTCGGCGGTGAAGAACGTCATGTCGCAGTCCTTTTCGTCGACATCGTCGGTTCGACGCAGATCGTCACAGCCAAGCCGGCGACAGAGGTCGTGACCCTGCTCAATCGGTTCTTCGCCGTGGTCGTCGACGAAGTGGACCGCCACAGTGGGCTGATCAACAAGTTCGAGGGTGATGCGACGCTGGCGATCTTCGGTGCCCCCAACCACCTCGATCAGCCAGAAGACGAAGCGCTGGCCGCAGCTCGCGGCATCTTGTACCGGCTGGCCGACGAGGTGCCGGAGATCCGGGCCGGTATCGGGGTGGCGGCCGGACAGGTCGTCGCCGGAAACGTCGGGGCCAATGAGCGTTTCGAATACACCGTGATCGGCGAGCCGGTCAACGAGGCCGCCCGGCTGTGCGAGCTGGCGAAAGTTAAGACGCTGCCGCTGTTGACCACCGCACGGACGCTGCGCGCCGCGAGCATCGACGAGCAAGCGCATTGGGTGCTGGGCGATTCGATGGTGTTGCGCGGTTATGACCAACCCACCGTGCTGGCCGGCCCGCTGTAGGTACGCCCGCCGCTACAGCGCGGCGAGCGCGTCCTTTGCGGTGGCGAACACCATCGCGTCGTAGTCCGCGGGTGCGACGGTTTCAGCGGGATCAACGAGCAGTCCCCGCTTGCCCAGTGCTTCCAGATCTGCCGCCAGGCCTGCGAGCAGGCCGCGCGCCGGGTCGCTGATCGTGTGCAGGCGCGACACGTCGAGGATCGCCGTGTCGAATTCGGCGCACTCGCGGGTGACGGTACGGGTCACCTGTTCAGCGCCGGCGAACAGCAGGTCGCCGTGCACCTCGTAGACCCGAACGCCGGGACGCGGGTTGTATGTCCCGCGGATCGCCGCGTGGGCATCGCTGCTGACGGTCAGGAAGTGCAACCCGAGCTGCTGAGAAAGACTGCGGCACACCAGCATTCCACGAACACTGTTGCCCTTGGCGTCGATCCTGGGCGAATAGACTCCGATACCGAGTTGACCGGGCAGCACCGCCACGATGCCGCCGCCCACGCCACTCTTGGCGGGCAGGCCCACGGCGCTGACCCATTCACCGGCGGCGTCATACATTCCGCAGGTCACCATGACCGACAACGCGCGCCGCACCACCGTCGCATCGGTCACCTGCCGCCCGGTCGCCGGATTGCGCCCGCCCCGAGTCAAAGTCGCGGCCATCCGGGCCAGATCGGTGCTGGTGACCTTCAGGGAGCACTGCCGGATGTAGACATCGAGAGCCTCGTCGGGGTCACAGGCCAGTGCACCGAAACTGTCCATCAGATAAGCGATTCCGCGGTTGCGGCTGCCGGTGGCCTTCTCGGAGCGGTAGACCTCCTCGTCGAACTCGAGACTGCGGCCCGCGCACGCGCTGTAGAACTCACGGATCAGGCCGAAACGGTCGGCAGCGGTCCTACCCGGTATCAACGAACACGCCACGATCGCACCCGCGTTGATCATCGGATTCTTCGGGACGTTGGTGACCTGGTCGACGCTGATCTTGTTGAAGCCTTCACCGGAGGGTTCCACCCCGATCCGCGCATCGACAGCCGCCAGCCCCAATTGGTCCAGTGCCAGTGCGTAGGTGAACGGCTTGGAGATCGACTGCATGGTGAATTGCACACCCGCGTCACCGGATTCGTAGACATAGCCGTCCGATGAGGACAACGACAGACCGAAGCCGGTCGGGTCGACCCTCGCCAGTTCCGGGATGTAGTCGGCCAACTGTCCGCCGGTGACGGCGGCGTGTTCGGCGAGGATTCCGTCGAGGTATCGCTGTACCAATGCCGCCACGTCCAGATCGTAGCCCGTCGGCCCGGCACTGTCGTGTCGCTTTTCCGCTAGTGTTGCCGGCCTTCGCGTGCCATCGTTACAACCGTGCACGACGACTTCGACCGCTGCTATCGGGCTGTGAGGTCCAGCGATGCCCGCTTCGATGGCTGGTTCATCACCGCGGTGCTGACCACCGGGATCTACTGCCGGCCCAGCTGCCCGGCGCGTACCCCGCTGGCACGCAACGTGCGGTTCTACCCGACCGCCGCGGCCGCTCAGCGGGATGGCTTCCGAGCCTGCAAGCGGTGCCGCCCGGACGCGGCTCCCGGCTCACCGGAATGGAACATCCGCGGCGACGTCGTCGGCCGGGCGATGCGTCTGATCGCCGACGGCACGGTCGATCGCGACGGTGTCGCCGGGATGGCCGCCCACCTCGGCTATTCGGCCCGCCAGGTGCAACGCCTGCTACAGGTCGAGGTCGGCGCGGGTCCGCTGGCTCTGGCCCGGGCGCAGCGGGCACAGACCGCGCGCATCCTGATCGAAACGACCGACTTGACGATGTCCGACATCGCGTTCGCGGCGGGGTTCGCCAGTATCCGCCAGTTCAACGACACCATCCGCGCGGTGTGTGCCGCCACCCCGAGCGCATTGCGGGCCCAAGCGGACACCCGAGGCAGCCGCGACAGCCACGGGCCCGGCACGGTGTCTCTGCGACTGCCGGTACGTACTCCGTTCGCCTTCCAGGGCGTCTTCGGGCACCTGGGGGCCTCCGCGGTCCCTGGCTGCGAAGAGGTGCGCGACGGAGCCTTCCGGCGCACCCTGCGGCTGCCGCACGGCAACGGTATCGCCGCACTGACTCCCGCCCCCGATCACGTTCGATGCCTGTTGACACTCGACGACTTCCGGGACCTGACCACGGCGATCGCCCGCTGCCGACGGCTGTTGGACCTCGACGCCGACCCCGAGGCGGTCATCGAAACGCTCACCGGCGACCACGAATTGGCGGCCCTGGTGGCCAAAGCCCCGGGGCAGCGTATTCCGCGAACCGTCGACGAAGCCGAACTGGCGGTACGGGTGGTGCTCGGCCAGCAGGTGTCGATCAAGGCCGCCCGCACCCACACCCGGCGACTGGTGCTGGGACACGGCGACCAGATCAGTGACCCGGCAGGCGGTCTGACGCATGTGTTCCCGTCCGTGCAGCGACTGGCCGACCTCGATCCCGACGAACTGGCGCTGCCCCGAGCACGTCGGCAGACCCTGGTCAGCCTGATCGCAGCGCTCGGCGATGGCAGCCTCGCGTTGGGGGCCGGCTGCGATTGGGAGCAGGCCCGCCACGATCTGCTGCGCCTTCCGGGGATCGGGCCGTGGACCGCCGAGGTCATCGCGATGCGAGGCCTGGGCGACCCGGACGCGTTTCCGGTAGCCGACCTGGGTGTTCAGCTGGCCGCCCGCCATCTGGGCCTGCCCGATACCCCACGGGCACTGATCGAGCGCAGCACCCGCTGGCGTCCGTGGCGGTCCTACGCCACCCAGCATCTGTGGACCGCACTCGACCACGCCGTCAACGACTGGCCCCCGACTTCCGAGGAGATCGCATGACCATTCAGCGCATCATCGACAGCCCGATCGGCCCGCTGACGCTGGCCGGTGCCGACGGCAGGCTCGGCCATCTGTTGATGATCAACCACTCTCACGCTCCCGATCACACCGGCTGGCAACGCGATGACACCGCGTTCCCCGACGTCGTCGAGCAACTCGGGGCGTATTTCGCGGGAGACCTCACCGAGTTCGACCTGGCCTACACCATGGGCGGCACCGAGTTCCAGCGACGCGTGTGGACCGCCCTGCTGACGATCCCCTACGGCCAGACCCGCTCCTACGGTGAGCTCGCCGATCAGATCGGGTCACCCAGCGCGTCGCGTGCCGTCGGATTGGCCAACGGCCGCAACCCGATCTCGATCATCGTCCCGTGCCATCGCGTGATCGGTGCCAACGGCAGCCTGACCGGGTACGGCGGCGGTATCGAGCGCAAGCGCGCACTGCTGGACCTGGAACGACGTCACGCCAGCGCGACCTTGTTCGACTAAGCGATCATCAGTCCGGCATCGGGTATTCGGTCGTGTCGGTGAAGCCCTGCAGGAAGGTCCAGAGACCGGTCAGGGCCTCCTCCAGCGTCGGATTCGGCGAGTCCACGACTCCCACGATGTACCCCTCCTGAATGAGAGCGGCCAGTGACGGGTCCTCCATGAGCGGGACGACCTGGTAGGTCGCGGGGTCCAGCAGGCTGGCGAGAGCATTGCTGATCCCTTGTTGCACACCATTTCCCAGCGCAGTGGCGAGCTCACCCAGATCGATATTGGCGGGGAACAGCCCGGACGCCGGAGTCACATCGACGTCTCCCGGAGGCCAGCCGTGATCGATGTTGCCGTAGCCGAGGTTCACCAGGATGCGGGTGACGGGCTCCAACAGCTCATAGAGCGGTTGTCCGAGCACCGGGATCAGCTTCAGCGGGGCCAGCAGCGGCAGCAGCTCCGAGGGAAACATGTAATACGAGTTCAGCGAGTCGGGATCAGAAGTCGGCAGCTCGACTGCGGACGCGACCTGTTCGGGCGTCACGCTCAACAACACCGAATGCCCGTAGATGAAGCCCATGAATGAGTTCAGATCGGCCAGCGGATTGAAATACGTGGGCCGGAACGCGACCATATCGTATTCGTAGTTGTAGACGTCGGTGTGATACAGATCGGTGGGAATCTCACTGGTGCCCGGGGAGCCGATCAACACGAACCGGACCAGATCGTTTGACACTCCCTCGTCGGCCAGTCGCTGCATCAGATCCGAGGAGATCAGCGCGCTCTGCGAATAGCCGAACACCACGACAGGGTGATCGGCGTCGACGCCGCCACCGGCGATCTGGCCCATGATCGCGTTGTAGAGAATCTGCCCACCGACCGCCTGCGACGTCGAACTGACATTCTCCGGCGTCCACAGCGACACCAGATCGCCGCCGAATCCGTGCGGTTGCAGATATGCGGCGTTGATGGCCTCGAGGTACCGCTCGGACGGCTGCGGCATACCGGTGCCGCCCATCACGAATGCGACACCGTCACCCAGCGACGTTCCGTTGCCGGTAAGCCCGATCGCCCGCGATTGCGCGCCGGCCACCGGTGCCCCGGCCAAGAGCCCGGCCGCTGCGACCGCGATGACAAGGGGTACGCAAGGGAAGGTTCGCACCGAACACCATCCTGTTGATTTCCTTAGATTCCGCTTAACGGTATCGCCCGGGGGCAGATACGGCAACAGCAATCACCCGCGAGGTTTGACGAGCCCGGTAAATGCCAGGGAAATCCCCGCGCGTTTTCAGGCCGCCGTTGCAAAGGAAAGCCCTGTATCGCTGAGCGGCCCGGTGTGGCTAGTTTCGTGTTACGTGGGCGGCCCGAGGGGTGTCGCCCACGCGCGGGTAAAGGCGGGGCCAGTGTCGCGATCGCCGACATCGACGGTGACGGCGCGGTTGCGGCGGCCACCGAACTCGGAAACGGATCGATCGGAATCGCCTGTGACGTAAGGCCCGGCGCCGATGTGGCGGCGGCGGTGAGCACTGCGGTCGAGGCCTTCGATTGTGACCTGACCGCGCACGGATCAGCGCCGCTGCCCGGCTACACCGGGCTATGCATATTCCGTGATGTCGCAGTCCAATTCGGAACGACCAATCGTCGGCCTGACAGCCGCTCGGCGTGCTTAAGTGAGGGCGCATGTGCGTTGCGACCGACGCGGCGTTGGGGCCGGGGGAGCCACATTCGATCCGGATCAATCAGGAGGATTCTTCTCATGAGCTGGGGAATGACACGGCGATCGGCATTGAGCGCAGCAGGATTGGCAGTCGCCTCGGTCGGCGCCGGGGCCGCGTTGGCCGGGTGCTCAACCGACAACACCGCACCGACGGAGACGTCGGGCGAATCAGCCCAACCCCATCCGTCTGAGACGCCCGCGGCCAAGATCACCCAGCCCGTGCCCGGGGTGGTGATGCACCCCGGCTATGCCCGCACCTTCGGGCAGACGGCGTATCTCTGGGGATGGCCGCTGGTCAATATGCTCAACCGCAAGGCCTCGATCACCAGGGCGCCGCATCCCGGTCGGCTCAACGGGGTGCTGCCCGCCGCCCCGCGAGGGCGATTGGCCATGCTGTCCGACTACATCGATCCCGCCCAGACCTTCATCGCGTGCCCCAATCAGGACGTTGTCTACGGGTTGTCGTACATGTCGCTCGACGAAGAACCTGTGATCATCCAAGTGCCTGATTTCGGCGATCGGTTCTGGGTGTACGCGCTCTATGACCAGCGCACCGACCAGTTCGGCGAACTCGGCAAACCCTATAACTCCAAGCCGGGGTTCTACCTGCTGGCCGGTCCGAACTGGAAGGGCGACAAGCCCGACGGCGTCGAAGCTGTGCTGCGGTCCTCGACCGCGTTGGCGGCGGGAATCCCCCGGGTGTTCATGGATGACACTCCCGAAGACCGTGCCGCTATCCAACCGGTGATCAAGCAGATCAACATCTACCCGCTGACCGAGTTCGACGGATCGATGAAGACGGTCGAATGGGCCAAGCTTCCGAGCCTGCCCACCCCTCCCACGCAGGGCGGCGGTGAAACCAGCTGGGTGATCCCCGAGCAGTTCTTCGACCAGATCGGCACGGCCCTGGAGGCGGTCGCCCCGCTGCCGGGGGAGGAAGCGCTCTATGCGCAGTTCACTGCGCTGCTCGACGCCGGGAAGGACCCGGAGGTGAAGAAAGTCCTCACCGACACGGCGGTCGCCTCCGAGACTGATGTCATCACACCGTTCCGGCAATGGGTCCACAACGGTGTGCCGGTGGGCAGCAATTGGAACCGATCGGTCAACAACGCCATGTTCGGCTTCGATTACTTCAACCGTACCGCGACCGCCAAATCGAATATGTTCGAAAACCGCCCCAACGAGACCCAGTACTTCTACACCGACCGCGACGGCACCGGCGCCGCGCTGCACGGTAATCGCACCTACCGGATTACTTTTCCTGCGGGACAAGAACCCCCGGTCCAAGGCTTCTGGTCAGTGACCCTCTACAACGAAGAACATTTCTTCAACCCGAATCCGTTGAACCGCTACTCCCTGGGTACCAAGAACAAGTCGCTCACCCGCGGCGAGGACGGATCGTTGACCCTCTATGCCGGCGCGAAATCACCCGGTCCCAACAAAGAAGCGAACTGGCTGCCCGCACCGGACGGACCGTTCTCCCTCTACATCCGCGCCTACTGGGGCAAGCCCGCCATCACCGACGGCACCTGGAAACCACCCGCCGTCGAGGCCATGTGACCGAACGACCGGTCGTCTGAAATGCCGCCGATCGACGTGACGAGATCCGTGCGACAGCTGGACTTGAAGCAAAGCGGGCGGGCCACGGTGAGCCCTACGCCGAAACGCAGTACAGCATTGCCCTTTTTCTTGATGCGCACTCGATTGATAAAGGAATAAAAGTGCCTGTGCCCCCCAATTTTTGTTGGGGGGCACAGGGCTTTAT
>NZ_JAYJJS010000044.1:0-22458 GCF_020181635.2 Mycobacterium zoologicum | reverse complement strand
CTCATGCGCCGGTCCCAGCTTCGCCTCTCCTTCGTCGAGGCTCGCTGAACCGCCGACGGGCTCGCCCTCCCAGAAGATCGCCACCCGATCCCCGTTGCCGGCCTCGACATGGCGGTCGACGCAGTTGTAGGCGACGTTGAGCCGGCCGTCGGCGAACCACCGCGCGAACGGCGCCCGCGAGTAGTCCAGCACCTCGGTGAACGGCGTTGCCCAATTGAGCTGATTGGCCTGCTGCGCCCAGAATCCGAGGCGATCGGCCTCGGCCGCCCGGTACAGCTCGGGCCCCGCATTGGCCTGCGCGACGAAGGCAGGGGAGGGCGGGTACGACGATGGTGTCGCGGCGTGGGTCTCGGGCACGTATGGAGCCTAATCTTCTCGGCGGTAGTGTCCAGCCCGTGATTTCCGCAGACGATCCACTGGCCCCGCTGCTGCAGTTGCCCGGTGTCGCCGAGGCCAGCGAGAAGGTTCGTGACGAGCTGGCCCGCGCACTGCGTCACAAGACAAATGTTCGCGGCTGGCCGGTCAGCGCAGCGGAGGCGTCGTTGCGGGCGGCGCGGGCGTCGTCGGTGCTCGACGGTGGTCCCACCAATGTGGATGCCTCCGCCGCGGCGAATCCGGTGTTCGCCGGTGCGCTGCGGGTGGCCCAGGCACTCGAGGGCGGGCAGGGCTCGCTGGTCGAGGTCTGGCGCCGTGCCCCGCTGCAGGCGCTGGCCCGGCTGCATGTGCTGGCCGCCGCTGACCTGGTCGACGAAGACCACCTCGGCCGGCCGGAGGGTGGCGAGGCCGTCGGCCGCCGGCTGGAGATGCTCGCCGACCTGGCCGCCGGCGGCACCGAAGTGGCAGCACCGGTGTTTGCCGCGGTGGTGCACGGAGAGCTGCTGACCATGGCGCCGTTCGGCAGTGCCGACGGAGTGGTCGCGCGGGGAGCGGCCCGGCTGGTGACCATCGCCAGCGGGCTGGACCGCCGCGGACTGGGCGTTCCGGAGGTCACCTGGATGCGCAAATCCGGTGAGTACCGCCAAGCGGCGCGCGATTTCGCGGGAGGGACGCCCAAGGGTGTCACCCGATGGCTGCTGGGGTGCTGCGGTGCGATGCACGCCGGCGCGATGGACGCGCTGGGGATTGCTGAGGCCGGCGCCAAGCGTTGAGTCGACAGGCCGATCCGGACAGACGAAGCGGGCGGCGTTCCGAATGAATCGGCTCGCCGCCCGCTAGTGCGGTACACGGTTACCAAGCGTCCAACGTGGGTTGCGTGGGTGGCCTCGGCGCTCCTGCGGTGTTCTTCGGGAGCAACCCCACCCAAGAGGTTGACAAATCCGAACACGTTCCGCAATTACGCAGGCCCGCAACACTTCTGCCATCTTCGCGGCTATGGCTCCGCGTGGGTACCGCTATCCGCACTGGGAAGCGTGGTTCGGGAGATCGATCCTTCTCTTCCGAGTCGACCCTGGCCTTACCGGGCTTCCGTGCTTCCTTTGTACTACGTGATGCAGGCCACAGCAAGGGTGAATCTCAATCGGCGTGCCCGGTGTCATCGGATTGTGACCGCCGAGGTTTGCTGGAGGCTCAGGTGGTGAGCCGGCGCAGCAGCGAATACGTCAGCGCCCCGGCCGCGATCGCGCTGATCCCGACTGCTGCGGTGGTGGCCACCGCAGCGCCGGACGGGGCAGGAAGGCGGTCGCGCAGCGAGACCGGCCGGGAGAAAGTGAGCACCGGCCACCCGTTGGCGAGCGCCTCCTTGCGCAGCCCGCGGTCCGGATTCACCGCCGAGGGGTGGCCCACCGCCTGCAGCATCGGCAGGTCGGTGATCGAGTCGGAGTAGGCGTAGCAGTGCTCCAGCGGGTAGCCCTCGCGGGCGGCCAACTCCTGGATTGCCTGCACCTTGCCCTCGCCGTAGCAGTAGAACGCGATCTCGCCGGTGTACTTGCCGTCGGCGACGACCATCCGGGTGGCCATGGCGTGAGTGGCGCCCAGGGCGCGGGCGATGGGCGCCACGATCTCCTCACCGGAGGCCGAGACGACCACCACGTCTCGGCCGCAGAGCTTGTGATCGGCGATCAGCTGGGCTGCCTCGGCGAAGACCAGGGGTGTGACGACATCGTGCATCGTCTCGTTGACGATCGCCTTCACCTGCTCGGCGTCCCACCCCTTGCACATGTTCGTCAGATGGGTGCGCATCCGCTCCATCTGGTCGTGGTCGGCACCGGACAACAGCATGAGGAATTGGGCGTAGCTCGACTTCAGAACCGTACGACGGTTGATCAGTCCCTGATCCATAAAAGGTTTGCTGAAGGCCAGCGCGCTGGACTTGGCGATCACCGTGTGGTCGAGGTCCAGGAAGGCGGCGGTACGGGTCCGCGTGTCCGGTGGCACCGGCTCCGCCGATGGTCGCGGGGACTGCGGATTCGGGGTGCCCGGGTCGGAAGCCGTCACCGGTACAGCATAGGTCCGCCGCCGCCATTCGTCCCGGCAATATCCGGGAAAGTGCACTTCAGGACAGGCGCAACGAACCGAGTCCATTTGGTGTGGACACTTGCGCCAGACCGCCCTCTCGTGTGTATAGTGGCATCACTCGGCTTATGCTGAGGGTGTATCGGCCCGACCCCCCGGGGTTGATGCACGACGACCTCCGCCTCCTCCCCCCCTGGCGGGGGTCGTCCTTTTTCCGGGCTAACTATTCTTCGCTGGAACCGAATTCTTCCAAGTGGAACGTGTTCCAATCCGAGGCGTAGACATCTGAATCGGATGATTTGTTGTCCTGCACAAACCGCAGGCCCATCCACAGTGGATCTTTTCATCCACAATTGGCCAAGTCCGGCTGGCACGGGCGAATGCGCCCCACCACCGTGACGGGGTGAGCAACACCCCCGGACTGTTGGCCCTGGTCGCCCAACCCGCCCTGCGCGACGAGGTCGACCGGGTGGCCGCGGCCGCCGGGCTGCGGGTGATCCACCTGGGTGCCACTGTGCCCACTCGCACCGCGTGGGCGGCCGCCACCGCGGTGGTGCTCGACGAGGACGGTGCCGCGCGCTGTTCGACCGCCGGGCTGCCGCGCCGCGTGCACGTCCTGGTGCTCACCGAGGACCCCACCGGAACGCCCGCGTGGCAGGCCGCCGTAGCGATCGGGGCGCAGCGGGTGCTGACACTGCCCACCGACGGTGACGCTCTGGTGACTGAGCTGGCCGAGGCGGCTGAGGCAACACCGGACGGTGCTCACCGCGGCGCGGTCATCGCGGTGATCGGCGCGCGCGGCGGGGCCGGGGCATCACTGATGGCGACGGCCCTGGCGCAGCGCGCCGGAGAGGCCCTGCTGGTCGATCTGGACGCCTGGGGCGGAGGCATCGACCTGCTGGCCGGCACCGAGAACGTCGCCGGTCTGCGCTGGGGCGACCTGACCCGTCGCAGTGGGCGGCTGACCTGGCCCGCGCTGCGAGCGGCGTTGCCCCGCCACGGCGATGTCAGCGTGCTCTCCGGCATCCGGCAGCGGGGCCACCAGGTGGCCGCGCCGACCGTGGACGCGGTCTTGGACGCGGGCCGACGCGGCGGAGTCACCGTGGTCTGCGACTTGCCCCGGGCATGGGCCGATCCGGTCGAGACCGCGCTGAGCCTCGCCGATCTCGTGGTGGTGGTCTGCCCGTGCGACGTTCGGGCCTGCGCGGCCGGCGCGGTGATCGCACCGCGGCTGCGTTCGGTCACCCCCAACGTCGGCCTGGTGGTCCGCGGGCCGGCCCCGGGCGGGCTGCGTGCCACCGAGGTGGCCCAGATCGTCGGGCTGCCGCTGCTGGCGGCGGTGCGGGCCGAGCCGCAGCTGGCCGAGCGGCTCGAACATGCCGGCCTGCGGCTCGGTCGCCGGTCCGCGCTGGCGCAAGCGGCCACCCGGGTCCTGGAACTGGTCGCCGGCCGAAAGGCTCAGGCGGCATGAAGGATTCGATGATCGACCGGGTCCGTGAACGGCTGGCTGCCGGATACTCCGCGGAGCTGCGGCCCGAAGCGGTGGCCGCGGCGATCCGCGCCGAATCCGGTGGCGTGCTCGGCGAGACCGAGATGCTGTCGAGCCTGCGGGTGCTGCAGACCGAGCTGACCGGCGCCGGACCACTCGAGCCGCTGCTGGGTGCCCCCGGTACCACCGATGTGCTGGTCACCGCTCCCGATGCGGTCTGGGTCGACGACGGAGCCGGACTGCGGCGCACCGAGATCCGATTCGCCGACGAGGCGTCCGTACGCCGGCTGGCCCAGCGGCTGGCGGTGGCCGCCGGACGTCGGTTGGACGACGCGCAACCGTGGGTGGACGGGCAGCTCGATGGTTTCAGTGGCGGCGCCGCGGGCGAATTCAGCGTCCGGCTGCACGCCATACTGCCGCCGGTAGCCGCCGGCGGGACGTGCCTGTCGCTGCGGGTGCTGCGGCCGGCCACCCAGGACATCGCCGCGCTACGTGCGGTCGGCGCCATCGCCCCGGTGGCGGCTGAGTTGCTGGCTGAGGTGATCGCCGCCCGGCTGGCATTCCTGGTCTCCGGAGGCACCGGCGCCGGAAAGACCACGCTGCTGGCGGCCATGCTGGGAGCCGTCGACGCGCACGAGCGCCTGGTCTGCGTCGAGGATGCACCGGAACTGCAGCCACGCCACCCGCATCTGGTTCGGCTGGTGGCCCGCGCGGCCAACGTCGAGGGCGCCGGTGCGGTCGGGCTGCGCGACCTGGTCCGGCAGGCACTGCGGATGCGACCGGACCGGCTGGTGGTCGGTGAGGTCCGTGGCGCCGAAGTGGTCGACCTGCTGGCCGCGCTGAACACCGGGCACGACGGCGGCGCCGGCACGGTGCATGCCAACAGCCCCGCCGAGGTGCCGGCCCGGCTCGAAGCGCTGGCCGCGCTAGGCGGGCTGGACCGTGCCGGACTGCACAGCCAACTCGCGGCGGCCGTCCAGGTGCTGCTGCACGTCGGGCGCGATCGCACCGGCCGCCGGCGACTCACCGAGATCGCGCTGCTGCGCCGCGGGGCCGCCGGGCGGGTACAGGCCGCGTCGGTGTGGCAGCTGGAGCGGGGTTTGAGCGAACACGCCGCGGAATTCGAAGCGCTGCTTCGGGATCGGATGCCGTCGTGAGCGGCGCGACGGTCGCGGCGCTTGCGCTGGCGGCAGCGGTCCTGCTGGGTGCCGCGCCGCGCCGCCGGCTGCGGCCCGTCGACCGCTCGGCCGGCGGTGGGCGGGCGGTTCTGGTGATGCTCGCGGGCTGCGGCGTGCTGGCGGCCGCGGTGTGTCTGCCGGGCAGTACCTGCGTGGCCGCTGCGGTGCTCGCCGTCACCACTGCCCTGCGGTACCGCCGCCGGATACGTGAGCGCCGCGCCCGGGCGGAGTCCGACGCCCTGGAAGCCGCGCTGGACATCCTGGTTGCAGAGCTGCGGGTCGGAGCGCATCCGGTGCGCGCCTTCGCCGTTGCCGCCGCCGAGACCGGCCATGCCGCGGTGGCCGCGGGTCTGCACGGGGTGGTTGCGCGGGCGCGGCTGGGCGCCGACGTGGCGACGGGCCTGCGGTACGCGGCCGGCTCGTCGGCCCTGCCCGCGAACTGGGAGCGCCTCGCCGTCTACTGGGGCCTGGCCGGTGAGCACGGCCTGGCGGTGGCCACCCTGATGCAGGCTGCGCAGCGCGATATCACCGCACGGCAACGGTTTTCAGCGCGTGCGGATGCCGGTATGGCGGGTGCGCGGGCGTCGGCGACCATCTTGGGCTGCCTGCCGGTGCTGGGTGTGCTGCTCGGCCAGCTGGTGGGAGCGCGGCCGCTGGCCTTCCTGCTCGGGGGCTCGGGCGGGGTGCTGGCGGTGGTGGGCGTGAGCCTGGTCTGCGCCGGGATGCTGTGGGCGGACCGGATCACCGGAGTCGGCCGATGATGCTCGCGACGGTACTGCTGGCGGGCGCGGTGCTGGCCGCGGCCGGACCTTCGGTCGTGCGGGTGCGCGCCGGTATGTCCCCGCCGGTGCGGGTGGCCGCATCGCCGGCGGCACCGGGCACCGACGCACTGGCGCTGGCGGCCGGCCTGGACGTGTTCGCGCTCTGCCTGACCGCGGGCATGCCGGTGTCGGGTGCGGCCTCTGCCACCGCCCGATCAGCGCCCCCTCAGTTGGCGGCGGTGTTGCGTCGCGGCGCGGACCTGTTGGCGCTGGGCGCTGATCCTGCTGTCGCATGGTCGCCGCCGGAGTCTGCGACCGATGCGCTGGAACCCTCGACGACCGCGGTGCTGCGGCTGGCCCGCCGGTCCGGAACCTCGGGGGCGGCGCTGGCCGCCGGTCTCGGCGAGCTCGCCAAGGCGAGCCGCGACGACGCCGGGCATGCCGCCACGGCTGCGGCCGAACGGGCGGGCGTGCTGATCGCCGGCCCGCTCGGGCTGTGCTTCCTGCCGGCGTTCGTGTGCCTGGGCATCGTGCCGGTGGTGGCGGGCCTGGCCGGCGAGGTGCTGCAGTCGGGCCTGCTGTGAGGAGAAGCTTCGCGGACGGACCGCGAGAACCCTGACGGGTGATGCACAAGGAGGACCAGTGAGGACTCAAATATCGCAGGCACGCAATACGTTTCGCTTCCTTCAAGTCAGATTGCTGCTGCTGGCATCCGATGAGTCCGGGATGTCCACCGTGGAATACGCCATCGGCACGATCGCGGCGGCCGCCTTCGGCGCGATCCTCTACACGGTGGTCACCGGCGACTCGATCGTCTCGGCGCTCAACCGGGTCATCGGGCGTGCGCTGAACACCAAGGTGTGATGGGAGTTCATCGCCGGTTCGCCGACGACACCGGCGCCAGCACGGTCGAGGCGGCGTTCGCGCTGGCGGCCCTCACGGTGGTGTTGATGCTGTGCCTGGCCGGTCTGACCGCGGTCACCACCCAGGTTCGCTGCATCGATGCTGCTCGAGAGGTGGCCCGCGCCGCGGCCCGCGGAGACACCCCGGCCGGGATCGCGGCGGGCCGGCGCATTGCACCGCAGGGCGCCGGGCTTGCGGTGCGCTCGGACGCCGGCTTGGTGGTCGCCACCGTCACCGCCCGGCTCGCCCTGCTGCCGGGGCTGGTGATCCGGGGCGAGGCGGTCTCGGCCGCCGAGCCGTCGTGAGGGGAGAGGCCGGGGCGGCCAGTGTGGCCGCCGCCGCCATGGTCGCGGTGCTGCTGACCGTCACCGGTGGGGGCTTCCTGCTGGGGTCGGTGGTGATCGCTCGGCACCGGGCGCAGTCGGTCGCCGATCTGGCCGCACTCGCCGGTGCGGCTGCGATCCCCGCCGGGCCGCAGGCGGCGTGTACGGCATCGGAACGGCTGGCCGCCGCGATGACCCGTGCCGACGGCGTGGGCTGCGCGGTGGACGGACTCGATGTGGTGGTCACCGTCACCGTGGCACTGCCCGGCCGGCGGTTGGGGCAGGTGCGCGCGACGGCGCGGGCCGGGCCCTCTGGTTAGCGCGGGCAGTCCTCGCCGGCCACGGATTCCAAGGGTTCCGCGGGTCCACCGGCCGCCGACGCGGTGGCCTTCTGCAGCAGCTGATACAGCATGGTCGACTCGTGGGCGGTGAGGCCGAATATCCGCTGTTCCAGGCCGGCGATGGCACGGTGGACCTCGGCGAGGCGGCGGCATCCCGCGTCGGTGATCACCACGTTGTGGCGGCGCCGATCCCGGGCTGCGCGGCGGCGTTCGATCAGGCCCTGGGACTCGAGGTCGTTGAGCAGTGCCACGATCCCGGTAGCATCCATTCCGAGCGCTTCGGACATCTGGGACTGGGCGCGCTCACCGAGGTCGCGCAGCACCGTCAACGCGACCACGTGGCGGATCTTCACGCCGAACGGCCGTAGATCGGCTTCGGTCTCGGCACGCAGCCGTCGGGCCAGGTAATCGAGCAGGGGGCTCAGCAATTCGTCCATAGCGGACGAATCGTTGAGTGTTGTCTGATCGTTCACACTTTGCAGCCTACGGGAATATTTCGACGGTCTATACAATTCTGATAGTTTGCAACCCGCAAACGATCTTGAGGGGAAGTTCATGAGCAACCTCCGAAGGCTGCTGTTCGCGGCGATGGCGGCCGCCGCCTTGAGTGCCGCCTCGCTACTCGGTGTGGGTACGGCCTCGGCCGCCCCGAACGCCGTCACGCCCAGCGATTGCCCCGACGTCGAGGTGGTCTTCGCCCGGGGAACCTTCGAAGGCCCCGGCATCGGCAAGGTCGGAACCCCGTTCGTCGACGCCCTGCGCGGCCGGTTGCCCGGCCAGGTCGTCGACGTCTACGCGGTCAACTATCCCGCCTCGGTGGACTTCGCCCGGGCCGTCGACGGCGTCGCCGACGTCAGCAACCACCTCAACGACATGGCCGCCCGCTGCGCGGCCACCGACATCGTGCTCGGCGGCTATTCGCAGGGCGCCGCGGTGAGCGCCTATGCCACCAGCGACACCGTCCCCGCGGGCTACGCGCTGCCGGCCGGGCTGACCGGGCCCCTGGCGCCGGCGGTGGCCGACCACGTGGCCGCCGTCGCCCTGTTCGGCAAGCCGTCGGCCAACGTCGTCAGCGTGCTGCAGCGTGGCGCCCCGCCGATCGTCATCGGTCCCGCCTTCGTCGGCAAGACCATCGACCTGTGCGCTCCGGAGGACCCGATCTGCCAGCCCGGCGCCCTCAACCGCGGCGCGCACAGTGCGTACGTGACCAACGGGATGGCCGATCAGGCCGCCGACTTCGCTGCCCGCCAGATCGCCGGGCGTCACGGCGCCTGAGCTGAGCCCGGTACGCCGTCCGTGTCTCCTGGCCGGCATCGCCCCGAACGTGCTCGAGCGATCCGCACGTGGGCGGTATCGCAGATGGTTCGGCCGAAGGTCGTCTAGCTGCGTCGACAGCGACGGCTCCACCGATTTGAGTTGCCCGGGGCCCGGTTTCGAAGTTGCACTGATTCGGAATTACCGGTAACTTACGGCCGCGTCCGGCCTAGGGCCGGGTCTGTCGAACGGATCGCTTTTCGGCCGTTCGCTCGCCGCTCCGCGGCATTGTGTGGAGTCGGCCGTTCGGGGGGTCGGCCGACTCCTGCCGCGGGTCAGTTTCTGCCGGCGGCGTCGAGTTCGGCGAGCACTAATCGCAGCACCTGCACCGCGCCTTCTTTGTCCAACGGATCGTTACCGTTGCCGCACTTGGGTGACTGCACGCACGACGGGCAGCCGTGTGGGCATTCGCAGGACTCGATCGTCGCCGCAGTGGCCTCCAACCAGGTTGCCGCCGAACGGAATCCACGCTCAGCGAATCCGGCTCCGCCCGGATGGCCGTCGTAGACGAAGACGCTCGGCAGCCCGCCGAGCGCTGCCGGCCCCAACGCGGTGGACAATCCGCCGATATCGCCGCGATCACAGCTGGCCACCAGAGGAAGCAGTCCGATCGCCGCGTGCTCAGCGGCATGCAGCGCCCCCGGAATCCGCGTCTCGGTGATCCCGCGGCCGATCAGCGCCTCGGGAGCGACCGTGTAGACCACCGCGGTGGTGGACAGCGTCGCCGGCGCCATGTCCAACTCGACGAAGTCCAGCACCTCGCCGGTCGGCAGCCGGCGCAGGTAACCGACGATCTGGTGGGTCACCGTCACCGGCACCAGGCCCAGGCTCACCGAACCGAACCAGGAGCGTTCACCCGGGCCCGTCACATCGATGTCGGTGATCTCGCGGGCAAACGTCGCATAACCCGGGTCCGCGGCGTGCACGAACGCGATCTGGCGCTCGGTGTCCAGCGAATCGACCAGATAGCTCTCGCCCTGATGCAGATACACCGCGCCGGTGTGCACCGTGGCCGGCGCCCGCCCGGCATCGACGCTGCCCAGCGCCCGGCCGGTGTCGGTTTCCAGGATCACCACCTGCCCGCCGGCCGACCCCCGGATATCCACGCCCGCATGCGGGTCCAGGCCCGGCGCCGGGAAGTACTTCTCGGCCCGCGGGCGCAGCATTCCCTCGCCGACCAGGTCGTCGGCCACCTGCTCGGCCCCCAGTTGCCGCACCTCGGTGACCGTCAGCGGAAGTTCGGTGGCTGCGCAAAGCAGCTGCGGGCCCAGCACGTAGGGGTTGGCTGGGTCGATCACAACCTGCTCGATCGGCTTGTCCAGCAGTGCGGCGGGATGGTGCACCAGATAGGTGTCCAGCGGGTCGTCGCGAGCGATCAGCACGATCAGCGCCGTCTGGCCGCGGCGGCCCGACCGGCCGGCCTGCTGCCAGAACGAGCTCACCGTGCCGGGGAAGCCGGCGATCACCACCGCGTCCAGCCCGGCGATGTCCACCCCGAGCTCGAGGGCGTTGGTGGTGGCCAGGCCGTACAGCTCGCCGTCGGCCAGCGACCGTTCCAGGGCCCGGCGGTCCTCGGCCAGATAACCCGCCCGGTACGACGCGACCTTGTCGACCAGATCCGGCGCGATGGACTCCAGCCGGGTGCGGGCCGCCAGCGCGGTGACCTCGGCACCGCGACGTGATCGGACGAAGGTCAGGGTGCGCGCCCCCTCGGCGATCAGATCGGCCATCACCCGGGCCGCCTCGGTGCCGGCGGCGCGGCGCACCGGAGCCCCGTGTTCCCCGGTCACGTCGGTGCGCAGCGCCGGCTCCCACAGCGCCACCGTCCGCGCACCGTGCGGCGAGCCGTCCTCGGTCACCTCGGCGACCGGCCGGCCGATCAACCTCGACGCGCTGGCACCCGGGGCGGCGGTGGTGGCGCTGGCGAAGATCACCGTCGGCCCTGTCCCGGATCCCGAGTAGCGGGCGCACAACCGCAGCAGCCGGCGCAGCACCATCGCCACATGTGATCCGAAAATGCCTCGGTAGTAATGACATTCGTCGACGACCACGAAACGCAGTCCCCGCAGGAACACCGCCCAGCGGGCATGGTTGCGCAGCATCGACAGGTGGATCATGTCCGGGTTGGAGAACACCCAGCGAGACCGTTCCCGAGCGAACCGGCGGATCTCGGCGGGTGTGTCGCCGTCGTAGGCGGCGGGTGCCACCGCGCTCGCCGGGGTGGCCAGGCCCGGCACCGCCGCGCACAGTTCACCGGCGGCGCGCAGTTGGTCATGGCCGAGCGCCTTGGTCGGTGACAGGTACAGCACCCGGGCACGGGGATCGGCGACCAGGGCGTTCAGGCTGGGCAGTTGATAGGCCAACGACTTGCCCGACGCCGTGCCGGTGCTGATCACCACGTCGCGCCCGGCGTGGGCGTGCTCGGCGGCGGCGAGTTGGTGCGACCACGGCAGCTCGATTCCGCGGCCGGTGAACGCGCCGATCACCGCGGGTGCGGCCCAGTCCGGCCAGGAGTCCACCGCGCCGGCGGAAGCGGGCAGGTCAGCGACGTGGCGCAGCGGATGTTCGCCCGGTTCGGTGCCGGCCAGCGCGGCGGCCAGCAATTCACCGCCGAAATTCGCTGCCATCGGTTTTCGTCTCCACATCGCCCGCACAGAACTTCGCCGCAGTATTGCGTATCGCTCACTCAAGGACTTTGTGCACCGCAGTCTGTCCTCGGGGAGCTGAACATGGTTGACTGATGGACGGTCGTCGCTGCGGCCGCGGTGTCCGCGAGGGCAGTGCGGCCGGAACAGGCCCGGGGCAGCGAAATGCGGTGCCCCGACAACGGTGCTGTGCACCGAGCAAGAAGAGTAAGGAAAGATCGACAGATGCCACAGGGAACTGTGAAGTGGTTCAACGCGGAAAAGGGCTTCGGCTTCATCGCACCAGAGGACGGCTCGGCTGACGTGTTTGTCCACTACACGGAGATCCAGGGAAGCGGCTTTCGCACCCTCGAGGAGAACCAGCGGGTGGAGTTCGAGGTCGGGCAGAGCCCCAAGGGCCCCCAGGCCACGGGCGTCCGCGCCGTCTGAGCCACGGAATTTGACGACACCCCCCGGGCAGCTCCCATCAGCGGAGCACGGCCGGGGGGTTTCGTTTAGGTCGACCGGCCTACGGTCGGTGATGTGAGTCAGCTTTCCTTCTTTTCTGCGGAGTCGGTACCGCCCAGCGTCGCCGACCTCACCGGAGTGCTGGCGGCTCCGGGGCAGATCGTGGTGACCGGAGGCGGTGCGCGGCTGTCGGTCGTCGTCGATGCGCAGTGGCGTGCCGTTGCGCTGGCCGAGTTGATCGCCGAAGCGGGCCTTCAGCCTGAGATCACCCGCACCGAAGAGGACACCCCGTTGGTGCGCACCGCGGTGGATTCGGGGCTTCGGCGACTGGCCGAGCAGTGGACCCGCGGTGCGGTGAAGACCGTGCCGGCCAACTGGCTGCCCGGACCCCGTGAATTGCGGGCCTGGACGCTGGCGGCCGGCGCCGTGGACTCCGACCGGTACCTGCTAGGGCTGGACCCGCATGCCCCGGACACCTTCGAGCCGTTGGCTTCGGCGTTGATGAGGGTGGGTATCGCGCCCACCCTGATCGGCACCCGCGGCAGCCATCCCGCACTGCGGATCAGCGGCCGCCGTAGGCTGTCGCGGCTGGTGGAGAACGTCGGGGAATCACCCGATGGTCCCGACGCGTTGACCCAGTGGCCGCGTGTCTGGACACCAATGGCGGGTCACCAGGGGTAACTCTGAGACAATTTCTCCGCTGAATGCCGGTTTGCATCTGCACGGCCGCGGGTGCGAGATTGTCAGTTGTCCACCGGCGGCGTGACCAGCGGGTGCGGACAGAAGTGGAGCGTAAGCGCAGTTGGCTGACCTTGATCGCGATAGCGGCCCCAATAGGGACGTTCGGCGACTCGTCATAGTCGAGTCGCCCACCAAGGCACGGAAAATCGCCGGTTACCTGGGCCGTAACTACGTCGTGGAGTCGTCCCGCGGACACATCCGGGACCTGCCTCGCAACGCCGCCGACGTACCGGCCAAGTACAAGACCGAGCCGTGGGCGCGCCTGGGCGTCAACGTCGACGCAGACTTCGAGCCGCTTTATATCGTCAGCCCGGACAAGAAGAGCACGGTCACCGAGCTCAAGGGACTGCTCAAGGACGTCGACGAGCTCTATCTGGCCACAGATGGTGACCGGGAGGGCGAGGCGATCGCCTGGCATCTGCTGGAGACCCTCAAACCCCGCGTCCCGGTGAAGCGGATGGTGTTCCACGAGATCACCGAGCCGGCGATTCGGGCCGCCGCCGAGAACCCGCGGGACCTGGACAACGACCTGGTGGACGCGCAGGAGACCCGGCGCATCCTGGACCGGCTGTACGGTTACGAGGTCTCGCCGGTGCTGTGGAAGAAGGTCGCACCGAAGCTGTCGGCCGGCCGGGTCCAGTCGGTGGCGACCCGTATCATCGTCGACCGCGAACGCGAACGGATGGCGTTTCGCAGCGCCTCCTACTGGGACGTGGTGGCCCAGCTCGACGCCAGCGTCTCCGACCCGACGGCATCGCCACCAACCTTCAGCGCGCGGTTGGTCTCGGTGGACAACCTGCGGGTGGCCACCGGCCGGGACTTCGACTCGCTGGGTGCGCTGAAGAAGCCGGCTGAAGTCACCGTGCTCGACGAGGGCGCGGCCACCGCGCTGGCGGCCGGGTTGCGCGGCTCGTCGCTGTCGGTGACCTCGGTTGAGGAGAAGCCCTACACCCGTAAGCCCTATGCACCGTTCATGACCTCGACGCTGCAGCAGGAGGCCGGCCGCAAGCTGCGGTTCTCCGCCGAGCGGACGATGAGCATCGCCCAGCGGCTCTACGAGAACGGCTACATCACCTACATGCGTACCGACTCGACGACGCTGTCGCAGTCGGCCATTGATGCCGCCCGCACCCAGGCCCGTCAGCTCTACGGCGAGGAGTACGTCTCGCCGACGCCCCGGCAGTACACCCGCAAGGTCAAGAACGCCCAGGAAGCCCACGAGGCCATCCGCCCGGCCGGCGAGACCTTCGCCACCCCCGACGCGGTGCGCAACGAGCTGGGCAGCGACGAGTTCCGGCTTTACGAGCTGATCTGGCAGCGCACGGTCGCCTCGCAGATGGCCGATGCGCGCGGCACCACGTTGAGCCTGCGGATCGGCGGAGCAGCCGAGCGCCTTGGTCAAACAAGCGAAGTGACGTTCGCCGCCAGCGGGCGCACCATCACCTTCGCCGGCTTCCTCAAGGCCTACGTGGAGACCGTCGACGAGCTGGCCGGCGGCGAGGCCGACGACGCCGAGCGGCGGCTGCCGCAGCTGACCCAGGGCCAGCGGGTGGACGCCACCGAGCTCACCCCGGACGGCCACGCCACCAACCCGCCGGCCCGCTACACCGAGGCCTCGCTGGTCAAGGCGCTCGAAGAGCTGGGCATCGGACGGCCCTCGACGTACTCCTCGATCATCAAGACCATCCAGGACCGCGGCTACGTCTACAAGAAGGGCAGCGCGCTGGTCCCGACCTGGGTGGCGTTCGCGGTGATCGGGCTGTTGGAGCAGCACTTCGGCCGGCTGGTGGACTACGACTTCACCGCGGCCATGGAGGACGAGCTCGACGGGATCGCCGCCGGCCGTCAGCGCCGCACCGACTGGCTGCACAACTTCTACTTCGGCGGCGACTACGGCGTGGAGGGCTCGATCTCGCGCGCCGGGGGCCTGAAGAAGCTGGTCGGGGTCAATCTGGAGGGCATCGACGCCCGCGAGATCAACTCGATCCGGCTGTTCGAGGATGCCGAGGGCCGCCCGGTCTATGTGCGGGTGGGCAAGAACGGTCCGTACCTGGAGCGCATGATCACCGGCGATGACGGTGAGCCGACTCCCCAGCGGGCCAACCTGGACGACTCGCTGCCGCCCGACGAGCTGACCCTGGCGTTGGCCGAGGAACGCTTCGCCACCCCGCAGGAGGGCCGCCCGCTGGGCGTGGACCCCGAGACCGGGCATGAGATCGTCGCCAAGGACGGCCGGTACGGCCCGTACGTCACCGAGGTGCTGCCGCCACCGCCTGACGACGATCCTGGGGTAACCGCCAAAAAGGGCAAGAAACCGACCGGCCCCAAGCCGCGCACTGGCTCCCTGCTGCGCAGCATGGACCTGCAGACCGTCACCCTCGACGACGCTTTGAAGCTGCTGTCGCTGCCGCGGGTGGTCGGTGTGGACCCGGCTACCGGAGAAGAGATCACCTCGCAGAACGGCCGCTACGGTCCATACCTGAAGCGCGGCACCGACTCTCGGTCGCTGGCCACCGAGGAACAGATCTTCGAGATCACCCTCGACGAGGCACTCAAGATCTACGCCGAGCCGAAACGCCGTGGCCGCCAGTCGGCTTCGGCTCCGCCGCTGCGCGAATTGGGCGCCGACCCGGCGTCCGGCAAGCCGATGGTGATCAAGGACGGCCGGTTCGGGCCGTACGTGACCGACGGTGAGACCAACGCCAGCTTGCGCAAGGGTGACGAGGTGGCCTCGATCACCGACGAGCGTGCTGCCGAACTGCTCGCCGACCGGCGGGCGCGGGGTCCGGTCAAGAAGGCCGCGAAGAAGACCGCGGCAAAGAAGACCGCGGCGAAGAAAACCACCCGCAAGGCGCCGGCCAAGAAGGCCGCCAAGAGCTGACTCAGTCTGCGATGGCCGGAACTGGTTCGGCCGCAGCGAGTTTCAATGGTCGCGCCAGCTGGGTAGGGGCGGTGCGCCCGCGTAGCTCGACGATCTCGCCGACCTCCCAGCATAACGCCTCGGCGTCGACGGCGCCGCTGACCGTGACCGCTGAAGCCAGCACGTGGCCGTCCTCCATCTTGGCCAGTTCGGTCAACCGGGCGGCCTCGTTGACCGGGTCGCCGATAACGGTGTACTCGAAGCGAGCCCGGGCGCCGATGTGGCCGGCGATGGCGCGCCCGGTCGACACCCCGATACCGAACTCTTCGGAGCCCAGCACGGGCACCAGGCCGTCGTGCAGTTCGCGGGCTGCGGCCAGCGCCGCGCTGGAGGCGTCCGGATGCTCGATCGGGGCGCCGAAGATCGCCAGCGCGGCGTCACCCTGGAACTTGTTGACGAATCCGCCGTGCCGGCCGACGGCCTCGACGACCACCCGGAAGAACTCGTTGAGCAGGTTGACCACTTCGCTCGGCGGCCGGGTCGCGGCCAGCTCGGTGGAACCCACGAGGTCGACGAAGAGCACCGCGACGTCGCGCTCTTGGCCGCCCAGTTCGGTGCCGCGTTCCAGGGCGCGGCGGGCGACGTCCTCGCCGACGTAGCGTCCGAACAGGTCGCGCAGCCGTTGCCGCTCGGCCAGGTCGCGCACCATGTCGTTGAACCCGGCCTGCAGCAGACCGAGCTCGCTGGCGTCGTAGATCTGCATGTGCGCGTTGTAGTTTCCGCGCTGCACCTCGCCGAGCGCCCAGCGCAGTTGGCGCAGCGGGTCGGCGATCGACATTGACACCAGCACGGTCCCGGACAGTCCGATGATCAGCGCGGCCAGCGCCATCAACAGGATCGGGGTGAACAGCTTGTCCGGTGAGGCATTCAGCAGCGACGCCTTGCCGGCCAGCACCGACACCACGATCGCCACCAACGGCACCCCGGTAGACAGCAGCCAGGTCAGCAGTTGGCGCAGGATCACCCCGGGCGCGCGCAGGTTCTCCGGTGCGCCGCCGCGCAGTGCGGCCACAGCCACCGGGCGCAGTACCCGCTCGGATTGCAGATAGCCGATGATGGCGGTGGCCGCCGCGCCGAGTGCGGTGGCGGTGATCACCACCGGCACAACGTCATTGACCACCGGCCAGCTGATGATGACGAACACCACCCCACCCACCGCCCAGTAGCCGATGCTGATCAGCGACCGGTAGAACGGCATCCGCAACGCGCGTGACCGCGCCAGCTCGGTGGCCTCGGGCTCGGGGTCGGGCCCGGCCAGCATCGACTCCCGGCGCTGCCAGCGGAACACCGGCATCAGCAGGGAGGTGCTCACCGTGAAGCCGATGCCGAACAGGAACAGCAGGGTGAGGCCGAAGATGATCAGGTTGGATCGCGGCAGATCCTGCAGGTTGATGCGGTCCTCTTCGGGCAGACCGAAGCGCAGGAAGCCGAACACGAACAGCGAACCGATGATGTCGGCCTGCAACATGCTCAGCGTGAACACCGGCCACGGTGTCCTGACCACCCAGCGGACGAATCGGCTGATTCGCCCGCCCAGGGTCCTGGTGGTGCTCACCTGAACACCGTATCCGGCGGGCCGACAAAAGCCGGAGTCCTTATTCGCTGTGATGTCGGGGCCACCGGTTACTGTGGCCGGTGATGACCGGGGTTTTCGCGCGATTGGTGGGCCAACAGGCGGTAGAAGCGGAACTGTTGGCCGCCGCCCGTGCGTCCCGGCATGATTCAGCTCACAGCGGCATGACCGCCGGCGGTATGTCACACGCCTGGCTGATCACCGGCCCGCCCGGCTCGGGCCGATCCATCGCGGCGCTGTGTTTTGCCGCGGCGCTGCAGTGCACCACCGACGACGCCGACGGCGGACCCGGCTGCGGGTGGTGCCGGGCCTGCACCACGGCGATGGCCGGCACGCACGCCGACGTGCGGCGGGTGGTGCCGGACGGCCTGTCCATCGGGGTCGATGAGATGCGTGCCATCGTGCAGATGGCGTCGCGGCGACCGGGGACCGGCCGCTGGCAGATCGTGGTGGTCGAGGATGCCGACCGGCTCACCGAGGGTGCGGGCAACGCTCTGCTCAAGGTCGTCGAGGAGCCTCCGCCGTCGACGGTGTTCCTGCTGTGCGCCCCCTCGGTGGACCCGGAGGACATCGCGATCACGCTGCGGTCCCGGTGCCGGCACGTGGCTCTGGTGACACCGCCGCCGGGGGCCATCGCCCAGGTGCTGGTCGACACCGACGGTCTGGACGCCGAGACCGCCGACTGGGCGGCCGCGATCAGCGGCGGGCATGTGGGGCGGGCCCGGCGGTTGGCCACCGACGCCGACGCTCGCCAACGCCGCCAGCGGGCGCTGGCGCTCGCGCGTGACGCGGCCACCCCGGCGCGGGCCTTCACCGCCGCCGACGAGCTGGTGGCCGCCGCGGAGTCCGAGGCCCGCGAGCTGACGGCCGATCGTGCCGAGGCCGAGACCGAGGAACTGCGCACCGCGTTGGGCGCCGGCGGCACCGGCAAGGGCACCGCCGGGACGCTGCGCGGCACCGCCGGGGTGATCAAGGGCCTGGAGCGCCGGCAGAAGTCGCGGCAGACCCGGGCATCGCGTGATGCCATGGACCGGGCCCTGATCGACCTGGCCACTTACTTCCGGGACGCCCTGATGGTGGCGTCGGGGGCGGGCGCGGCCAGGCCCAACCATCCGGATATGGCCGACGCGGTGGCCTCGATGGCGGCCTACGCCCCGCCGGATCGGCTGTTGCGCTGCATCGAGGCGGTGCTCGAATGCCGCGAGGCGCTGGCGACCAATGTCAAGCCGCGCTTCGCGGTGGGGGCCATGGTCGCCACCATCGGGCAGGCGCTGCGGGCGGACCTGTAGACTGACCCGGCCCGGTTTGCGCCGGGCGCGCCACCTTAGCTCAGTCGGTAGAGCAATTCACTCGTAATGAATAGGTCAGGAGTTCGATTCTCCTAGGTGGCTCCGTACGTGCAGGTCAGGCGGGGTAATCACCCCGCCTGTTGCTCTTTGGCGGCCTGTAGGGCGCGGATAGGGCGCGAATATTCGTCCAGGGCGGCGGTGTAGTCGGGCACCGTCACTGACCGTTCCACGTAGTGCCGGCGGGTGATCTCGCTGCTGCTGTGCCCGGCCTGCCGGGCCGCGGCTTCCAGCCCCATCGAGCGTTCCACCGCGGTGACGACGGACTTGCGGATCGAATGCGGGACAACCCACTTGAAGTCTTCGCCGCGGATGGCGCGCCAGTGGGTGCGGACGTTGGCCTCGGACTGGTGTGTGCCGCGGCGGGTCGGGAACACCGGGTCGAACGGGATCCCCAGTGCCCGTTGTTCCCGCAAGGCAGCCGCGCCGAACTCCGGGATGGTGACGGTGTACGGATCGCCGCCGGCTTTGCGTCCGGTCATCCGGTGGGACTTCTTGTCGAGCCGGTGGCCGATGTACACGGTGACGGGATCGTCACCGTCGAGACCGTGGATGTCCTCCCAGGTGAGTGCGAGCACTTCGCCGATGCGGGCGCCGGTGGCCAGCAGCACGTCGAAGATGCGCAGCCGGTCATACCCGCGTGCCGGTCCGCGTTTCGATCCGCCGCCCTGCCATTTCACGATTCTTCGCCGCATCTCCACGGCGTCGGCAGGGGTGAGGGCGCGCGGCTTGGGTGCCGACCGGGGCGGGGTGTAGGCGGCGGCGACGGGGGAGTAGTCGAGTGCTCCGTAGGCGACGGCCATCTTGCACGCCTGGGACAGCACGGTGCGGGAGTCGCGGGCTGCGCTGACGGGCGTGCAGGAACGCAGGTGGCGGTCGACGCGCTGCGTGGTCAGTTCGCGCAGCCGGACGGCCCGCAGCGCCGGGATCAGAATCTTGTCGATGACCCGTTCGTAGCCGTCCAGCGTGTCCTCGGTTTTGCGTGGCCGGGCGCCGTTGGTGCGGGCCAGGGCGGTGTCGGCGCGGCAGGTGGCGATCCAGTGGGTGAGCAGGTCCGCGACGGTGGATTCCGGGGTCAGTTCGTCGTCGGTGCCGGCGGGGCCGCGGCGGCGGTCCTTCAAGGCGCCGCGCAGCTTGGCCTTGGCCTTCGCCTCGGTGGCGGCCACGGCCTTGACCTCGCGGGTCACGCCGTCGCGGTCGCGAAAACGGGCGCGGGCCTTCCAGTGTCCGTTGGCCAACAGTTGGGTGTTGATGTCGCCGAATGTCCCGATCTCCAGGCGTGGCCTACCCATCGCCATCCCCTTCCGTGGGGGACTCGGCCATCTCCTGCTGCGTCGCGGCGAGTAGTTCGGTGATGACGTGGCGGGCCTCCCGGCCGCGCTTCTGCGGCGTCGCTCCGGCACCGGCGCGGCCATCGCGTTCTTCACTGCCCATGCGCCCGTACAGCTTTCGCGCGGCCGTGACGATGAACGCCTCGGAACCCGGGCCGAGTTCAGCCGCAATCCGGTCCTCGACTTGGCCCCAACCGGGCTCGTCGCGCGGATCGGGGTCCGGTGGGGTGGCGCGGGGACTCTGTACCGGCTGCCCTGATAGTGCCGAGCGGAGCAGCTTGACGCCGCGGTCCTTCGACGATTCCGGGAGCAGGTCGGCGAGCCGGACCGGGTGTCCGGACAGCTGGTGCAAGGCCATCGCCACGGCGTACATCGACGCCAGATCTGGTGTGCCATTGCCGGATTCGACTTGACCGAGCCGGGCGCGTGTCCACCGCACGCCGGTAGCCGTGCGAGAGATGGCGCGTGCCAGCTGGTCCTGGGTGGCGCCCGCTACCTCGCGCAATACCCGGACTTGCGCCCCAAACGCGCGGCCGAAACCATCGAACATATCACAGATGGTAACACTACTTGCATCCGACGTGCATATGTGGCATCCTTTCAGTAGTAAGTAGTTCTTGCATCTGTTGCAGAAAGGCCCCTCGATGTACATTCCGACCCCGGCAGAAGCGGCCGAGCAGATCCGAAGTAAGACAGCGGTCAACCTGACCGTTGTCGCCGTTGCACTTGACGTATCCCACTCCACGGCCAGCCGACGCATTGCCGATGGCACTTTTCCGGTGCCGTTCATCCGCATGGGTGCGCGGGTGATCGTGCCCACGCCACCTTTGCGTGAACTGCTCGGCATCACCGGCGACGCCGACGCCGCTTGACCCCAACTCGGTGCCGATATGGGCAGGCTTTGGGCTGACACCTGCATGGCTCTGGAGGATTCAGGCGACCCGGACGGCCGTGGTGCGCGCATCATCCCGCGTGTCCCGTGCCCGTCGACAGCGCGTGTCTCCTGCGGAGGTGGCGCCGGGAAAGCACGACTGCTTCTGACGGACCCTTGTCCGCCGGTCACTTCATACGCTCGATGGGCTTGTGCGCGACGAGTATCACCCGGGCCGTCTTGACGCCGGGATCAGCGAGGCGTCCGCAATAGGGGTGAATCTGCCATCCGCGCAACAATGCCCAGGTACAGCAGCTGCTGGCGGCCGCATTTCTGGCGCGCCGCGTCCCGTCATGTCGGTACCGAGACCTAGACTCGCCGCGAATGGGTTGTCTGGCGAAGGTGCCGCTCTGTGAGTGAGGGATGTGGTGAGCAGATCACTGGCGACAGTCGACGACGTCCCGCCCAACAGAAGGGGGCGCCACCTGGCCGTTGTCACCGAACCGCCACTGTTGGAGGGGACCCGCGCGCAACTACCGCTGGCTTCGATGTCACCGCTGCGGTACCCCGGGTCGAAACGGAAGATGGTGCCGGCCATCCGCCAGCTGATCGACGCCAATGAACCACCGCCGAAGCTTTTGGTCGAGCCGTTCTGCGGAGGTGCGAGCGTGTCGTTGGGCCTGCTGGCACAGGATGCGGTGGAGCGGGTACTGCTGGCCGACTTCGATCCACTCGTCGCCGCGTTCTGGTACGAGGCGACGACCAACGGCGACGCGCTGGTCAAGGACATGCGCAAGTTGGAGGTAACCGTCGATGAATGGGACCGGTGGCGAAACATGCGCCCGCGGTCGAGTCGCAAAAAGGCGTTGAAGTGCCTGTTTCTGAACCGGACGACGTTCTCCGGGATCATCGGCGGACGCGCGGGGCCGATCGGCGGCCGAGCGCAGGAGTCCGATTATCGGATCGACTGCCGGTTCAACAAGGACGCCATCGCCGAACGGATCCTCAACGTGTACAGCCTGGCGAAAGAGGGACGCATCGTCGACGTTCTCTCGTCACGCTGGCAGGGCACCCTCGATCACGCACGGTGGCATGCCGCTGAGTACGAGCCGAAGGAGACGATCTTCTACCTCGATCCGCCCTACATCGAGAAAGCCGACCGCCTCTACGACCTCGCCTTCGATGAGTACGAGCACCGCCAACTCGCAGAACATCTCCGCGGTACAAGCCACCGCTGGATCCTGTCCTATGACACCGAACCGCTGGCCCTCGGCTGCTACCGGGGTCTCGGCGACATCCACGAGTACAGGGTCGTGCACCACTACACGATGACCGGAACGCGCAGCAGCGCCGTACCCGGCCGCGAGGTTCTGTTCACCAACCTGCCCAACGACCCGACTGTGCGCGAAAGGCCGATCCCGTGAGCTTCTTGGACACCGTCGAGAACAAGACGAAGGCGGCCCACAAGTTGGCCGTGCTGATCAACGCCGACTGCCCGTCGATCGGCGGCATCTACAACCTCGACTACAGCCGCGCCATTGTCCTCACTGACGACTTCCGTAAGTCCGAGGCCGGCGGTGTGCCCCTCGGCGGCTTCCTGCTGGCAGCCGCGGGCGACCAGACCGGTGACGGATTCGTCCTCGGGGATGAGGAGCTGATTCTGCTTCGAGTGCGCGGGACCGCCTCCCTACCGAACGAGGCCGAGCTGGTGCAGACCCGCCTCGCCGTCGTCCGCGACGCCACCAACAGTGGTCGCCCGTTCGACGAAGTGAGCAATGATCAGAACCTGTGGATGACCCTCGGTGGGGCGGCATGAAAGTGGGC
>NZ_JAYJJS010000043.1:0-25944 GCF_020181635.2 Mycobacterium zoologicum | reverse complement strand
GGGATGGGGAAACAGGCTCGCATTGCGAGTACTGCGCCCCTGACTACCAATGACTTCCCGGTTCGACAGCACTGTTTATGCCCATCGCCTGGCCGCCGCGGCCACCGCGGCCGCCGACGCGGGTCTGGCCGGCCTGGTGATCACCCCGGGCTATGACCTGCGCTACCTGATCGGCTCACGGGCCCAGACCTTCGAGCGGCTCACCGCGTTGGTACTGCCGGCAGCCGGGCGGCCCACCGTGGTGGTTCCGCGGCTGGAATTGGCAGCGCTGCGCGAATCGGCCGTGACGGATCTGGGCATCGCCGTGCGGGACTGGGTGGACGGGGATGACCCCTACCGCCTGGTCGGCGATGCGCTGGGGGCGCTGCCGGCGGCGGTGGCGGTCACCGATTCGATGACCGCGCTGCATCTACTGCCGTTGACCGCAGCCCTGCAGACGACGCCGGTGCTGGCCACCGAGGTGCTGCGCGAGTTGCGAATGATCAAGGACCCCAGCGAAATCGATGCGCTGCGTAAGGCGGGTGCGGCTATCGACCGGGTGCACGCCAGGGTGCCGGAGTTCCTGGCACCGGGGCGCACCGAGGCCCAGGTATCCGCCGACATCGCCGCGGCGATCGTGGCCGAAGGCCATTCGGAGGTGGCATTCATCATCGTCGGCTCGGGCCCGCACGGCGCCGACCCGCACCACGAGTGCTCCGATCGTGTGCTGCAGGCCGGCGACATCGTCGTCATCGACATCGGCGGCCCGGTCGAACCCGGCTACAACTCCGACTCGACCCGCACCTACAGCATCGGAGAGCCCGATCCACAAGTGGCCCAACAGTATTCGATATTGCAGCAGGCGCAGCGCGCGGCGGTGGAGTGCATCCGCCCCGGCGTCACCGCACAGCAGGTGGACGCCGCGGCCCGCGACATCCTGACCGAGGCCGGTCTGGGCGAATACTTTGTGCACCGCACCGGGCACGGTATCGGACTGTCGGTGCACGAGGAGCCCTACATCGTCGCCGGCAACGACGTCACCCTGGCCGCCGGCATGGCGTTCTCGGTGGAGCCGGGGATCTACTTTCCCGGCCGGTGGGGAGCCCGGATCGAGGACATCGTCGTTGTCACCGAGGACGGCGCCGAGTCACTGAACAACCGGCCCCACGATCTGATCGTGGTCGGCGTTTAGCGGCCGCTGCGGTCGAGCAGGTCCGCCGAGCCCAGTACCCGCTCCACCTGGACTTCGATCACCACGCGCTGCGGGTTCACCCGGGGCGTCCGATAGCGCTGGGCGTAACGCAGTTCGGCGTCGCGGACCGCGGCCACGGCGTCGTTGACGCTTGCGCTGCCCTCCAACGAGAGCCAGCGCGCGCCGTCGACCTGGCTGAGCACGGCCACCCCGGCGCGGTCGGCGTTGACGGCCTTCTGCGAACCCCCGGTGGTGATCACCCGGGCGATGTGAGTCTTGGGATCGAAGGTGAAGCCGACCGCCACCACATGCGGTGAGTTGTCGGCGCGCAGCGTGGTCAGCATAGCCAGGTGACGTTCGGTGAGAAACGCCAGCGCGTCACTGGTCAGCCGGGTCGTTGCGTTCGCCATCACCGCTCACGCTAGCGCAGGAGATAATCACAGCCGTGAACGACACGGTTGCCGGACCGGTGGTGATTTTCGGGGGTCGCAGTGAGATCGGCGTGGAGCTGGCGCGCCGGCTTGCGCCCGGTGCGACGGTGGTGCTGGCCGCGCGATCCGCCGGCCGGCTCGACGCGGAGGCAGCCGCCGTGCGCGACGCGGGTGCCGCCGCGGTACACACGACGGAGTTCGACGCCGACGACGTGGCCGGCCACGGCAGGTTGGTTGCGGAACTGATCGCCGAGCACGGCCCCATCGGCACCGCCGTCCTGGCATTCGGGGTGCTGGGCGATCAGGCCCGCGCCGAGACGGACGCCGCACACGCGGTGGCGGTGGTGCACACCGATTTCGTCGCCCAGGTCAGCCTGCTCACCCACCTGGCTGCAGCGATGCGTGCCGCGGGCCGCGGCCGGCTGGTGGTGTTCTCCTCGATCGCGGGGGTGCGGGTGCGGCGAGCCAACTACGTCTACGGCTCGGCCAAGGCGGGGCTGGACGGGTTCGCCAACGGCCTGGCCGATGCATTACACGGCACCGGTGTGCGCCTGCTGATCGTGCGGCCGGGGTTTGTGATCGGCCGGATGACGGCGGGCATGAAACCGGCACCACCGACGAGCACTCCGGCGCAGGTGGCAGATGCAACGGCTCGGGCGTTGGCGCGGGGCCGGCGCACGGTCGCCGTGCCCTGGCTGCTGCGGCCGATGTTTGTGGTGATGCGGTTGGTCCCGCAGGTCATCTGGCGTCGATTGCCGCGTTAAGCTCGTACCACGATAATTTGTGACTAAATTCCTGGCCGACGCGTTGATTGGGCCAAGGAATGAGACAGGAAGTTGACAGCTGACTATGGCTTCAGAGCTCGTTTTGGGACTATCGTCTAAAACCATGGACGATCGTGACAAAGACCCGTCGGTCGTGCTTCCGTACCTGGTCGGCAGGCCGTTGCCGGCGACTGAAGTCTACGAGGCCTTCGGTTACCGCAAGTCCGCGTACTACAAGGCGGCTCATGAGGGTCGACTGATCACCGCCGACAACCTGATCCGGGTTGCCCAGCACTTCGGCTTGAACGCCGTAGATCTGCTCGTCCGCTACGCGTTGATCTCGCCGGAAGCCGTCGCCGCGTACGTCGGCTCGCCGCCGGCGAAGCCCGAGCTGCCGCGGCTCTCCGAACTGCACCCGATCCCGAGTCACCCTCCGCTGTAGGCCCCGCCCCGGCGATGGCTGACGGGTAGATTCACCTTCGTGACCCCGACGTTTGCTGACATCGCCAAGGCTGACTACCTGCTGCTGACCACGTTCACCAAAGACGGTCGGCCCAAGCCCACCCCGATTTGGGCTGCGGCAGACGGGGACCGGCTCCTGGTGATCACCCAGGAGAGCTCCTGGAAGGTCAAGCGCATCCGCAACACGCCCCGCGTCACGCTTGCGGTGTGTGACATGCGGGGAAACCCCAAGAGTGAGGCGATCGAGGCGGTCGCCACCGTGCTGGACAAATCGCAGAACGGCGCCGTCTACGACGCGATCGGCAAGCGCTATCACGTCGTCGGGCGCGTGTTCAACTTCTTCAGCAAGCTGCGCGGTGGCATGCGCAACAATGTCGGGCTGGCACTGACCCCGACCGCCGGGTGAGCCGGAGCCCGCATCGCATATAGTGGATTTAAGTCCTTCAAATCTCGAGCCTAGGGAGCTTCGCGTGACGACCTTCACCTCTGACCAGATCCTCGGCGACATCGTCACCGCTGACCCGTCGTCCACCCGGACCCTGAGCCGGTTCGGTATCGACTTCTGCTGCCACGGCCAGCGCTCCCTGGCCGATGCGTGCGCGGCCGACGGCGTCGACGCCGACGAATTGCTGGCCGCACTGAACAGCTCCACCGAGTCCGCTCAGCGGGCCGATTGGGCCGACTTCGACGACACCGCGCTGATCGCGCACATCGTCAGCACCCACCACCGCTTCCTGTGGGACGAGTTCCCCCGGTTGGCCGAACTGGTCGACAAGGTGGCGCGCGTGCACGGACCCAACCACGGCGAGCTGGCCCGGGTCCGTGAGGTCTTCCACCAGTTGCGCGGCGGCATGGAACCCCACCTGCGCACCGAGGAGACCATGCTCTTCCCCGAGATCAGCCTGAGCGCCGGCCGGCCGGACCGCCCGCTGTCCGACGAGGTCCGCAACGAACTGGCGGAGAACCAGCAGGAACACGACAACGCCGGCCATCTGCTGGCCGAGTTGCGTGAGCTCACCGGCGGCTACGCCGTTCCCGCCGACGCCTGCGCCAGCTACACCGCGATGCTGGCCGGCTTGGCGGACCTGGAGAGCGACATCCACCTGCACGTGCACAAGGAGAACAACGTGCTGTTCCCGCGGGTCCTGGCAACCGCGAGCGCTTAGGCGACCGAGTCCGGGTGCAGGTGTTCGCCGAAGAATGCGAACACCCGCTCCCAGGCGTCGGCGGTCGCAGCATCGTCGTAGCCGAAACCGGCGATCCGGATCAGCGGTTGGGCCGGCAATTTGTTGGCGAAGCTGTGACCGGCGCCGGGATAGGTCTTGATGTCGTGCGGGATCTGCTTCTCCTCGACGAGTACGCGCAACCGTTCACCGGCGCCCCTGCCTAGCGGATCGCGTGCCCCGAAGCTGGCGACGATCGGGCAGGCGCCGTCGAGGGTGTCGCTGAGGTGCCGGGGCAGCGGGGTGCCGTAGAACGGGGCAGACGCCCCGAATCCTTTGGGCGACAGGATCAACGAGAACTGTCCGCCCATGCAGAACCCGGCGATCCCGACCTGCCCCGAGCACTGCGGCATGTCCAGCAGATGAGCGCGGGCGGCCATGATGTCGTCCAGGGCGCGACCGCGTTGGGTGAGCAGCTCGCGGAACACCCGGGTGATGCAGCGAGCCCGCCCGCCGCGGGAGTACAGGTTCGGCGACAGTGCGAGGTAGCCGGCCGCGGCGACCCGCTCGGAGATGGCCTGCATGTCCGCTCCGTACCCGATCGCGTCGTGGATCACCACCACGCCGGGCCACGGCCCCGGACCGTCCGGAATGTCCAGCAGCGCCTCGATCGGACCGTCGCCGGTAGCGAGTTCGATTGTGGTCATCGCATCACCGTAGTGCGCCTCGGGCCGCGGGGAACTCGATCCGCGAGGCCGACGTTGGAGTGGCATGGCGAGCGCTGTGCTTCGGATGTTTCTGGCCTATGTCCTGGTCGAGACGGCGGCGGTGGCTGCGTTGATCTGGGTTGTCGGGTTCGGTTGGACGGTGCTAGGCCTGCTCGTGGCATTCGTCGCCGGCCTCGCACTGTCGGCAGGCCAGGTCAGGCATCAGGCCCGACGGCTGCGCTCGGGCGCCGGGCGGGGTGCGCTGACCGACGGCGGGCTGGTCGCGGCCGGCACGCTGCTGGTGGCGGTGCCCGGACCGGTGACCACGCTGCTGGGGCTGGGACTGCTCGCGCCGGCGACTCGCTCTGCTGCCCGCCCGCTGCTGTTGTCCGCGGCGACGATCGGCCTGGGCCGCTACACCCCGCTGCTGAGCGCGGCCACGGTGGGCCGCCGCTGGTATGCGGGCCGACGCGCGGCTCGCCGGGATGACTACATCGACGCCGAAGTGGTCAGTGTGGTCGAGGTGAATCAGCCCGCCCTGTCGGCCGGCTGACCCGGTACCCGTACTTTTTAGACCGTGACTGTCGAGAGCATCGCGTCCGGGACTTCTGCGTCGCTGCTGCTGGGCGGGCGTATCCACAGCCCGAGCCATCCCGATGCCACCGCCATGGCGGTACGCGACGGCCTGGTCGTGTGGGTGGGCAGCGACGCCGTCGGGCGTGAACGGTTCCCACAGGCCGAGGTGGACGACCTCGATGGGGGTTTCGTGACACCGGGCTTCGTGGACAGCCATGTCCACGTCACCGAGACCGGTCTGTGCCGCACCGGCCTGGACCTGCGGCCGGCCACCTCGTCACGGCACTGCCTGCAGCTGGTCGCCGACTACGCCGCAGCCCATCCCGGCCAACCGATCTGGGGTCACGGCTGGGATGAGACGGACTGGCCGGACGGCGCCCCCGACACCGCGGCGGTCGACGCGGTGGTGGGGGATCGGGTGGCCTACCTGTCGCGTGTCGACGTGCACTCGGCGTTGGCCTCGACCGCGCTGCGCCGTCGGGTGACCGGCCTGTCCGGCGACGCCGTACTGTCCGGCCCCCTGTCCGGAGAGGCCCACCACCGGGTACGCGCCGAGGCCCGCGAACTGCTCACCGCCGACCAGCGTTCCGCAGCCCGCACGGCGGCACTCGATGCGGCGGCCGCCGCCGGGATCGTGATGGTGCACGAGTGCGCCGGCCCCGATATCGGTGGGCTCGACGACTGGCGGGAACTTCGCGCCCTCAGCCACGGGGTCGAGGTCGTCGGCTACTGGGGTGAACCGGTCGACAGCGCCGCCCGGGCCCGGGAGTTGGTCGCCGACACCGGTGCTCGCGGCCTCGGTGGTGACCTGTTCGTCGACGGCGCCCTGGGTTCGCACACCGCCTGGCTGCACCAGCCCTACGCCGACGCGCCCGGTTGCACCGGTATGTGCCACGTCGACGGCGAGACCGTCGAGGCGCATCTGCGGGCCTGTACCGAGGCGCAGGTGCCGGCGGGTTTCCACGTGATCGGTGACGCCGCAGTGTCTTCGGTGGTTGCCGCGCTGGAACAGGTGGTGGACCGCTTCGGGGTGGCTGCGGTGGCCCGCTGCGGTCATAGGTTGGAGCACCTGGAGATGGTCAACGCCGAGCAGGCCGCCAAACTCGGCTCGTGGGGTGTGATCGCCAGTATGCAGCCGGCCTTCGACGCGCGCTGGGGCGGCGACGACGGCATGTACTCCCAGCGGCTCGGTGCCGAGCGCGCCGCCGGGCTGAATCCGTTCGCGCTGTTAGCATCCCAAGGCGTGCCACTCGCGTTCGGTTCCGACAGCCCGGTGACCGCACTCGACCCCTGGGCCGGCGTGCACGCGGCCGCCCGGCACCGCACCCCCGGCAGCGCCGTATCGATGCGGGCGGCGTTCGCCGCGGCCACCCGGGGAGGCTGGCGGGCCGGCGGCGTCCACGACGGCGTGACGGGCACCCTGGTGCCCGGGGCGCCCGCGTCCTATGCGGTGTGGGAGGTCGGCGAGCTGGCCGTTGAGGCCCCCCGCGACACGGTCCAGCGCTGGTCGACCGACCCGCGTTCGGGTGTCCCGCCCCTGCCGGTACTGGACTCGGGAGCGGCACCGCGGTGTCGGCGCACGGTGCACCGGGGTGTGACCCTGTATGGCTGAGTCCGACAGCCGCCCGGCGGCACCCACGCCGAACCGCCTGGAACGGCTGGGGGTGGCGGCGGCGGATCGCTGGGCTCAGCTGGCCGCGACGGTGGTCGCCGGAATGCTGCTGCGCGCCAGCTTCCCGCCGTTGAACTGGTGGTGGGCGGCGATTCTGGCGATCGGGCTGCTGAGCTGGGTGCTGCGGCACCCGGTGACCACGATCGCCGGCGGGTTCGGGTACGGCCTGCTCTGCGGTCTGGCGTTCTACCTGCCGCTGCTGCCGTGGGTCGGCGGGCTGGTGGGGCCGCTGCCGTGGCTGATGCTGACGCTGATGTGTGCGCTGTTCCCGGCCGTCTTCGGTGCGGCCGCCGTCGTGGTGCGTGACCTGGCGGGCTGGCCGGTGTGGTTCGCGCTGCTGTGGACAGCCCTGGAGTGGGCGAAGTCGGTGTTGCCGTTTGGCGGATTCCCCTGGGGCGTAATCGGATACGGCCAGACCGAGGGGCCGCTGCTGCCACTGGTCGCCCTCGGCGGGGTCCCGTTGTTGTCGACAGCCGTGGCGCTTGCCGGCTGCGCCGGTGCCGCGCTGATCTCCGAGATCGTCCGATGGCTGCGCGACGACTCGCAGCACGCCGAGTCCGCCGCCCCCCCGCCGGCGGTGCTGCTGCCCGGCCTGTGCATCTGCGCGATATTGCTGGCCACGGTGCTGATGTGGCCGGGCGTCCGGCGCTCGGGAGCGGGCGCCGGCGACGACCCCACCATCACGGTGGCCGCGGTGCAGGGCAATGTGCCGCGGCTCGGGCTGGACTTCAACGCCCAGCGCCGCCAGGTGCTGGACTATCACGTCCGCGAGACCCTGCGACTGGCCGAAGACATCGCGGCCGGGCGGGCCCCGCAGCCGTTGTTCGTGATCTGGCCGGAGAATGCCTCCGACATCGACCCCGTGGCCAATACCGATGCCGGACAACAGATCACGCTGGCGGCTCAGGCGATCGACGCGCCCATCCTGGTCGGCACCGTGCGCTCCGCACCGGGTTGGACCCGCGACAATCCGGTCGCCACCAACTCTGTGCTGGTGTGGGATCCGGTCACCGGACCGGGCGACAGCCACGACAAGCGGATCGTGCAGCCGTTCGGTGAATACCTGCCGTGGCGGGATTTCTTCCGTCACCTGTCCAGCTATGCCGATCGGGCGGGCTACTTCGTGCCGGGCCACGGGGACGGCGTCGTGCATGTCGCGGGCGTGCCGGTCGGGGTGGCCACCTGCTGGGAAGTAATCTTCGACCGCGCCGCGCGCCAGTCGGTGCTCGCAGGAGCCCGGTTGCTGACGGTGCCGTCGAACAACGCCACCTTCGACGCCACGATGAGCGAACAGCAACTGGCCTTCGCCAAGGTGCGCGCCGTCGAACACGACCGCTACGTCGTCGTCGCGGGAACCACCGGAATCAGCGCGATGATCGCCCCCGACGGCCGAGAACTGGCCCGCACCGGGTTCTTCGAACCGGCCTACCTCGACGCGCACGTGCGCCTCAAGTCCAGCCTGACCCCGGCCACCCGGTGGGGGCCGCTCCTGCAATGGATGCTGCTCGGCGCGGCCGTTGCCGGACTAATGGCGGCCATACGGCAAAATGGAGTGTTCATGCGGCGTCCGGCCACCCGGCGTCGCCTCACACGGCGGCCCTCCGGCGCCGAAGTCAACGGGAGGAGCGGCGCCGATGAGTGAGCGTCCCAGCCTGCACACCCTGGTGGTCATTCCCACCTACAACGAGCTGGAGAACCTGCCGATCATCTTGGGCCGGCTGCAGCAGGCCCGCCCTGACGTGCACGTTCTGGTGGTCGACGACGGCAGCCCCGACGGCACCGGGCAGCTGGCCGACGAGCGGGCCGCCGCCGATCCCGAGCGCGTGCATGTGATGCACCGGACGGAGAAGGCCGGGTTGGGCGCGGCTTATCTGGCCGGCTTCGCCTGGGGGCTGGCCCGCGACTACGACGTCCTGGTCGAGATGGACGCCGACGGCAGCCACGCGCCCGAGCAGCTGTACCGGTTGCTGGACGCCGTCGACGCCGGCGCCGACCTGGCGATCGGATCGCGCTACGTCGACGGCGGAGCGGTGCGTAACTGGCCGGTGCGCCGCCTGGTGCTGTCCAAGACCGCCAACACCTATGCCCGGCTGCTGCTCGGAGTCGGCATTCACGACATCACCGCTGGGTACCGGGCCTACCGACGCGGGGTGCTGGAGAAGCTCGGACTGGACGCGGTGGACTCCAAGGGCTACTGCTTCCAGGTGGACCTCACCTGGCGCGCCGTCAACGAGGGTTTCACCATCACCGAGGTGCCTATCACCTTCACCGAGCGCGAGCTCGGCGTGTCGAAGATGAGTGGCTCCAACATCCGCGAGGCGATGGTCAAGGTCGCCCGGTGGGGGATCGGCGGCCGGGTGAACCGGCTCCGCGGTAAGCGCTAGGGCGGTTTAACCGCGCCGGCGCGTCTTGATCAGGTCGAGACGCTCCTTGAGCAACTCTTCGAGCTCCTCGACGGAGCGACGCTCCAGCAGCATGTCCCAGTGCGTACGCGGCGGCTTGACCTTCTTCGGCTCCGGCAGGTCACCTTCGAGCAGGGTGCCTTCCAGGCCGTTGCGGCACATCCAGGTGCCGGGAATCTCCGCGTCGTCGGCGAACGGAACCTCGAACTCTTCGCCGTTGTCGGTGCGGTACCGCGCCATCCGGCGGGGTGCCAGGTCGTGGTTGCGGTCGGTCTCGTAGCTCACGGCGCCCAGCCGGCTGCCCCGCAGAACACGATCAGCCATTCGACCCACTCTCCTTAAGTCACAAAAAATGCCTCGCGATGGACAACGCGAGCGGGTCCTGAACAGTTCCCGGCGCACGCGGCGCGACCTCCCATGATACCGGGATCATCGCCGAGGCCCGACTAAGGTCTTCAAGCGTGCCCCGCAGCCCCCGCCCCCAACCGTGCCGCTGGTGTGGTCGCGACGTGGGCGACGCCGGCATCGGGCGGCGCCGGCAATACTGCCGGCAGTCCTGCCGGCAACGGGCCTACGAACAGCGTGCCCTGATCAGCAGCGGTAAGACCGCCGCACTGGCACCCGATTCGGTGGTGCTCTCCGCCGACGAGGCCACCGCCTTGTCCGACCGGGTGTATCAGGTGCGCTGCGCCGCCGAGGACATCGCGACCGCGCTGTCCGAGGATGCTTCGCACGACGAACTGCGGCAATTGTGCGATGTGCTGCTGGGCGCCGTCGACTCCGCCGACCGCTGGCGCTGAGCGTCAGCTTGCGCAGCTGAACAGCTTGCCGGCGTCGACGGGCGGCGGCACCGGGTGCAGGCAGCCGAATGTTGCGATGCCCTCAGGGCGCAACAGCACCGCCGAACGGTGGGCGTAGTTGACGCAGTACAGGCCGGTGCGGTCCGCGCGGCAGCGATAGTCGCCGAACGACAGCGTGTCGCCGTCGGGCAGTTTGGCGCCGTCCCCGTGCAGGAACCGGCCCGGATCCCCGTGCGCGGATCCGACGCGCAGCGAGTTGCCGCCGAAGTCCACCCAGCCGCCCTTCCACTGCCCGTAGATGTCGGCGGGCTGCGGCGGCGGGCTCACCAGGTCGACCACGCAGGCCAGCGCGCTGTCGCCTGCGTCCTTATCGGTCATGCACTTGGTGGCCTGGCGGGATCCGGCCGGCACCGTGAACGCCACCTCGTCGACCAGATCGGTGGTCTCATCGTCGCGGGTGGCTTTGTGATAGCCCGCGGCGTCTACCGGGCGACCGGCTTCGACCCAGGCGATGACATCTGCGATCGGGGCACCCGCAACGGGGGGAGTGGCCGGCTTCGACGACGGACTGGGGTTCCCCGGTGCTGGCGAGGCCGAGGACGGCGTGGACTGGGTGGACGCCGCCGACGACGGCGTGCTCGTGCCCGGTTCGGGTTCCTGCACGCTCGCGCGGGAACATCCGGCGATCAACAGCAGTACGGCGATCAGCCCGGCAAGACGCATGTCGTTAGGCTAACCGGAGGGCCATTCGCTACCGTTCGCCTCATGCATAACCACCCCGTGCAGGTCAGCGTCGACACCGGCATCGTGGAGGGTTTCGCCCGCGACGGGGTGCGTCGCTGGCGGTCCATCCCGTATGCGCAGCCGCCGGTCGGGCCACTGCGGTTCCGGGCGCCACGACCGGCTCAACCCTGGTCAGGGGTGCGGCACTGCCACGGCTTCGCCAACTGCGCCCCGCAGGAGCGGATGTACACCATCCTCGGTCCGGGCCGGTTCCAGCGGGCTGACGAAGACTGCCTGACGCTCAACGTGGTGGCGCCCGAGGAGCCGGCGCAGGGCCCGCTGCCGGTGATGGTGTTCATCCACGGCGGCGGCTACATCCTGGGCAGTTCCGCCACTCCGATCTACGACGGCGCGGCCCTGGCGCGGCGCGGCTGCGTCTACGTGTCGATGAACTACCGGTTGGGTGTCCTGGGCTGCCTGGATCTGTCGTCGTTGTCGACGTCGCAGGACACGCTGGACAGCAACCTGTTCCTGCGTGACCTGGTGCTGGCGCTGCAGTGGGTGCGCCGCAACGTCGCGGCGTTCGGCGGGGACCCCGACAACGTCACGATCTTCGGCGAGAGCGCCGGCGCGCACATCGTCTCCACGCTGCTGGCGGTTCCCGCTGCCGAGGGCCTGTTCGCCCGCGCGATCGCCGAAAGCCCGGCGGCGGGCATGGTGCGCGGCCCGGAGATGGCGGCAGAGTTCGCGAACCGGTTCGCCACGCTGCTCGGGGTGCGGGCGAGCGACGCTGCGCGGACTCTGCTGCGCGTCTCGCCCGCCGAACTGCTGGCAGCCCAGGATCGCCTGATCGCCCAGGGCGCCCAGGAGATGCTCGGCGCCTTCCCGATCGGCCCCGTCTACGGCGACGACGTGCTGCCGCTGGACCCGGTCGAGGCGATGCGTCGCGGCGCGGCCAACCGGGTGCCGCTGATCGTCGGCAGCAATGCCCAGGAGGGTAGGTTGTTCACCCGCTTCCTGAAGATGCTGCCGACCAACGAGACGATGGTGGAGTCGGTGCTGGCCAACGCCGGACCGGGTGTCCGCGACCGCATCGTGGCCGCCTACCCGGACTACCCGACCCGGGCCGCCTGCATCCGTCTCGGTGGCGACTTCGCCTTCACCTCTGCGGTCTGGGAGATCGCCGAGGCGCACAGCCGCCACGCCCCGACATACGTCTACCGCTACGACTTTGCACCGCGGGCGCTGCGCTGGGCGGGCCTGGGCGCCACCCATGCCACCGAACTGTTCGCGGTGTTCGACATATACCGCAGCGGGGGGCTGGGGTTCCTGCTGACCGCGGGCGCCGATCGCCGGGCCGCGCTTGAAGTCAGCGGGCACGTGCAGCGCCGCTGGGGGGCGTTCAGCCGGACCGGGGTGCCGGGCGACGACTGGCCGCTCTACACCGAGGCCGACCGGGCCGTGATGGTGCTCGACCGCAAGCCCCGGGTGGAGTACGACCCGGCCCCGGAGCGCCGGGTGGCCTGGCAGGGCTTCACCCTGGCCCGCTAGCGGATCAGGCCCGGATCACCCGGGTCCCGCCGGCCAGTTCGTCGTGCTTGCCCTGTTTGGTCGGGCTGCCGCCGATCGTCACGGCGATCACCACGTAGGCGACGAATGCCAGCAGTCCGCCCAGGTAGGGAATCACCGCCAGCACGGTGAAGGCGTTGCGCTTCGCGGATTCGCCCAAGGTCGGCTTCGAGACGCCGTCGGGTCCGCGCACCGCCAGCCCGAGCAGCCGCTTGGCCGGCGTGGCCCCCTGGGTGACCTCGAACAAGACGAAGTAGCCGAAGGTCAGCACCCCGGAGAACAGACCGGTCACCAGGAACGGGTAGTCGTCGGAGAACAGGAACACTGCCAGGAACCAGGCGGCTATACCCACGAGCACGCCGTCGATCCACCGAGCCCAGAAACGCCTGATCAGTCCACCGGGCTTCTGGCCCCAGCCCGGTGCCGACGGGTAGCCGCCGGGCTGGCCGAAACCCTGACCGGAACCGGGCCCGTAGCCGGGGTTGTTCGGGTGGAAATCACCGGTAGTCATCTGCCTCGCTCCTGAACACGTCGGATGCTGGCCAATGTACCGCGCACGGTGCGGGCCGAACCGGATTCTGCGGACGGCGAAAAGGGATTCGCCCACGGCGCCGGCGATACGGTGGACGGCATGCGGGCTCTGGTCATCGTCGATGTCCAGCGCGACTTCTGCGAAGGGGGAGCACTGGCGGTGACCGGTGGCGCGGCCCTCGCCCGAGACCTCACCCACTACCTGGACGGCGTGACGGCCCGCGACCGCTACGCGCACGTGGTGGCGACCCAGGATCGTCACATCGACCCCGGCGGGCATTTCTCCGACCATCCCGACTATGTGACGTCATGGCCGCCGCACTGCATCGCGGGCACCGCCGGGGCGGCGTTTCACCCCGATCTGTGCACCGATCGGATCGAGGCGGTCTTTTCCAAGGGCGCCTTCGGCGCGGGTTACAGCGGGTTCGACGGCGCCGACGACGACGGCGTCGGGCTGGCCGACTGGCTGGTCCAGCGTGGGGTGGACAGTGTCGACGTGGTCGGCATCGCCACCGACCACTGCGTGCGAGCCACCGCCGAGGACGCGATCCGCGCCGGTTTCGATACCACGGTGTTGCTCGACCTGACCGTAGGCGTGGCACCGGAGACGACCGCCGCCGCGCTGGCCGCGTTGCGTTCCGGCGGCGTCGACCTTCTGCGGAGATAAGCTCATGCGCGTGCCACGTTTTCGCATCGCCGAAGTCGCCGAGTTGCTCGGGGTCAGTGACGACACCGTTCGCCGGTGGATCGATTCCGATCGCCTGTCGGCCACCGCGGGCAGCGGTCCGCGCATGGTCGACGGGGCCGAGTTGGCCCGCTTCGCCCAAGAGCGTGCCGCCGTCGAGCCGGTGTCGCGCAACCCGGTGGTGGGCCAGTCGGCCCGTAACCGGCTGGTCGGGCTGGTGACCGCGGTGACCAGCGACAAGGTGATGGCACAGGTCGACATCCAGGCCGGTCCGTTTCGGCTGGTGTCGCTGGTCAGCCGTGAAGCCGCCGAGGAACTGAGGTTGCAGCCCGGCAGCCTGGTCGTGGCATCGGTGAAGGCCACCAACGTCGTCGTCGAGCTGCCGCGCCGGGCCGGCAACGCCGGCCACACCGATCCCGCGGCGGAATTCGGCTGACGATCGGCTACTACTACCAGGGGGCTGTATCCATGCCTGACGACGATCACGGCCAGCACGCGGCACCCCAGGCGGTGACGGCGCGCGGGATCTCGATGACCGGGCCGTGGGGGCCGGTATTCGGACCGCTCGATCTGGATATCCCGGCTTCCGGCGGCCTCACCGTGCTGATCGGTGCTCCCGGATCCGGGCGCACCGCGCTGCTGATGAACCTTGCGGGGCGGATGAAGCCGTCGACGGGAATGCTCACGGTGTTCGGGCACAGCAAGGCGCGAGACATCTTCGCGGTCTCGGCGCTGGCCGGCATCGAGCAACTGGATGCGATCTACGAGTCGGTGACCGTGCGTGACCTGATCACCGAACAGATCCGTTGGGACGCACCGTGGTACCGGCTGGTGCGCCGCGCGGGCGAGGCCGAGCGAGACGCGGTGTGCCGACCGGTCTTCGGCGATCTGCCACTGCCGCAACTGGACGAGTTCGTCGAACAGCTCGACGAATTGACCGGGGTACTGCTGCGCATCGCGTTGGCCAACACCGCGCGCCCGGCACTTCTGGTGGTCGGCAGCATCGACGAGGTCACCAACGACCGCGAACGGCAGACCCTGATCCACAGACTGGTGGAGCTGGGGGAGCAGCAGACGGTGATCACCGCCTCGGCCAATGAGTTGCCCGAGTCCACGGACGTCGTCACGCAGATCCACGTCGAGCATCTGCGGCACGCCGAAGTGGCCGCCGATGTGCACGGCCGCCACGAGAAGGGGGACGACTAGATCATGCTCGCCGGAATGTCGCTGGGCACCGACCTCAAACGCTATTCACGCGGGACCATGCCCCGGCTGGCCCTGATCACCATCATCGTCTTGCCGCTGCTCTATGGAGCCATGTACCTTTGGGCGTTCTGGAATCCGTTCGCGGCGATCGACAAGATCCCGGTGGCGCTGGTCAACGAGGACACCGGTGCGACGGTCTCGGGCAATGCGCTGCGAGCCGGCGACGAGGTCGCTCGCGCACTGGTGGACTCCGGTCAGCTCGACCTGCATCAGGTGTCGGAACGCGAAGCCGCCGAAGGGGTTTCCGACGGAACCTATTACTTTTCGATCACGCTCCCAGCGGATTTCAGTACGGCGGTGGTATCGCCGGCAGGCCCGAACCCACAGAAGGCACAGATCCAGTTCCGCTTCAACGACGCCAACAACTACCTCGCGTCGGTGATGGGCCAGAACGCGGCTCGTGAGGTGCTCAACGAAGTCAGCTCCAAGGTCGGTCAGCAGGTAATCGGCACGGCACTGACCCAAGTCACCGACCAGGTCACCAAGGCCGCCGACGGTGCGGTCCGGCTCTCCGACGGTTCAAGGACCCTGGCCGACGGACTGGGGACCGCCCGCGACGGTGCCGCGGCTCTCGCCGACGGAAGCCATCGGCTGTCGGCCGGAATCCAGCAGGCCACCGATCCGCTGCTGAAGCTGACCGACGACCTCGGTTCGATGGGATTCGACCCGAACGCCGCCGGTGCGGCCGCCACCCGGCTCAGCGGCAACATCAAGGCGGTGTCCGATCGGCTCGCCTCGCTGAACGTCAACTATCAGCAGGCCGCGGGAATCGTCAATCAAGTCGTGGACGCCTTACGCACCAACCCCGATCCGGCGGTCCGGGGGCTCGGCGACACCCTGGCCGGCGCCCAGCGACTGCTCGATGTCAAGGGACTGGATCCGGCCACCGACGAGGGACTGACCCAGCTGCGCAACAATTCTCAACAGCTCGAGAACGATCTGGCCGACCCCAACAGCGGCTTGCGCACCTTCATCACCCACGCCCTCGACGGCGGGCTCAAGGCCGATCTGGTCACGCTGCGCAACGGCGCCTCCGACCTCGATGCGGGTGCGCACAAGCTCAGCGACGGGCTGGTCCAGTTGGCCGACGGCGGCAACCAGCTCAAAGACGGTGCCGAACAGCTGGCGACCGGCCTGGGTGAGGCCGATCAACGTGCGTCGACGATCACCGACCAGCAGCGTGTCGAAGTGTCGGCGATCCTGGCCAGTCCGGTCGGCGTCGAGATGGACTTCACCCACCACGCCGCCACATTCGGCACCGGGTTCGCCCCGTTCTTCCTGCCGCTGGCTTTGTTCATCGGTTCCCTGATCGTGTGGATGTTGCTGACGCCGTTGCAGACTCGGGCCGTCGTCAACGGCCTCGGCGCACTACGGGTGGTGCTGGCCTCCTACTGGCCGGCGTTGCTGCTCGGGATCTGCCAGGTGGTCCTGATGTACACGGTGGTGCATTTCGGGGTCGGATTGCAGGCCCGCTACGCCGCCGGGATGGTGGCGTTCCTCACGCTGATCGCCGCGTCGTTCCTGGCGATGATCCAGGCCTTCAACGCTGTGCTGGGGGTGGCGGTGGGCCGGGTCTTCACCCTGGCCTTCCTGATGTTCCAGCTGGTGTCCTCCGGTGGCGTGTATCCGGTGGAGACCACCGCGAAACCGTTCCAGATCCTGCACCCCTATGATCCGATGACCTACGCCGTCAACGGGTTACGCCAGTTGATCGTCGGTGGGGTGGACGCCAGGATGTGGACTTCGGTAGGTGTGCTGGCCGGCATCCTGGTGGTGTCGCTGGCGGCCAGCGCCTGGGCCGCCCGCCGAGACCGGCAGTTCACCCTCGAACGTCTCTACCCGCCGATCGAGGTGTGAGAACCGTTGCGGCGGCGCACGTTTCTGCGCGGGGCCACAGCGCTGTCGGCGGCGGCCCTGGCGCCGTGGCCGGCCGGTTGCACCGGCGACGACGACGCGCTGACCTTCTTCTTCGCCGCCAACCCCGAAGAGGCCGACGCCCGCATGCGGGTGGTGTCGGCGTTCGAGCGTGCGCACCCCGATATCCGGGTGCGCACGATCCTTGCCGGGGGAGACCCCACCCAGCAGATGTCGACATTCTGCGCCGGCGGGAAATGCCCGGATGTGTTGATGGCCTGGGAGTTCAACTATGCGGGCCTGGCCGACCGCGGCGTGCTGCTCGACCTGAACACCCTGCTGGCGAAGGACCCCGAGTTCGCGGCGACGCTGCATGCCGACAGCATCGGGCCGCTCTATGAGACGTTCGGCTTCAACGGCGGCCAGTACGCCTTCCCCGAGCAGTGGTCGGGGGCGTTTCTGTTCTTCAATCCGAGACTGTTCGCCGAAGCCGGGGTGCCACCGCCGCCGGGCCGCTGGGACGCGCCCTGGACCTTCGATCAATTCCTGGACACCGCAACGGCTCTCACCCGGCGAGATGTCACCGGGCGGGTCACCCAGTGGGGCTTCGTCGACACCTGGTCACCGCCGTATAGCGCGGCGCTGTTCGGCATGAACAACGGTGTGCCGTGGGCGGTCCCGCGGTTCAACCCCACACACCTGAACTTCGACGACGACGACTTCCTGGCCGGAATCCAGTTCTACGCCGACCTGTCCAACGTGCACCGGGTGGCACCGGCGGCATCGGATACCCAGTCGATCTCCACCATGGGGTTGTTTGCCTCCGGCAATGCGGCGATGGCTCTGGGCGGGCACTGGCGCTACCAGACTTTCGCCCAGGCCGAGAACCTGGAATTCGACGTCACGATCCTGCCGACCGGCCCGGGTGCGGCAGCCAAGGGGATGTCGGCCCGTTCGGCCATCGGCAGCACCGGCCTGGCGATCGCCGCCGACAGCCGTCGCCGGCAACAGGCCTGGGATTTCGTCAGATTCGCGGCTGGGCCGGTGGGGCAGGCGTTGATCGGGCAGACCGGGCTGTTCGTGCCGGTCCTGAAGTCCGCGATAGCCGCACCCGGATTCGCCGCAGCCCACACCGGAATCGCCAACATGGCCGTCCTCACCGGCGGGCCCTCGCATTCCGAGGGCTTGCCGATCTCTCCGGACTGGCAGCGGGTACACGCCCTGATGGACCGTGCGATCGGTCCGGTGCTGCGCGGCAAGCGGCCTGCGGAAACCCTCAAAGCCGGGCTGACACCGCAGATCGACGAAGTCCTGGCCGGCGTATGAACCGCACCCGCAGACGGGCCAGGGCCGGCCGGTGGTTCATTGCGCCGAATCTGGCCGCGGTGGCGGTGTTCATGGGTTTCCCGCTGGCCTTTTCGCTCTACATGAGCGTGCAGCGGTGGGACCTGTTCACCTCGCCCCGGTTCGTCGGATGGGCGAACTTCCGCGATCTGTTCACCGCTGATCCACTGTTCGGCATCGCGGTGCGCAACACCACGGTGTTCACCGTGGGCACGGTGGTCCCGACAGTGTTGATCAGTGTCGCGGTCGCCGGTCTGCTGAATCGGAAGATCAAGGGGATAGCGCTGTTTCGGGGAATAGCGTTCCTGCCGCTGGCGGTGTCCTCGGTGGTGATCGCGGTGGTGTGGCAGTTCGTGTTCAACACCGACAGCGGGTTGCTCAACATCATGCTCGGCTGGGCCGGGATCTCGCCGGTGCCGTGGCTGACCGAGCCGCATTGGGCGATGGTGTCGTTGTGTCTGGTCAGCGTCTGGAAGAGCGTCCCGTTCGCGACGGTGATCCTGTTGGCCGCGATGCAGGGTGTACCCGAGTCGTTGCACGAGGCTGCCCGCATCGACGGCGCCGGGGAGATCCGGCGGTTCTGGTCGATCACAGTCCCGATGATCCGAGGCGCGCTGTGGTTCGTGGTGGTGATCTCGGTTATCAACGCGTTCCAGGCGTTTGATCTGGTCTACGTTCTGACCGGCAGTAGCGGCGGTCCCGAGACCGGGACGTACGTGCTGGCGATCATGTTGTTTCAGCAGGCGTTCGCGTTCCTGAACTTCGGCTACGCGGCCGCGCTGGCGTGGGTCATGTTCGCCGTACTGTTGCTGCTGACGGTCATCCAGTTGCGAGTGTCGCGGAAAGACGCGGTCGAACCATGAGCGCATCGGGGCCGCTGCAACGGCATCGCATCGCCGGGCTGCTCGGCGTGTACGCCGGTCTGATCGCGGTCGCCGCGTGCGCACTGTTCCCGATCCTGTGGGCGCTGTCCGGATCGCTGAAGCGCCAGGCCGAGATCAGCCGGCCGATGCTGCTGCCGGCCGATCCGCAGTGGTCGAACTACGTTGAGGTGTTCAGCCGAATGCCGTTCTGGCGGATGTTCGTCAACACCGTCCTGTATGCCGGCGCCGTGACGGCTGGGCAGGTCTTCTTCTGCTCCCTGGCCGGGTATGCGTTCGCCCGTCTGCCGTTCACCGGACGCGACACGCTGTTCGTGCTCTACCTGGCGACCCTGATGGTGCCGTTGACCGTGACGGTGATCCCACAGTTCATCCTGATGCGGGTGTTCGGGTGGACCGACACCATGTGGGCGATGATCATTCCCGGGTTGTTCGGCAGTGCCTTCGGGACCTACCTGATGCGGCAGTTCTTCGCGACGCTGCCCGTCGATCTGGAGGAGGCCGCGATCCTCGACGGGTGTTCGCCGTGGCAGGTCTACTGGCGGATTCTGTTGCCGCACGCCAAACCCGCGGTGATGGTGCTGGCGGTGCTGACCTGGATCAACGTCTGGAACGACTTCTTGTGGCCACTGCTGATGATCCAGCGCAAGGCCATCGCCACCCTTACCCTCGGGCTGGTGTGGATGCAGGGGGAGTACGTCGCCGAATGGCCGGTGCTGATGGCGGCGTCCATGCTGATGCTGGCGCCGCTGATCGCGATCTACGCCGTCGCGCAACGCTCCTTCGTCAGCGGGATCGCGGCCAGCGGCTTCGGTGGAAGGTAGGGCAGCCCAGTGGCATCGGTGAGGTTCGACGCCGCAACCCGGCGCTATCCCGGCGCCGCACGTCCGGCACTGGACGCGCTGGACCTGTCGGTCGACGACGGTGAGTTCATGGTGCTGGTGGGGCCGTCCGGCTGCGGCAAGACGACGACGCTGCGGATGCTGGCCGGCCTGGAACCCGTTGACGCCGGCCACATCTATATCGGAAGCACCGATGTCACCGCTGCCGACCCGGGTCAGCGCGACATCGCGATGGTGTTCCAGAACTATGCGCTGTACCCGCACATGACGGTGGCGCAGAACATGGGATTCGCCCTCAAGATCGCCAAGACGCCCAAGTCCGAGATCCGTTCGCGGGTAATCCAAGCCGCTCGGCTCTTGGGCTTGGAAGCACACCTGGACCGCAGACCCAAGGATCTGTCCGGCGGTGAACGCCAGCGCGTCGCCATGGGGCGGGCGATCGTACGCCGCCCGCAGGTGTTCCTGATGGATGAGCCGCTGTCGAATCTGGACGCGATGCTGCGCGTGCAGACCCGCAACCAGGTCGCCGAACTGCAACGCCGGCTGGGTATCACGACCGTCTACGTCACCCACGATCAGGTGGAGGCGATGACGATGGGAGACCGGGTGGCGGTGTTGCGCGACGGGGTTCTGCAGCAGTGTGCCCCGCCGCGCGAGCTGTACCGCAGCCCGGCGAACGTGTTCGTCGCCGGGTTCATCGGCTCGCCGGCGATGAATCTGTTCACCGTCCCGGTCACCGCCGGTGCGATCTCCCTCGGGGACTACACGGTCGAGCTGCCCCGCGAGATCGCCTCCACCGCACCGGAGTTGATCGTCGGCATCCGCCCCGAGCAGCTGCACATCGCAGAGCGCGGGGTCGGTGTCGAGGTGGATCTCGTCGAGGACCTCGGTGCCGACACCTACCTCTACGGCAGCACCGTGAGCCCATCGACGCCGCAGTCGGTGGTGGCACGGGTGCCCGGCGGCACCGATGTGCGGCGCGGCGCACGGCTGTCGCTGCGGTTCGACAAGGCCGATCTGCACTTCTTCACTGCGGACGGCGCCCGGGTGGTCCCAGCGTGACCGCCAGGTGGTGCACCATGAGCACGAACGTGATGACCCAGGCGCCCAACGCGATCCAGCTCTGCACCGAGCCGATGTAGTAGACGATCGGCAGGTGGTCGGCCTGCCCGAGGTAGTGGCTGCCCACCCCGTACATACCCAACGGGAAGATCACGCTCCACCACGGTGCCTCGTAGCGCAGTGGGATGTGGTGCACGACATGTCGCCACACCCCGGCGGCGATCAACGGCGGGATCAGCCAGGTGCCGAACGCCCAGAACAGCACCGAGGTTCCCGCTATGAGGCCGCGGGTGGCATTGACCATGGGCGCCTCGGCCATCTCGACGATCCGGGCACCGGCCAGGACGGTGATCGCGGTCGCGCCCATTCCCACCCAGTACTGCGGAATGAGATCTTCGGGCCGCAGTGGGTACTGCAGCAGTCGTAAGGCAACGAATATGCCGGCTGCGCCGTAGAGGAACACACCCACCGACCAGGAGCTGACCGCGAGCAGTGCCAGGCCCTGGCGCCACGATTCGGGTGCTTTCACCTCGAGTGCGGCGGCCAGCACGGCGATAGACTGGCTGGCCACCACCCAGACGAACCAGGTGCCGTTCGCCCGCCGTACCACCGGACGTTCCGAGGTGCCCAGTACGGCGGTCCAGGGAATCAGGTAACCCAGTACCAGCCAGGCCAAGGTGCTGGCCATCAGCAGCCCGGATGCGATGCTGCTGTGCCCGTCCATCAGCAGCCGGGCGCCCAGCACGTTGGTGGCCGAGACGAATGTGAACAGGCCGAAGGCGCGGCCGGAATCGTAGAGATCAGCCAGGAATTCGTGACGGAACGCGACGAAGCGCACCGCCGATACGGTGAGCAACAGCACGTAGGACGCCACCGTCACCCACAGCAGCAGCACCGACAGCCGCCGTGAGTTCTGGTGATACATCGCCATCGACACCATGCCGCTGGCCATGACCAGGGCGAAGTAGCCGGGGTTCAGCGTGCGAATCGCCTCGCGGGTTCCATACGTCGGCTCTGTCGTTGCTTCTCTCACCCGGTCGCGGCCCTCTCTGTTGTCGAAGGTCGAGGTATACCACCAGGGTGAGCTCAGGGGAGGGGAGATGCCGGCAATCAACACCGATCTCTACGCTGGCGCTCGCCAGACCGCAAGCACCGAAATCAGTGGTGTTCTTTGGCCAGCACGTCCAGGGCCAGGGTGGAATGCGCGTAGGCGCCGCCGGCCCGCATCTCGGCGGCCACCCAGATCGCCTCCATGATCTCGGCGTCGGTGGCGCCCTTGCGGTGCGCCAATTTGGTGTGACCCTGAATGCAGTACGGGCATTGAGTCACGTGGGCGACCGCGACGGCGATCAGCTGCTTGGTCTTCTCCGGCAGCGCTCCGTCGGCGAACACCGATTTGGAGAACGCCTCGAAGGCTTCGTGGGTGTGCGGGGTCAGTTCCTTGCGGCGGTTGTAGATCTCTTGTGTCGCTTTCGGATACAGGTCGTCTGACATGGCGCTCTCCTTCGGCTAGGCGTCCAAAAGTTGGCGCAGCACGTATTGCATGATGCCGCCGTTGCGGTAGTAGTCGGCTTCGCCGGGGGTGTCGATGCGCACCTTGGCGTCGAACTCCACGTCGCCGGCCTTGACGTGCACGGTGTCCGGGATGGCATCGGCCAGCGCTGTCACACCGGTGATCTCGAAGGTCTCCTCACCGGTCAGGCCCAGCGAGTCCGCGTCGGCGCCCTCGGGAAACTGCAGCGGCAACACGCCCATCCCGATCAGGTTGGAGCGGTGGATGCGCTCGTAGGACACCGCCAGCACGGCCCGCACCCCCAGCAGCACGGTGCCCTTGGCGGCCCAGTCGCGTGAGGAGCCGGATCCGTACTCTTTGCCGGCCAGGATCACCAGCGGGGTGCCGGCGGCCAGATAGTTCACCGACGCGTCGTAGATGGTGCTGACCGGGGCATCGGGCTGGGTGAAGTCGCGGGTGAAACCGCCCTCGGTGCCGGGAGCCAACTGGTTGCGCAGCCGGATGTTGGCGAAGGTTCCGCGGATCATCACCTCGTGGTTGCCGCGCCGGGAACCGTAGGAGTTGAAGTCCTTGCGCTCAATTCCGTGGGCGGACAGATACTTTCCGGCAGGCGAGTCATAGCGGATCGAGCCAGCGGGGCTGATGTGGTCGGTGGTGACCGAGTCGCCGAGCTTGGCCAGCACCCGGGCGCCAGTGATGTCGGTGAGCGGTTGTGGCTCACGGGTCATCCCGTCGAAGTACGGGGGCTGCCGAACGTAGGTGGAGTCTGGATCCCAGGAGAACGTGTCGGTATCGGGGACCGCGAGCGAACGCCAGCGGTCATCACCGTTGTACACGTCGGCGTAGCTGGCGGTGAACATCTCGGCCTGCAGGTTGTCGTCGACAATGGCGGCGATCTCGGCGGTGGTGGGCCACAGGTCGCGCAGGTACACCGGTTGACCATCGCTGCCGGTACCGATCGGATCGGTGAGCAGGTTGACGCGCAGCGTGCCGGCCAGCGCGTAGGCGACCACCAGCGGTGGTGAGGCCAGGAAATTCATCCGGGTCTCCGGGTGAATGCGGCCCTCGAAGTTGCGGTTGCCGGACAGCACCGAGCACACCGTCAGGTCGTTGTCGACGACGGCTTTGCTCACTTCGGGGATCAGCGGCCCGGAGTTGCCGATGCAGGTGGTGCAGCCGTAACCGACCAGGTTGAAGCCCAGCTTGTCCAGGTACGGAGTCAGGCCCGCGCGGTCGTAGTAGTCGGTGACCACCCGAGACCCGGGCGCCAGGGTGGTCTTCACCCACGGCTTGCGGGACAGGCCCTTCTCGATCGCCTTCTTGGCCAGTAGTGCCGCGCCGACCATCACCGACGGGTTGGACGTGTTGGTGCACGAGGTGATGGCAGCGATAACGACGTCGCCGTTGTCGACCTCGGCACTGGTGCCGTCGGCCAGCTGTACTGCTGTGGCCGCACTCGGCCAGGGCAGCTTGTCGCCACCTTTCCACGGCTCGTGGGGCCTGCCCTCGGGCATGCTCTCCCCGAAGGCGATCGGGTCGCTGGCGGGAAACGAAGCCGCGGATGCCTGGTCGAGTTCCGAGAGCGCCTCCGCCGTCGTTTCGGTGCCGTTCAGCAGCGCCGAGACCGTGTGGGGAGCCACCCGAAGCGGGATGCGGTCCTGGGGGCGTTTGGGTCCGGCGATCGACGGTTCGATCGCGCTCAGATCCAGCTCGAGGGTCTGCGAAAACGTCGGCTCATGGTTGGGGTCATGCCACATGCCCTGTTCTTTGGCGTAGGCCTCCACCAATTTGATCCGGTGTTCGGATCGGCCGGTCAGGCGCAGGTAGTCGCACGTGATGTCATCGATCGGGAAGATCGCACAGGTGGCCCCGTATTCGGGGCTCATGTTGCCGATGGTGGCCCGGTTGGCCAGCGGCACGTTGGCCACGCCCGGCCCGAAGAACTCGACGAACTTGCCGACGACGCCGGTCTGACGAAGTAGTTCGGCGACGGTGAGGACCAAGTCGGTGGCGGTGGTGCCGGCAGGCAGCTCACCGGTGAGTTTCAGGCCCACCACCTGCGGGATCAACATGCTCATCGGCTGGCCCAGCATGGCGGCCTCGGCTTCGATCCCACCAACGCCCCAGCCGAGCACTCCCAGGCCGTTGACCATCGGGGTGTGCGAGTCGGTGCCGACCAGGGTGTCGGGGTAGGCCAGGGGGCCGTCCGCGCTGTCACGGGTGAAGACGACCCGGGCCAGGTACTCCAGGTTGACCTGGTGGCAGATGCCGGTGTCGGGCGGCACCACCGCGAAGTCGTCGAACGCCTGTTGGCCCCAGCGCAGCAGCTGGTAGCGCTCGGCGTTGCGCTCGAACTCCAGCTCGGCATTGATCGCGAACGCATCGGTGCGGCCGAAGACGTCGGCGATCACCGAGTGGTCGATCACCAGCTCCGTCGGGCACAGCGGGTTGATCCGCTTGGTGTCCCCACCCAGATCGGCGATGGCGTCGCGCATCGCGACCAGGTCGACGACGCACGGCACCCCGGTGAAGTCCTGCATCAGCACCCGCGCCGGGGTGTAGGCGATTTCGCGACCGTGCTCGGCCGCGGGATCCCAGGCGGCCATCGCGGTGATCTGGTCGGCCGTCACCAGACGACCGTCCTCGTTGCGCAGCAGGTTCTCCAGCAGAACTTTGAGGCTGTAGGGCAGGCGGGCCGAGCCGTCGATCTGATCCAGCCGCCGGATTTGATACGTGGTGCCGTCAACGGCCAACTGGCCCTTGGTTCCGAAGCTGTCGAGGATCTGGTGTGCGGCCATGGCGGCCCCTCTCGCCGGAAGGAATGGGATACTTCCGACCTTAGTCGTCCATACCGGCGTGGGGCGGGGTCTTTAGTCCGTCATCGGGAGGGCGCCGACGGTGTGGGCGAACAAATCGCGCCGCCACACCTGGCCGGCGTCGATCAGCCGTGCTGTGCTGCTGCAGCGCGCTCGTAGACCGGTCGCTTGTCCGGGCAGTAGGTGTTGATCGAAGCGCCGAGGAACTGCCAGGCCTGCGTCTGAGTTGTGCCCTTCTGCAGGTTCGGGGTAATGAAGCGCACCGACTTGGCGGCGTCGCCGTCCACGCCCTTGTCGAGGCGCTCGCAGACGATCTTGCCCAACCAGGCGTTGTAGTCGCGGGGGCCGTAGATGCCGTAGGTGTGCAGTTCACGCGCAAAATCGATGTCGGGGTCAGCGTGCGCGGGGCCGGCCAGGGCGACCGCCAATCCCATGATCGCGGCGGCAAGGGTCGTCGACTTCATGCGGTGCAGTCTAAACCCAGCTGCTTAGCTGGTCTACCTTTGCGACTGTGCGTTGCACCACCCTCGGCCTGTTGACCTGCGTCAACACGGCGTGTGGGGCGTCACGCAGCGGCCAGGGGGCAACCGCGGATACTAAATTGTTTCCTGAGCTTTATAAATTTGTGACTATTAGCCAGATTTCTCGTATCGTATCTAGACGGTATGGGGGGCTGGGGCCTCACTCACATGTGAACGTGGGTTGCCGAC
>NZ_JAYJJS010000042.1:0-30976 GCF_020181635.2 Mycobacterium zoologicum | reverse complement strand
GCCGAAGGCGGGGCGCCCGCCCGGGCCCGCGATACCGTTCTGATATGACAGCCCCGGCCGACTGGAACCACCTCACCGCGCAGGCCGCCGCACGGCCGGGCGAGAACACTTCGGACACGTTGCGCCAGGCGCTACGCCTGTTGGATCACGAACAATGGCTCGCGCAGTTTCGCGCTGACACGGAGGCCCTCACAGAGGAGAATGTCAACGCGGAACCCGAAGCCTGGTGAACGGATCGATCTCGGGGGCCCCGAGGCCACGAACGCCCGCGTCACCACCACAACCATCAACCACGGGAGATCCCCAGATGGCTACCGTCGAGCCGGCGACCGTCCTCACCGCGTTTGAGCGCGCTTACCTCGACAGCGATGCGCGTCGCATCGTTGAGGATGGCCGGGCAAACCCGCAGAACCGCCGGAAATGGACGCCGAGATGACGCCCCCTCGCGAGGGCCCCGTCGTCCACGGGTGACACACTCAGGAGCGAGCAAGGTACGGGATTCTGCGGCTACGGGCCCCACAATCTGTCTGGCCCCGGTGGTTGGCTAACGCACGCCGGGGCTGCTCTGCTTCTGGGGGAGATTCGGCATGCCAATCGCGCCGGCGTCAGCCCACCTGGGGCGCGGAGACGACTTAAAATCGGGCGTTATGTCCCTGCTAAGCCCGAAGGACGTGCCGGCGCCGTTTCCGCCAGTGCGCCGCACGCACGACAGCTCTGGGAGCATCCACGAGGTCGTCCGCGAGGAAATCGCGATTGAACGCGAAACCCTCGAACTTCTTGCTGAGCGGTGACCCGATTTCCGACCATGCCTCCGACCTCAGTCCCGCCGAGCGCGACCTACTCGCCGCGGCGGGCTTCGTCGAGGATCCCGACGCCTACGCCCAGGTCATCCGCGACACCGCGGCCCACGCAGCGACACTGATCACGACCGCAGCGTCAGAACGCGAGGTAGCAGCCGCGCTCGGGGTCAGCGACACCCGGCTGCGACAGTTGCGGACCGCCGGCAAACTGTGGGCCATCGATAACGCCGGCACCTGGGTCTACCCCGCACTGCAATTCGAGCGCGCCCCTCAGACGGGGATGCCGCGGCAGATCCGAGGTATCGACCAGGTGCTAGCTGCCCTGCCCCGAGACCTGCATCCACTCTCCGTCGCCGGCTTCCTACGCAATCCTCAACCGGACCTGGCCATCGACGGCCAACCGAGCACTCCCCTGGACTGGCTACGCCGCGGCCACTCCGTGGCCCCCGTTCTGCAGCTCGTCGAAGTCTTAGCCTGGGCCGGCAGTTGAAGACCGGGCTGGCACCCGACTGCGGTGCGGGTTCAGATCACCCGCACCGCCGCAGGGCCCGTCAACACCGAACACGCCGCGGCCAGCACCGGCGCGTAGATCACCGCATCGCACTCCAGGCACCGCCACGACAAATGCCCACCACACGAACAGGGCTGATGACCAACAACCACGTGATTCGGGCCCAGTCCATGCCCCACCGGACAGTGCGACGGTGGCAGCACCATCCAGCCGCCACCCGCCGCCGGGACGACATCACCGACCTGGGCGGGCATTAGCCGGCGGGGCCGTGCAGCGATGCGGCGTCCAAGCCGTCGGCAGTGCTGGGCGGCCCCGTGAGGGCTCGCTCGAACGCCGACCACAGCTCATCGCCGCTGAGATTCCGCAGCTCATGGTGGATCCGGAGGGACCGCCGGTTGGCGTCCTCTCGCATGGCCTGACACCCGAGGGTGTACGTGCCGGCGGCAAGTCTCCCGATCACCACGTGGGTGATACCCGCTGGGTTGGGCATCACCCGGAAACGAACCCCGTAGTGGAGGGTTTCATACTCGTCAGCCCCGACCGCCTCAGCCAGGTAGGTTTTCGCCCGGCCGCGCGGCTGGTGTGTCAGATCCATCATGATGCGGTCGACCGCCAGCTCGCTTTCCCATGTCGTCATTGCCGCCTCCTACCGCTCGTCGAACTCGTTAGCCTTCATGGGTTCACGCGTACGAACCGTCAACGAAGGCTTCAGCTGCGCGGCGCACCTCGTCGTAGCGGCCCTGGGAAAGCAGATCTATCGGGAGCTGGCCGCCAAGCACCCGATTCGCCGCGTGTAGCCATTGCCCGACGCCGCGACGGGTCAGGGAGTCCGCGAGGAGGTCGCGGAGTTGTGCGAGCTCCTCGAGCAAGTCGTCATCCATCAATCAGCCCGTAGCATCATCCACCGAAACGTCCGCCCAGCTGAACTTCTGTGGGCGGTGCAATGCGGCCACCAGCCGCTCATTCACCTGCGCAGGACGGTCAAGAGCCGCGGTGAATGCCGCCGCCGCGTTGGATGACAGCTGGATGATTTGTTGCACAGCGCCCACTGTGCCCCTGCCCGGCATAAGCCCGCAAGGTCGAACGGCCCCTGGGGGCCGTAGCTATCACCAGGGGCCAGACCAGCTGTCAGGACGAATCCCGAGGGCCAATTCCTTGTTCGCCACCTAAGTATCCACCGGGCGCCGGCGGCGCCTGACTGGCCATCCTGCGCCGCCGCGCCCCATGACGTCTTTGAAGCCGCTGGCGTGCACGGTGCCCCTGTACAAACGGGCGCCAGCACCTAAAAGGGTGACCCCTCCGCAACACGTGAAAGGCGATCCCCGAAATGTCAGATCCGCTTTTGCCTCTGCGCACCGCTGTGGTGCTCGGCGGCGCTCTCATCGTCGCCGCCACCACCGCTGCCCTCACCTACGCCGGCAGCAAGAAGCTGCCTAAGGCACTGCTGGCCGGCGGCACTGCCGGCGCCGCAGCCGTCATGTGGCTCAACAGCCTCATCGCTGCCTAATGCGGCCCCCGGCTAGTTCGGGTTGGCGATGAACTGCCGGATGTCGGTGACGTCGTAGTGCGGCTCCTGCTCGGGTGCCAGGCCCCATGTGCCGATCACCTGATCCGTGATGGTGTCGCTGAGCAGCTCCATCAGCGTGTCGGTGTCGTCGGCGAGCCACGCGTCCATGACCTCTGGCCCCACCAGCAGTACCTCGTACGGATCCATTGGGTTGGTCGGGACGCGCCGGTCATCAATACGGGTCCGCCCGATCGTCAGCACGCCTATGGTCTCGACGCCGATGCGTTGCGGCTCGGCGGTGGGTCTACGTGCCCCTACCGGGATGCGGCCAGGAGGGGGCGCGTCCGGGTCCAGGGAGTCACGCCAGGCGATAACGCGGCCCGGGGTGGCACCTGTCTGGGCGGCGAGAGCCTGGATTCCGCCGGCACGGTCGATGGCGGCCCACCGGTCCCACCACAGCATGTCCGTGTCGGGCGGGGTGGCGTCGTGGGCGGCCCACCGGGCGATGGTGGATGGCGCGTAGCGTCGGCCGGTGCGATGCTCGATGCGCCGCACCATCTCGCCGCGGGCCCGCCGCGCCGCCTCAGCACGCCGGCTGCGCTGGCTCTCCCTGGCCCAGCGTCCCCCCAACTCGCCCAGCTTGCGATCAACCAGATCCGTGAAGGCGTCGCGGAATCCACGCCGTGGTGGCGCCTCCGGCTCGGCGAACCGCGCGAACCTCACTCGTCGTCATCCGGTCGGCTCAGCGTCTTGATGCGGTAGGCGCCATTGCTGCGGGTGCCATCCGGACGCAGCGGATCCTCCAGCGCCGCAGGGTCGAAGTCGCCCGGCACCCGGTAGAACCACGCGTCGGCGTGCCACCCCACCGGGATCACGTCCAGCTCCCGGGCAATCCGGGTGACGTATCGCGTGGCACGCCACCGGGTCATCGCCTCTACGGCTGCATACCAAGCCGGCTGCTGGTGCTGCAGCAGCGGATACTTCCATGCCCCGTCCCCCACAGCCTCCAACCGGCCCAGGTAGGAGGTGTAGATGGCCTTGATCATCTCCTCGTAGTCGGCACGGCCGTCAGCACGTGCAGCGGCTAACGCACTACGCAGCCCGCCGGCCCAGTTCTTGAGCCACTGGTGCTGCTCGGGCCACACCCAGGCCGCGTCAATCATCAACTCCGCCGGCGCGATACCGGCACCGCCCTGCTCCGTCGGCGCGATCAACTGCTGCATATCGATGGTGGTGGCCCACCACGTCACCGGGGCATCCCAGCGCATCGCCGGATGCGGCAGCGGCAGCTTGCGGTGCAGCCCGTCAAGATCGGTGCCAGCTGGTGTGGTCACCTGGAACAGCCCGAACGGCGGCCGCGGTTCGTTGAACACCGCAGGGTCCGGGTCAGCCCATCCCGGCTTGCCGTACCCGAGGTAGAGGCCCTCAGCAGACGGCAGATAGGCGGCTTGCTGGTCGACCTCGACATCGATGCTGTCGCCCCGCGACCGATGCGGGGTCTTTTTGCCTGACGGCCACCACGGCGACGGCATTTTGCCCGTCGGCGTGATCTCCGAGGGCAGCGGACACGGCACCAGCGCCGGCGGATCGCCCTTGGTGTGCTTGGGCTTTGGCCGGGCCCGCTTGAACGCCGACACGGCCAGCTGAGCGCCGACTTGGGACCAGCGCGGTGCGGGCATCGCGTCCATGGTGGTCAGCCAGTACAGGCGATCGGCGAGTAGATGCGCCGCGGCGATCTCGTCATCGGGCAGCTCAGTGTCGGTGCCCTCGATGCCGGCCAGGCCGCGGTCCTCCGGCCGCGACGGAGACGGGTCCAACGCCAGGAACGGCAGCAGGATCACGGTCGCCGTGCGGTCCTCCACGACGGGATCATCCACGCTGAAAGACGCTGTGAAATAGCCGCTTTTGGAGTAGGTGACCTCGCACCCGAAGAACGCGGCCACGGTTTCGGGCACCTCGCTGGGCGTCAGCCCATCGATCGGGAACTCCAGCGCCTCCAGGGCCTCGCCGGTGACCCAGACCTGCGGGTCCGGGCCGCCCGGGTGTGCCGCCCACCGCGACTTACACACCAGCAGACTCAAATGCGTTGGTGCCCCCAGCGGCCGGGATTTCACGATCCCCGAGGGCGTCACAATGCCGGCGGACGTAGCGATCAAGATGCGCTGGTCGGCCCCGGAGAGGTCGACGTCATCCCACTGGCGCGAGCCGATCGCCCAATGATCCGGGTTCTGCTCGCCCTCCGCGGCCTCTGGCGTGCCCTCAGCGGCACGTTCGGCGACCGGTGGGGGTGGTGGTACCTCTCCGGCGAGCCAGCGCTGCACCGTCGCCTCCCACCAGCCGCGCGTGGCCCCCTGATCCGGGTCGCCGATCACCACATCCGGCGCCGGGAAATCCGTTGGTATTCCCCGGCCCAGCCGCGTGACGACCTGCTGGCGCGACAACGCCACCACCGGCTCCCCCACCGGGGCGGCGTGCTCCTCGGTCAGCACGCACACCAGATCGCCGGCCTCATCGGTGTCATGCAGCTGCCAGGTCCCGTCGGCGGTGATCAGATAATCCGCCATCAGGCGCTCCTCTCTCGGCCCGCGGCCGGCGGGGGTGGTGGTGGCACCTGGAATGCGAGGCTGTCCGGCAGCGTCTGTCCCCGCCATTTCGCCCGCAGCGCCTCCACTGCCGCAGCTGTACGGCCCAGCCGCTTCGCGGCCTGTGGCACGGTCAGCGACAGATCGAGTGCCAGCCTGGCGTCCTCGATCAGCCACCGCTGCCTGTGCTGGGGCGCATCAGCGGTCCTCACCGCCCGACGCGCGGTGTAGCTGCGCCGCTCCGCTTGAGTGCGCTGACGTGCTGCCATACCGGGATCCTGCCTCACGACTCCGACAGAATGGACTCATACCATCCACACGACTAGATCGTCCGCTAGCTATGCTAGCACGACTAGCGAGCCTCGCTATGGGATGCGGGAATCACCTACCCGAGGCCAGTCCCGACTCAATCGCCGCCACCACAGCGGCCATCCGCGCACGGCCGGCAGCAATCAGCGCTCCCCGCGTTTCGGTGCTCTCGCCCTGGACCCTTGCCGCAGCCTTGTCGGCCTCCCACCCGGCGGCCTCAGCCGCGACCTTGCCCAGCACGGCGGCTGGCAGCGGCAACTCGCCAGCGGCCCGCAGGAAGTTGTCGACCGACGCATTCAACATCAACATGCAGTCGATCGTGGCCACCCTCGTCCCGGTTCTCAAGAGGACAGTATCTCTGCTAGCCTTGCTACGCGTGCTAGTGCCGCTATCGACGCGTACATAGCTACGCCTGCTATGCTCACGTTGCTTGCTAGGTTCCAGCAATGAAAGTGGGGATCCGCCAATGGCCGGACAACGTCACGCCCTGGCCAACCAGAAGGGCGGCGTCGGCAAAACCGCGACGACCCTGGGCCTGGCCAGCGCCATCAGTCACCGCGGCGGCAAAGCCCTCGTCGTCGACATGGACCCACAGGCCAACGCCACCGAGGGCTTGGGCGTCTATACGACCGATGGCCAGCTGACCACTGCCGACCTCATGGACCGCACCGAGCCCGGCTCCGCCATCGATGCGGTCGTAGCCACCGAATGGGCGGGGATCGATCTGATCCCCGCACACCTCGATCTGTCTAACGCCGAATCCTCCGGTGCATCTGACCTGGTATTTCGCCTCGACGTCGCATTCGAGGGCCTCGACTTGTCGGCCTACGATGCAATCCTGTTCGACTGCCCACCCAGCCTCGGAAAGCTGCTGTTCGCGGTGCTGCTCACTGTCGACGATGTCTATGCGATCACCGAGCCCACCAAAGACTCAGTGAAGGGCGTGACCAGGCTCGAAACGACCATCGACAAAGTGCGGGTCCGGCCGAATCCGCGCCTCGAGCTGGCGAAAATCATCATCTCGCGCCGGCAGCACAAGGGCGAGCACATCGACCGCGAAGCCGAATTGCGCGCGGCTTACGGCGACCTCGTCGCCAACACCGTCATCCCCGACCTCGCCGCCCGTCAAGACGCGCACTCCGCCGAGATGCCCATGCACCAGTACCGCGGAGGAAAATCGCTCAGCCTGCAGGTCGCCTACACCGACCTACTCGACGAACTCGGTATCACGATCGGAGCACGCGCATGACCGCCGCACGAAAGCCAGCCATCACCCGAGCCAGCGGCCACCCGGCGGACTCCATACCGGACCGCCCCGAGTCGGTCACCAGCCCGACTACGCCACCCGCCGGCCCTGCACCGACCGAGCGGCTCGTTGAGCAGCACAACGTGCGCATCCGGCCGTCAGTCAAAGAGCGGCTGTCGCGCGCCGTGGACAAGCTGCGGTACGAGACAGGGGACCGGACCATCAGCGCCGCGTCCATCACTGACCAAGCGCTGGACCAGTACCTACGCGCGCGCGGCTGCTAGCACAACTAGCGTTGCTAGCGTCGCTAGCTAGCTGATCATTCCGTACCGTCCGCGACCTGCAAGTTACTCCTCACGGGCAGTAGTGTGTCGAGGTGTGGAACTCGAGGACAAGGGCGGCGAATACCTGCGCCGCAAGCTCGCCGATCCCGAATACGCCACGGCCATCGCGGACATCCGGGAGGGCATGCGGGAGATGGACCGCGCGCTGAACCTCGCCACAATTGACGCTGCGTATCAAGCATCGCTAGTGCCCGACGACGGAATCATCATCGACGGCACCGCCGTCGCCAAGCAGATCCTTGCCGACACCGCCAAGCGTGCGGCCCGATTCACGCAGGCGCATGGCCGCGCACCGTGCCTGGCCACGGTCCTCGTCGGCGATGACCCCGCCTCGCACACCTACGTGCGGATGAAAGCGAATCGGTGCGCCGCCACCGGTCTGGACTCCCAACAGCACCGACTCCCCGCGGGCTCGAGCACCGCGGACGCCGTCGCACTGGTCGCGGCGCTGGCCGCTGATGACGCGGTGGATGGGATTCTGGTGCAGCACCCGATGCCGTCCCAGGTCGACGAACGCGCGGTGTTCGAGGCGATCACCCCGGCCAAAGATGTCGACGGTGTCACGATGGCATCGTTTGCCGCGATGTCGCTGGGCACTCCAGGTTTTCAGTCCTGCACCCCGGGCGGGATCATGCGGCTACTGGATGCGTACGGGGTAGACCCGGCCGGCCAGCGAGCGGTGGTAGTGGGTCGCAGCCCGATCCTGGGTAAGCCGGTCGGGATGCTGCTACTGGCCCGCGATGCCACGGTCACCTACTGCCATTCCAAGACACGGGATCTGGCGGCGATCGTCTCCGAAGCCGACATCGTGGTCGCTGCGGTCGGTCGGCCCGAACTGATCCGGGGCGACTGGATCAAACCCGGAGCGGTGGTGATCGACGCCGGCTACAACCCCGGCAATATCGGCGACGTCGAATACGCGGCTGCGGCACGGCGTGCCGGCATGATCACGCCGGTGCCGGGCGGCGTCGGTCCCACCACGATCGCGGTGCTGTTGGCGCAGACCGTTGATGCCGCGGAGGCGGCTCAGCGGCACAGGTGCCATACCTGAACTCACACGCCTACCTGTCCGACTCTGCTGCGAAGCGCGAGTTCAGGAAACGCCGCTTCCCACCGGCTCTTAACCCGCCCCGGAAGGATCAGATGCGGCCACGCTTCAATCAGCAGTTCTCGGTTCAGGAAACGCTGCAGGTCTTCGGGGTTCATCGCCTCGTTTAGGACGGCCTCGTAAAGTCGATGACGATCGTCTTCGTCACACAGGTCGTAGGCGCGCTTCGGTGACCAGTCGAGCACTACCGGAAGTTCGACAGTGCCTTCGACCGGTCCGGTCAAAGTGCTCAGGTCGTCGACCATCGCAAAAGGTCGCCGAGCCGCGTAGGTCCTCACCGGCGGCTGCGCGGCCAGCAAGCTCGCCGCCGCTGCGGCCGGGCCCTTCCGTGGTCGCTTCGCCACCGTGTGCCCTCCCTGAATCTTTCTAATACGGGGCGCCCTAGATCCCGGGCCAGTCAGAAACCGGCAACCCACCCGCATCACCCAAAATACCGTTGCACCACAGCACCACCGTTGCATCCCAGTCGGACAGCTCCGCCCAGACCTCAGCTGTCCGCTGCAATGTCAGACGCCCGCAACGTCACCACCGCCACGGTGCGACCGTCGGCGGCAGTGAACTCAACCTCATAGCCGCCGTTGCCGTAGCTGCCGACCACCGTTCCCACAGCACCGGCGCTCAGCCCCTCAGCAGGGACAGCACGCACGAGAACAACGCGCTGGTGCTCGCTGTACTCAGCTTCCCGGCTGGGCACGGCCGTTCCTACGCTTTGTCGATCTCGAGCAGCGCCCGCAGTTCTTCGGCGACCTCATCGACCCGGAGCCGCCCTGGCCCTTCGTAGAGATTCTGCGAGCCGGGCCCGGACCGCGTCCATGAACCCCGCTCTGCTGGATATCTTTCGCCGAACAGGATGATTACTTCTTCGGCCGGCTTCTTCGTCAACTCGGCTTGCCGGGAGTGCCAGATCAGCCCCTGGAGCGGCGGATCGTGTTTCTGTGCAAGCGCCGCGATGGCCAGGCGACGGGTGCATGGATAGTGCTCCGCCGGGCTTGAAATCACTTGACTGCGCTCAATTTTCAGCCGCTCCAGCTCCGGATCGCGCAGGTCGCCCAGCGTGGCAGCGGCCGGCACCTCAATGTGCGCCAACAGCTTCTCATGCAGCTGGGCTTCGTAGGCGATCATGCTGCCCAACTCGTGAACGTCGTGAAAGACCGACTCAAGCAGTACCCCGGCAGGTGACTCGCCCAGATACATGTGGGGCAACCGCTTTCCGGTGATGGGGTCGTCGATCGGGGCGAACCGAGTGTCACCCCAGCCCGCATTGAACTCGTCATAGCCCCACGTACCGTCGTACACCCGATAGAGCAGCCGGCCCTTGTCGAGGGACACCGTATTCAGTGTGGGCAGTCCCGCGACGACTTTGCAGCCGGCCGGGTGGGGACACGACAGATCCTGCGGCGGAGGCGTAGCAGTCACGTCGGGCGTTCTAGTCGGCCGCACCGGCGGTAAAGCGCTGGGCGGCGCGCAGCGCGCGCGCTGGATCAGTCGTGGCGATGCGCTCGGGTACCTCGCCGGAGAGGAAGCTCGTTGGAGTGGTCAGCCACGTCCACAAGGACCAGTCGCGCACGCCTCCTTGAGCTAGCGCCGCCAGGATCGGCGCCAACTCGGTGCGCAGCTTGCCGTGCTCGTCGAATTGAAATGCCGGTATCAAGGTCCGGCCGTCATAGTCGACGGTGAACAGCTTGTTGGCTTGGCGGGCTCGTGCGACCCACGTCCTGGTGCTGGACTCCGACGAATCGCGCCGCTGCTCACTCAGCGACGTGTAGGTGTGGAAATCCGTCGCGAGCAGCGCGTTGCGGTGGGCGGCCAAGCGCTTCGCCTGCGAGAGGGTCGCGGCGGGCGTCAGGCTAACGCCATGGCCCATGAGCGCCCGAAGCAGGTCTTCACGGGACGCCTCCACATGCTCGGATTGCAGCGTGCGGATAGCGTTGTACAGCCCAAAGAACTCATGGACGAGGGCCGTGTCGCGCAGATCTGACAGGGTTTCAGTTTCCCCGTAGTCAATGCCCTCGTATTTGATGGTGGTCCCGCCGAGGCCGAGGAGTCTGTAGAGCTGAACAGCCCGCGTCAGTTCCCCTCGAGTGACGCCAGGGATGAGTTCTAATCCAGCGCCCACCTCGGCGACGTCGTGATCCCTCATGTAGCAAGTGTAGCCGGTATTAGTTATCGCGTCAGGTAGCTACACAATGGCCCCGCAGTCGGCCGCTGAGCACGACTCGATGATGACGGCCAGATCTAGCCGACCATCCTCATCAACCGGGTACCCGCCTGCCTGATGCCACGCCCAGCCGGGAGACCTCCCATGGCCGGAGCTATTCGGCCCGGGCGTTGGCGAATGCCCACTGATCGGGCACCGGCTGATAGCCGGCCAGCGCGGCGGTGATCGCTGTCGGCTCCACGTAGTAGGCCTGGACCTGCTGGTGGCCGGCGGCGGTGTCGAGAACACAGCGACCGGGGGCCGACCGCGGTATCTCGGTCGGCCGGGGCGACCTCTCCGGCATATCCCCGAGGACAGCTTCAGCGGCCGGGCGCGTCTTCACCCGGAACGCAATCCTCAAGTCACAGTTATCGCGCACGTTCGTCGGGATGGCGTCCGCGGTGGGCTTTTGACTGGTGACGACCAGCAGCAACCCCGACGATCGCCCTTTCTGCACTGCGGTGCGGATAGTGCGCCGAATCTGGGTCACCACCTCGCGTTCCTGGGGGTCCAGGCCAGTCGGGTCAAGCCACGTCTGCACCTCATCGAGCACCACCACGACGGGGTACAACCCGAGCGCCTCGCGGTGCGCCGCCGGGACACTCCAAAAGTTGGCGTGCCCGGTCTGCTCGTAGAGCATGCGGGCCCGCAGCTCCCGCAGTTCCGCCAGCCGGTCCAGCAGGGGTAGGGGAGCAGTGATGTCACCGGAGGCGTCGAACGTGCGGCAGATCCGGCGCAGCGGCTCCCAGTCATACGAGGCTTTCCCGTCGAACACGTGCAGTTCGACATGGCCGGCCATCCCGGCGAACACCGGCAGCAACGACGCTGTCTTCCCTGATCCGGGCACGCCACCGACCACCATCCCGCTGTTGTTGGCCCAGTCGATACAGGCCAGCGCCCCGTCTGCGGTCTCACCGAGCACCGACCGCGCCGCCACCCAGTCGAAGGCCAGCACCCCCGGCCGCGGCAGAGCGGCCGCGAGATGCCGCACGACATCGAGCGTGCGCACGACCATGTGCGGGCCGACCTGGTCGACGATGAGCGTCGGCAGGCCCAGCGCGGCACGCATCGGCCCCACGGCGGTGCGCCACTTGGCCAGCGACTGCCCGGGCAGCGGCTCGAAAGCCAACTCGAGGCCGTCGCGCGTTTCGTTGATGCCGACCAGCGTCGGGCACCGCTCGCGGACCACTTTGGTTGTCGAGCCGTCCGGGTTGGTCCGAGGCACGGTCTCGGTCGACAGCAGACCGGCGTCCTGGCACAGCTCCCAGACCCCGGCCTGCCCAGACCCCCACACCTCGCCGAGGACGGGATACCGCTCACGAAGGTCGGCGCCGATCGCCTCCCACTCTCGATGCGCGATCGCGTATTCGTCGGCCTGACGGGCCGCTTCGGCCTCCTCCGGCGACATCCGCGACAGCTGGATCTCCCGGATGCGCCGCGCGTACTCCTCGGGACTCATCGCAGCCAGGCGGGCTTGGGCACGGCGGGTGGCGACCGCCTGCCTCTCTGCCGTGCCCAAGGGATCAGCGGCGGCCACCGGCTGGGCAGCCTCTTCGGCTCTCGTCACGACCGGTGGCGGTGGCGGTGGCTGTAGTGCCGGATAGTCTGCCGGCGACTCGGTCGGGTCGGTAGCCGGCACCGGGGGCGGGGCGGCCAGGGCCTCATCACGGGCCGCACGTAACCCCTCCAGGAAGTCATCCGGCTCACTCATCGCGGCCGCCGATCAGCGTTGAGTAGGACGTCCGCCAAGAACGGACCACGATGGGTGTTTCGGTCACCACCCGCTCCTGCTCCTGCTCCGGGTAGTGCACCACGAGATCGTTGGTCAAGATCTGGATGACCCTGTTGCTGCGGTCGACTCGCTCCGTTTTCCGCACTCTGTTAATGGCCAGTGAGGTCAGCATCTGTTCGGCGACGGCGTTGAGCATCCCGATGTGCGCGCGAGCCCCCTTCAGCTCCCATTCGACGATGACGCTGTCGGTGTCGCCGGCCATCTCCCGGACCGACACCGGCTCACAGCCGCGATAGTCGGTCCGGGGCAGCTTCCCCGACCACAGCAGCGACCAGACCGATTGCGGGGGTGGCTCGGTCCACGTGAGAATGCCCAGCTCCCGCGCAAGGTCTTCCAGGCCGTCCAGCCCGATCCGCTCTACCGACTCCCACGCAGTCATCTGCTGCGGGCCTCCGCCTCGCGGACGACCTTGCCTACCCACCACACGCTCATACCGACAATCTCGGCGATGGTCGAATGAGGGAAGGTGCCGGCGAGATCAAGTACGACCTGGCGTCGCACCTGATCGCACAGGTCGTCAGCCGCGACGAACAGCGCCGCTGTCGCGCCGGCGAATCCCGGAGCAAAAGGCCCTTCCGGGTCGATGGCGGCGTGGACACGCTGGGCCCGATCGGCCAGCACCCCGGCCTGCCCAGCAACCCGAGCCTGCGCTGCGACCAGGCTCGCCGCAGCTGCGGCCGGGCCCTTGCTCGGACGTCTGGCCACCCGGGTCTCCCTCGGTCTTTCTAATACGGGGCGAGCCCGGGCTTCGGGTCTGCCAGGAACCGGTACCCGGCCCACAACACCCAAAATACCGTTGCATCATGCAAATAACATCGAGTAGTAGCCCGCGATTTGATGAATAATTCGCATGCTGCAACGGTGTGGTTAGTGGTCCTGGCCTCGCATCCGCCGCAGCTCGTCGGCGATCAGCTCATCCATCAGCAGCTGATGCTCCTGCTGCTGCACACTCTCGCCGGGCTGCGAATCAGCAAACGCCGGCCCATCCGGTTCATCCGCATCCTCGTCGTCCTCGTCGTCCTCGTCGTCGTCGGCCTCATCTAGCGCGGCCGCACGCATCTCGGCGCGGACCTCGATGTAGCCCCACAACCAAAGCACGGCAGCAGCCCCGACCACGACCGCAACGCCCACACCGATCCGGCGCGGCCACGGCGAGGGCGACACCCTTTTGACGCATTCACCCGGATCCGATCCGACGCGGACCATGTCGAACGGACACAGCACCGGTGGCCTGACCTCCGTGTCGCCCTTCGTGGTGGTCGGCCTGGCGTATGTGGAGGCGCCGACTACGGGATCCCACACCGAGACCAACGGCTCCGGACACGACGGGACGGCGGCGGCAATCGGCACCAGCAGCAGCGGTACCACCACTGCCGCTACCGTTGCCGCCGCGGCCAGCACGCAGCAGCACATCCACCGCATCACTCGATGACGAGAACCGCGCCGGTACTCCACAACACCCACTGTCGCATCCCAGTCGGACAACCCGTCCCGTGTGAGCACCACGCGCTGATGCTCGGCGCAAACACCCACGATGGCACCTCCAGGTGTCAGCGGTTGAGGCGGCGGCGTGCTTCTTCAACAGCGGCCATCCGGTTCATGCTGACCTCGATTGCGGCGGTGATCTGCGGATCGATTCCCGGGCTCTGGACCGGGGCCTGGGGCTTCGGCGGCGCGTCGCGTAGGAATTGCTCGCGGAGAGCTTTGATCGCGGCCACGTCCGGTGGCCGCGACCGTTTGTACGGGGCCAGCCAATACCTGGGCAGCACGGCGTCGATCAGCCGCCCATTGGCGTGGCTGAAGCCTGCCGCTGCGGGCCCTGCACCCATGTTGCGGGCGTTCCGCCAACTCTCCTCGAGGACAGTTGCGGCTTGTCTGCAGGCCAGGGGGAGGGTCTCGGTGTACCAGCGATTGGCGAGGTCCACGCGGCCTTGGGCGATGGCATCCTGCACGTTGAAGATTGCGTCAAGCAGCAGGGCACTGCAGGCCTGGTACCAGGTGTCGGCGGCAGCCTGGTACGTGGTGTGCGGACCGTGATCTGCCGGGTCCCACGGCTGCGGCGGCAGGTCCGCCACCGCCATCGCCGCGGTGGTGACCTCCAGTGAGGTGGGGGCTACGGCCTGGGCGACGGCTCGTACCTCATCTCGCCAGCCGGCGTCGGCTTCGCCGCATCGGATCCTCCACAGCACTGGTAGCAGCAGCCAGATGCGGGCGCAGTTGAAGCGCGCGTGAGCCCAGTAGTTCTGCCATTCGGGCTCGGCGTAGGCGCTGGGTGCTGGGAGGGTGGCCTGCTCGCGGGCGAACGCGGCGATGATGTCGATGCAGGACTGCTCGGTCATCGTGCCACCTGGACTCGCGCCGCCTGGGTCGCTGCGTAGGCCGCGTCATCAAGGCGGCCCATCGAGGCTGCGACCCGCCCTTCCACGTACCAGTAGGTCGCGAGGATCGCGCCGTCGTCCGGCGGGCTGGCCGTGCGCCCTCCCCATCGGGCGGCCGTGAGCATGGTCGTGGCCTGATCCAGGTCGTCGGGGGTGCCGTCATCGAATCCCCACACCCGCCCGACGGTGTCCACGGCTACAGGTCCCTCGCTCGGCTTGATGATCGGGAAGTCGACCAGGGATCGACTCACCACGGCCGGCGACGCCTCACCCCGTGCGACGAGGGCGTCCACTTCGGCCTTGTCTTGCCGGACCTCGACGACGCCCGACCTTGATTTCGCTGGTGGTGCGGTCACATTCGTCGATGAGTCGTCGTCCCCGCTTTTGCTGCTCACGATGTAGCTCAGCTCGCCGAGCAGGTCGGGGTAGGCCTCGGCGGCCGCAATCAGTTTCAGGGCCGGCTGTTCGTGGCCGGACCACTCCGACGCGAACCGGTTGTGTCGTTCGGTGGCGGCGCCGAGCAGTTCGATGCCTGCTGGGAGCTTCACGCCCATCGGGATTACCGACAGGCCGTCTGCGGTGGCCAGGATGTAGCGGATGACCGGCGCGGCCGCAGCGGCCTCGGCGTAATGGAACACGCCGAGGGCGAGAGCGGGCGGGTTCCATTTTTGGCCGATGCGTTCCTTGAAGGCGGCGGTCACGCCGGCCAGGTGCCGGTGCGCGGTCACGGTTTCGGGGGACCGTGCGGGGCGGTCCGGGCCGAAATCGAGGTGCTCGCCGCCGCCGGTCGGCGGCTGTGCACTGTCTGCCGTGCGGTTCGCCTGCAGCAGTAACGGTGCTGCCGCTGCAGCTCCGCCGGCGGCCATCACCGGACCTGCTACCGGTGACGCTGTCGGTGTAGCGGCGGCGCCCATCGGGGGGACTAGGCCGCCGCCACCAGCGGCGGGATAGCCGCCCATCACGGCGGGCGGTGGCTGCTGGCGGTCACCGCTGGGGTTGTTGCCGTTATGCGTCGGCCCGGCGGGATCGCCAGAGATGCTGGTCGTGGGATGCGCAGAGGTGTGGGCCGGTGGGGGCGCAGATTCGTCACCGGACAGTTCGGTGACCGGCGCGGACACCACCGGTGGGGTCGGGGTGACCGTCGCCGCGGCTGGCGACGGCGGCCCCACCAACGGTGTCGGGCTATTCAGCGACGGGTTCGCGTTGGCGGGACTGTATGGATTGGTCAGTGTAGAGCCAGCGCCGTTGTGGCCCAGGCCATTCGGCCCGCCCGCGCCAGTGGGGCTCTTGTCGCTGGCCGGGACCACACCCGACCCGTCGGACAATTTGCCGCCGTCATCGTCATTCGACGACGAGTTCGCGTCCAGGAGCTTGTCGAGCGTCGCGGAATCCAACGACTGCGCCCCGCCGCCACCGTTCCCACCCGCGAACTTTCCGATCGTGTCGCCCGCGGTTTTCGCGATGTCAGCCCCCGGTGTTTGGGTGGGCATCTGCGGCATCTGCGGCGGCTGCATCGGCATCCCACCGCCCATGGGCATTCCACCCATCGGCATGCCTCCCATGCCTGTAGGCGAGCCACCCGCGCTGTCCCCGGACAGCGAAGCCGCTGGGGCGCCGGCGCCGCTCTCGGTGGGCAGGGTGGGTGGCGAGATGGCCGGTGGTGCGGCCGGTGCGGACGGCCCGCCGGCACCTGCAGATGGTCCGCCGGCGCCCGCCGGCAGGGTCGGTGGCGGCGGGTTCGTCAGCCCCGGGTTTGTCAATCCTGGGCTCGACAGGCCCGGAGTGGACAGGCCCGGCGACGACAGCGCCGTTGGATCGGTGGCCGGCATACCCACACGATCCTGGCCGGTGAATTTGGTTCCATCGGTGACACTGCTAGGCCCGCCGGGGACCTTGGGCACCAGCATGGGTTTTTGGCTTGATGCGATCGCCACGGCAACGGTGGATTTCGCGGATGCCAAGGTGGCGGCGGCCTCCTGCACCGCCGCCTGTGCCGCCTGCAGCGAGGCGTCCTTCTGCGCCTGAGTGCGGGCGCTCGGATCGAGCTTGGTGAGGCCGCGCGCCGTCGGCGCCATGTGGTCCGCCAGGTGCATCTCCGCCGCGGCGTTCATCGCATTTTTCGCGGCGGCGATCGCGCCAGCCAGTTCCAGCAGCCAGCCCGCGGTGTACTGATGACTCAATGCACGGTCCTCGAACTCACCGGCGTGCTTCCCGAATTTGGTGGCGATGCCCTCTGCGGCCTCGCCCTCCATCTCACTGGTCGCGTAGTCACGGCCCTGGCCGGCGACCTGCGACGCCTCACCCATCGCCGACGCGATGCGGAGATGCTCCCGCGCCGTTTCCGAGGCCTTCGACTCCGAATCGTCCGGCCAGCTGGACCCGACCACCTCATCCCAGCCCGGCTGATCCGAATGCCGTTGAATATCGCCGCCGCTCATCGTTGCCCCTCCCGTTGGCCTGTATCAGCAGCGTAGCTACCAGCAACGACACATTCCCAGGCATCAGCAAACGTGTCGGGACCCAAGCTCTCGACGTCCCGGTGCCTGATCGGCGATAATGACCCCATGAAGGGCGGCCGGTTGAGTCTCGCTGCAGCGATCAGCTGCGCGGTACTGACCGCTGCGCCGGCCCAGGCCGACCCGCAGCTGTCCGACTACCCGGCGCCGGCCGTAGCGCCCGGCGTCGCCATCGGCACCTACAACGCCGATACGACCCCTGCTGGCGTATGCACCGCGGGCTGGCTCGTGCATGACGCCGACGGTCGCCCCGGACTACTCACCGCCGGCCACTGTGAGCACGGCGGTGGTGCCGTTTTCAACTCGTCCGTTCATGGCTTCGAGGGCATCGGTCGCTTCACTCATCACATCGATGAGGGCAGCAAGGGTGAGGACGCAGATATCGCCGTGCTCGGGATCGGCAACGCGCGCACGGCTACTGGTCCGGTGGCGACCGATTCGCGCATCATCGGGATTCGGCCGACCGTCGCGCCTGCTGATCCCGCGCGGCTCGAGGTCGGCCAGCAGCTCTGCCACTACGGCGCCACCACACACCTCGCCTGCGGGCCGATCATCGCCCTCACGCCATCCAAGGTTGTGTTCGCTGCACCAGCCGCACGCGGCGACTCCGGTGGCCCCGTCTACTACCGGAACGGCGACGGGACGGCCTCTCCTGTCGGCATCGCGGTGAGGGGTTCGGACACCTCCGGCGGGACGGTTGCCGAGCTGATCGGGCCTTGGCTGCCGCGGTGGCAGCTCACCGTCGACACCACGCCGGCGCCTGCCACATCGGTCGGCTACCACCGCTGACCGCGCCACCGCCAGCAAATCTATAAACCTTGGTTTAACCATCGCATAGCAAACACTGGCGCGCCCGTCTGCTGTGCCATCTCCGAGCTTTCTGTCCGGATCACTGAATCGCCCTGGCACCACCCTTTGACGCCCAGCACCCGGCCCCAGCCAGGCCCGGCCGCGCCTGCGTTCAGGACGATCTAGTGGCCCCACCGGCCCCCAGCGCCCCCGGCGGGCATCCCCCGAGCTGGCCCCGGTTGATCTCGGTCGGCGGGCGCGGATGGTGCAAACACACACACAAACCCGCAGGTCGCGTGTGTGCGTGTGTGTTCTCTGCGGCTCCACTAGGGGCTATATCCGGCCCCACATACGGCCCCGAACCCGGCCCCGAGTCGCCATGCCTCGGCCCCACGTCCACCCCAGGCCCACCCCGCTTACGGCCCCAAGGTGGATTGGCTCGGCCCCGCACCGGCCCCGAATAGTTCTTCACCCCAGGTCTGTCTCTGGGGGCATCCACGGCTGAGTCATCGCGCTCGTGCAAATCGTCACGGGCGCAAGGGCGCTCGGGTTTTGATGCGCAGCGAACAGTACCTGGGATGTGGGTGCGGTCAGCGGGAGCTGGTGCGCCGGCGACGTGAGGCGACATCCGCCCGCGCTGCATACCGCCCGTGTGCGGCCTGCATTGTGAGGCCTCCCAACGCGTCGCCGATCGCCTGCCACGATGCCCCGCGTAGTCGTGCATCGGTGACGGCCTGCGCATCGGCCAGTGGCGGGGTGCGATTGGCGGCATCGGCGAAGCGAACGACCAGCAGCGCCCACATTTGCTCATACGGCGCCACCGCCTGATATGTGGCGTCGCCCTGATCACGCCGGGTGAATATCTCGGCGAGCGCAGCCGGGGCAGTGGTGATCGGGATGTCGCCGGCCTTCATTGAGTCGATCACCTGCTCAGCAGCGGCGATCCGCGCGCACTCGAGCGCGGCAGCGGTGATGCGCGCTGCGGTTTCAGCGAGGTCGGCGGCCGATACGTCCACGGCCTGACTATATCGCGATTGGCTTACACCTAAGTGCATCATCGTCTTGATAACACTCACAATGTATGTTGTACTTCAATCAAATTATTTTTTGATGATGAAGCGGAGTTGACCATGACTGCAGCCATCAGCACTGACCTGTCCGGCCACGTCGCCACGGAGACGACCTGGCGTGCGGAGCTGTCCCTGCAGACCGCCGGCGCCACGTTGCACGCCACGCTGATCCGCGAGGACACGACCTGGTACGACGACGACCCGGATGCCGATGTGAGCGAGGTAGTCGTGTGCGAGCGCGACCTGCCCGACGTGCCGCTGTCGTCGATGTTCGCGGCCGTGGATGAGTGGCTGATCGCTGAGCATCGGCTTCGTGTGCTCCCGCATTCGTGGGTGCCCTGTGACTCTGGCGGCGACACCGGTGTGGTGCTGCTGCTCGAAGGCCGGGCGCTGCCGGCTCGCCCGATCGATCCCCTCAGCAACTGGGGCTCGTAAGCCCCGATCTGCCCGTAGACCGACGATTGGAGACGTTACATATGACCGCTGCCCTGGCGCCCACTTTGTGGGCCACTGACGACGATCCGCACGCCGCGGCGCTGGCGGCCCTGGAGACGAAGGCGGCGAAGATCCGCTACGCCGCGGAGACGCTGCCGGCGGCGACCACAGCTGACGTGATGGCGTGGCTGGCTGGGTACGGGGTGACCGTGTCCCGCAGCAAGGTGTCCCCGATCGTGCGGGACGTGCGGGAGGGGACACCGTCCCCCCGTCCCGGGGACGGTGTCCCCTCGGGGAGGGCGGGACACCCGGGACATCTTCACCTCGCCGTGGGGAATCCGCAGGTCGAGGCGTCCCCACCGTCCCCACAACTCACGTCCGAGCCGGCGGGTGTCCCGCATCGGGCCGGTGACGGTGTCCCCACCGTCCCCACTGACGGCGGGGGACACCCGGGGCGCTCGGGACACCGTCCCCCCGCACTGTCCCCGGTCAACGGGACAGTCCCTGCTGCGGCTGATGGGGACACGGCTACGGGGGACCGTCCCCTCGAGCAGCGTCCCCCTCTGGTGGCGTTCGCGTGCTACGCGGTGGCGGTGGTGTCCCTGCTGGTCTCGCTCAACACCAGCTGGCGATTTTTCGACAGCGTGCTGCACATCCCCACCGCCGGCGGCGAGCGCCTGGTGATGTTCGCGGTGGGGGAGCTGGCCCTGGTGGTGTGCGGGGCGGGGATGGCAGTCAATGTCCACTGCCACGGCAGGCCCGGTGCCTTTCGTTTGATCGTGTGGGCGATGTGCGCGGCAATGGCGTACATGGCGTGGGCCGAATCCACTCCGCAGGAAGCGATTGGCCGGATCCTGTTGGGGCCACTGCTTGGCACGGTGATGCTGCACCTGGGCCTCGGATTGGAATTGCGGGCGCGGCACCACCAGACCGGGACACTGGGCCGGATCGGCCGGGAGCTGCGCGAGCGAGGTCTGGCCCGGATCGGCCTGGCTGATGACGGGCGCGATGCCGCACAGCGGATCCGGGATCGCAAGGCGGCTCGGGCCGCGGCGTTGGCCCGGCCGCGGCGTTGGCCCGGCTCCCGGCAGGCCCGGCTTGAGCGGGCTCTGTTGGCGGCCGGCGTTGCCGACGACCCGATCATGCGAGACCGGCTCCTCGCCCGGCTGGCGGTTGTCAGTCACGCCGACAGCCTGGCTGACCTACGCCAGGCCGACCCGTGGATCTGACTCTCCGAAAAATTGGTCGGCAGGTTGGCGTGTCGCAGCTCCGTATCTATCTGATAGTCGTACAGGATTCTGGTATGGCTCAACCACATAAGGGGGATCGGCGGCTCGTCATGAGTCGCCTTCCCGAGGAGGCGTATCTCATCCTGGCGCGGCGCGCTCGTGAGGCCGGCTGCTCTGTCAGTCAGTTCGTGGCCGACTCCATGTGCCTGACCATCGAGCGACCTGATCTCGCCCGTGTGCTCGGGCGCGACAGTGCGAGTGAGGAATTGCCGCTGGCGATGTGAGTCCTGGGCGCCGCTGGTGGACGGGCGGCAGACGCGACATTTAAATATCGCAGCGTGACAGGCAGTCGTCGTCATATGACGACGAAGCCCCCGCCTGACGGCGAGGGCTTCGGTCTGGTCTGAATCGAGTTGGCGCTCGATTCAGAGTTTGGCCGCTGTTACGCGACCTTCCCCGAGGGGATTTGCTTTGGCTAGCAATCCTCACGGTAGCGCATATTCGGTTAACCATCTACCAACCGCGCCATACCGTGATCAAACTTTTGTAAACAACGCCGTATGTTGCAGCGACGGCGGCACCTCCGGCAACATGCCGAGTGGCCTGGCGATTCACCACGCCACCACAGCTGCCAGCAAATCCGCTGGTCACGACGTTGCAGCGGCGCGGCTCCGGCGGGCCTGCGTAGCTCGCCAGCGGCGAACCTGGATTGAGCGCGTGGGTGCGGTCCCCGCGTCCACCCCGGTGTGGCGTAGCCGCGCCAGCTGGCTGGCCGACGTCAAAAGTTGGGCCACACCGGCCGCTGTCCGCGCAGTAGCGGGCCCTCTGCGTATCTCGATCACCACAGCGACCCTGATGGCGGTCGCTACGGCCTGGGCGGCCCACGCGGACTACGCCACCGGCCGCAACGCCGCCGCGGCACGCGAGCTGATCGCCACACGGGTTGGCTGCGCCCCACGTACGGTCACCAGAGCCTGGACGGTGCTCGGCGCCGCCGGCTGGGCGGTAGAGGCCGCACGCGGACACGGCTCAGCACGCACCCCCGGCTACGGCCGACGGACGTCTGTATGGCACCTGGTCAGCCGCAGGTCAGCCCATGCGGCTGTGGATTTTGTCCACCTACCACCGTTAGGTGGTTGTAGTCCTCAAGCTCCCGTAGGGAGTAACTCACCAAGCGCGCGTAACCGCGCGCCGCGAGGAAATTCCTCACCAACACGACCGCAGGCCCGCCGCTGGCGCGGCACGCCGCGGCCCCTGGCCCTGCAGCGACTCGCCGCCGATCTCGTACTGCGGGCACCGGCCCTCGGACGAAGCCACATCGGCACGGTCTGTGACGCCCTGACCAGCGCTGGCATCGATCCTGCTGCGTGGACCGGTCGCCAGCTCACCGACGCCCTGAATCGCCAAACCGTCGATCGCGGCTGGTCATGGCCCGATCACATCGACCGCCCGGGAGCGTTCCTGGCCTATCGGCTGCGGCGCCTGCCTGCTCGCCAGTTCACCGTGGCGACACCGACCCCGCCGCAGTACGTGCCCGACGCGCCGTTAGCGGTGGCCAGTGACGAGCAGCGGGCTCGCCACCTCGCGGTCATGCGCACAGCCCTGACCGGCGGTGGTCACTCGAAGGGTGGCGACGCCTGCGGCGTCCCCACCGGCCAGGACAAGGGCCGGGGGCTGGGTCGGGGTGCTCAGCTGCTGCAGGCAGTCCGAGCCACTGGCAGGGGATCTGCACCAGTAGCGGTGCCAGCTGTTGATGCGGCCCGTACGCGGTCAGCTGGCGCTGAGGCGGCCCGGCAGGCGCTCGCCGCCGCTCGGCGCCACGCAGCTCGCCCATGAACGCATGTTTGCCGGGGTGGTGGGCGCGGCGCAGCCAAGATTGCGCGGCCCGTCCCGGTAGCGTTGGTGCTACCAGTGCTCAACCGGGGGGAATGAGAGCATGACGGATTCCATTGTTAGCGTTGCCAATCTGGCACCGACAGTGTGTCGCCGATCAGCTGTGTGGTTAACCACCGTGTACGCGGCGCGGGCCGCGCAGACCACCGATGACGACACGCGGGCCATGGCCCGCGCGGGTTTGCTGCTTCCGGTGTTGTGGCAGGCTCGGATCGGTCGGCCGGACTCGTGGTGGCGGGCGCAGCTGGCTACGGCCCTGGCCACCGATTGCCAGGTGGTGCGCGAGGCGGCGGTGCAGCTGCTCGACGACGACCCGCAGCCTTGGGAGACCGGCGGGCCGCAGGCGTTGACCGCCTGGTACATCGAGACCCGCGACCTGACGGATCGGGTGGTCGGCCACATCGCCGACCGGTCGCGTCTGCTGGTGGCCGCCGGCTGGCTGACGCCGCGCGACAGGGCCCGCTGGGAGACCCTGCTGCTGGCCGGGCACCGCGCTACGGTCCTGGCTGATGCGAGCTACCTGGCGGCCGGCGGGGATCCGGCGGTGCCCTGGCCGACAGGCTCGCTGCCGCCAGGCGAGCAGCTGCGACTGACTGCCGCCGACCGGGCGGTGATCGATGCGCCCCGGCCCGACGCCTGGACCGTCCCGCCGCCCATCGACGATCCGGTGCGGCTGGCGGCCGCGCGGATCACCGAGGCCGGCTGCATCTGGGGAGGCGGGCGATGACCGGCGACAACAGCCTGGGCAGCCCGGGTGGCCTGGGTGGTCATCATGGGTTCGGACTGGGTGGGCCTATGGGGGCGGCCGGGCAGGCACCGGTGCGGGCACCGCATCTCGACTCCCACGCGGGGGCCGGGGGTGGACGCACCGCCACAACACTGGCCGACCTTCACGCCGCCGGTATGCACCCCGCTGAGGCGTTCGGTGCCGCCGCCGCCCTGCACAAGATCGTGGGCCACGACGCGATCCACCAACGCCTGACCGGCCTCGCCGCGGGCCCGCCACCCCAATCCGAACCCGACACCAAGAAAGGCAAGGGGAAAGGTAAAGGCAAGGGAGGCAAGGGAAAACAGGGCGGGAAAGAGGCGGCGGACAAAGCCCGCTCGAAGCTCGCCGAGGCACTCTCGCAGGGCGAGTACAAAGCGGCCGCTAAGCATGCCGGCGGGCAGGCCGCCAAGCGCGGCGGGCAGCTCGGCGCCAAGCTGGCGCTGCGGGCCGGCGCCATGACGATCCCCGGCCTCGGGGCCGCGCTGACGACCATGTTCTGGCTGGTCGACTCCGGGGAACGCTCCGCAGTCAACAACCTGGTCGCCCGGGTGTTCGGTGGGGGCAGTCCGGCGCCGGGCTTGGATGAGCCGCCATCCCCGCCCCGTACACAGTTTCTGCCGGTGACCCACGACGGCAACCGCGATCCCGCGATCGTGCAGATGGATCAGGGCATGGTGCGCACCAATTCCGCTGCGTTCCGGTTCCATCCCGATGATGTGTGGCCGTCGTCGCCGCAGATCGAACACACCAGTGATTTCGCTGGTGTCGCGGCGTCGATCACGAAGATGCAGGGCCGGGTGGGTGAGCTAGCGGAAAGTGTCCGAGCGGCATACACGGCGGCCGCGGCTGACGAGCCCTACCTGCAGCAGCTGTGGTCTCAGGTCAAGCCGAATGTGGGCGCCCTCGAGGAGCTGAAAACCACCGTGCTGCCAGCTGTCGGCCGCCAGCTCATGGCCGGCGCGGAGAACGCCAACCGCGCCTACCAGGCGTTCCGTGACATCAATGCCGCGAACCGGGTGGAGATCCACAACTCAACCAGCGGACTGATTCCGTTCCTGCCCAACCACATCAACGGCGACCGGATGAGCAACTCCGCCGATGAGCTGCGCAGCGCGACGGAGGCCATGGACCGCACCGCCCAGGCGCTCGCGGCCGCCGCCGAGCCGTTCCGGATCACGGCGTACCACGGCCTGGACACAGGCTCGGCACCTTCGCCGACCGCACCTGCTGGACCTACCGCACCGGTCGCACCGGCGGTTCCGGTGCCGGACGTGACTGATACCTCGAAAGTCTCGGGGCAACCGGCGTCGGGGCCGGACCCCGCGAAAGACCTTGCATCCCTATTGAAAAGCGGAATGCCGGGTATGCCGATGATGCCCGGCGGAATGGGCATGCCGACCATGCCGTCGATGCCCGGCCTGGGCAGTGGCATGCCGGGCGGGCTTGGCAGTGCGATCCCGCGGCCCAATGACGCCACACTGGCGCGCGGACTGCAGGATCCGCTCAAGAAGGCGCTCGACGACCAGCTCAAGGAGAAGGCTGACGAGAAGGCCAAGAAGCCTGGCGAAGGGCCACTGGGCACGCCGGTCGCGGGCCCCGGCGCCGGTAAGGTGCAGCCCGCGGTCAACAAGCCCGGGCCAGCCCTGGGCGCCCCGGGCACTCCGGGTGGTCCGCCCGGGGCGGCCAACACCACCGAAATCGGCGGCAAGAAATGGACATTCGACAATCCGAAAGCCGCGGCGTTGGCGCACAACCTGTCCGGCACGGACGGATCGAGCCACAAGAGCCTGCGGCAGGCGGCGGCTGAGGCCGGATACCGTCTGCCTCCGCCCGGGCAGGACATCGGCACGCCGGTCGCTGGCGCCGATATCAAGCCGGGTGACGTGATCATGGGCGCCAACAATCAGAATTCGCACTATTTGGGTGAGCAGGACGGCGAGGCGATGGTGATCACCGAGCGTGGTGAGGTCAAGCCGCTCGACGAGGTTGCGAAATTCGCGGGCCCGCATGAGGGGATTTTCCGGCTCGCCGACGACGGCGCACCCTCGCCGGAGGAGCAGGTGATCCAGCAGACCTCCGGTCATGCTGAGCCGCCGCCCGCACCGCCGGCGGCGCCCTCAACGGATCCGGCGTTCATTCCGACGCCGCCGCGTGGCGGGCAGCCGGGCATGGACCCGGGCGCTGCACCTGCCGGCAACTGACCACGGCGCGACGGTACGGTCTACGCGTGATTGCAGACCAGGCCGCCCGCATCGTCACCCTTGAACACAACAACCGGGTGCTGGCCGGCGCCGTCGAAGATCTCTTGGACGGCTTCGAGCACTACAAGGCCGGCACCGAAGCCTCCATGAAGGCAGCCCACCATTTCGAGGCCGCAGCAGCGAAATACGGCGATGCGGTGCGCACTTATCGCGATGCCCTGGCCCGACAGATTCCTACGGGCAGGTTGTGCCGGTCACCGGGCATCGATCCGGGTCGAAATCGGCGGTAAGCCGGGTTCGGATGAATCCGGGGTTGCTTCCCCAGGTGGGTTCGATCCACCGGGCCACCGTCATCACCGTGACGTGGGTGGCGCCGTGCTGGCGGAGCAGTATCGCCGCTGACTGAGTGCGAGACCCGGTCGTCCAGGTGTCATCGAGGAGCATCACGTGCTGACCGTCGAACCGCGTCGACGGTGGGGAGACGGCGAAGCGTGCCGGGGTGACGTCACGGTCCGAGATGGGGATGTCGGTGCGCGGGACAAGCTGCGGGGAGGCCTCTACGGCGTTCATCGCGGTGGCCATCGTGATGAATGGATGCGTGCCGATGCGGTTGGGGCTGCCGGGGATGGCCAGTCGGCGGTTCACCGGCTGGCCGATGACCGTCTCGACGCAGCGCTGGTGTCGGACGATGCCGAGATAGAGCAGTCTGCTGATCACCTGCGCCTGGGCGCTGCGGACCTGCGGGGCCGGGTCGTCCTTGTACTGGCGCATCATCAGCCCGGACTGGGACCGTGCCAGTACGTAGGTCAGCGGGACAACGAGGTCGGCTAGACCGGGGGTGCTGGCGTCCTGCTGGCATTTGATGCAGTGCGTGTAGCCGTCGACCGGGGTGGCGCAGGTCGCGCACGTCACCTGTGGCTCGCGAATGATGTTGTGCAGGTAGCCTCCAGCGGCGACGACCAGCAGCCGGGCCTGCTGTTCGCCTGGCGTCGTCACAGGACGGGCAGCGCCGGTTCGGCGATGAGCTCGACGATGCGGTCGACGACGCGCATGACCTCGGCGGTACTGGTGGCGACGAAGACCCCGGGCCGGTCCTGTAGGGCACGGCCCCACTGAGTACGGCTGACCACCAGATCGGTGAGGATCACCGGCCGGCCATGCTCAACGGCCACCCGGGCCTGGATACGGGCGCCGCTGTGCTCGCCGGCTTCGACGACCACCGAGGCCACCCCGAGTCCGCTCATGGTCGCGTTGCGCATCGGAAAACTGTGTTTCTGAGGGGGCGCGTCGGGCAAGAACTGGGAGACCAGGGCGCCGGCGGCGGCGACCTCCGCGTGCAGGGCCTTGTTCGCTGCCGGGTAGGTGCGCAGGATGCCGGTGCCGATGACGCCGATGGGGCGGCCGCCGGAGTCGAGGACAGCGCGGTGCGCGGCGGTGTCGATGCCTGTCGCCAGGCCGGAGAGGACCGCGATCCCCCGCTCGGCAAGGCCGCGAGCCACGTTCGCGGCGATCTTGGTTCCCTCGGTGCTGGCGTCGCGGGACCCGACCACCGACACAGCGGTTTCGACGGGCCGCAGCTCCCCCCGGGTGAACAGCATTGGCGGCATCTGATGAATGGCCTTCAGGGCCACCGGGTAGCTGTCGTCGAGGACGGTGATGACGTCGAAGTCACTGGCGGCCCACTGTGCCCAGGTGGCTGCCGCGTCGTGGCGGGCGGTGTCCTCGGCGCTGCTCATTCCCTCGAGGGTGGCCGGGTAGATCTCATCCCACAGTGCGGTGGCTGATCCACGCAGGGCGACCTCGGTGGCGATCTCGGGCCACGACATCCGGTTCGGCCGCAGCTGCAGCAAGGCCAGCAGTGTGGCGCTCTCGTGAGCGCTGCTGGTCGCCATCCCAGATCACCTCCTCGTGGATCGTCGCACGACCTGCCGACAGCCTAAGACGTGCACCGTTTCCGCAGGTGATAAGGCCGCCAGAATGCGTTTGCGGCGCCGTGTCTCACCTTTAGGCGAGGATGCGCGCATGCGAATCCTGTTGATGCTGTGGTGGACGGGCTGTGCGATCCAGACCTGGATCGGGGACCCGTGGTGGCGGATGCCCGGCGTCGAGGCGGTAATAATGACTGCCGCAACGATTTTCGTGATCCTGCTATGGCGGTGCCTGCCGCGTGGCCGGGGTGTGCGGGCCGGTGTGTATGGGTCGGCACTGGTGGCGTTGCAGTCGCCGGCTGTGGTGTCGGCGGTGTGGCCGCTGCTGCCGGGGCACCCGCCGATAGTGGTGCGCCCGTCGGCCGTGAGCGCTGCGATGACGGCGGTCGCCGCGGTAATGGCGGTGACGGCGTGGCTGCTGGTGCGGGCGTGGCTGTCAGCCGGCCGGCGCAGCTACGTCTCTCACCGGCCTGCGCGGGCGTGGCGAGACACAGCGGGGCTGGCCGCCCTCGTGATCGCCCTATATTTCCTGGCGGATATCGCCGCGCACTGGCTCAAGGCCGGCGCTCAAGCGGCGTTCGGCGTTGAGGGGATGCCGGGATATCCCGATGTGCCGGGCAGCGGATTCGCCGCGTTCGGCTGGGCGCTGGCGACCTACGTTCCGGCCGGCGCGGTGGAGGAGCCGGTCTACGTCGGCCTGCTGGCCCTGCTGTGGCCGCGGCTGCGTGCCCGGACGTTCATTCCGCTCGCTCTGGTGAGTTCGCTGGCCAGGGCGTTGATGCACGTGTACTACGCGGCCGGCGCTACGCCTCTGGTCGCCGCGATCGGCGCCGTGGTGCTGTGGTGCGCGGTCTGGTCGTCGGCCGCGCTGCTCTTGATCTACTGGAGCCGGATGCTATGGCCGGTCATCATCGGCCACGGCCTACTGAACGCCCTGGGTGCTGCTGGTGATGACTACCACCTCGGCGGTGTACTACTGACCGCCGTGGTGACAACCGTCCTGCCCGTCGCGCTAGGGGCGCTGTCGTTTGCGGGGCTGATGTACGGGTTGGTGACGTACGGCCCGCAACTGCACGCGGCGGCCGTGAGGCGTGGCTGGGTGCGCGGTATCGACGGTGAGGCGGCGTCGGCGGCCAACAATGGTTAGCGGGAAGATCGCGACGCTATGCTGGCCGGCATGACCCACTCCACGATCGGGGCGTGCGCTGGATGCGCCGGTTTCCACTGGGGGCAGCTTTTGCGCTGCTGAGGGCTGTTCTCGCCGATGTTCTGGGCGATCCGCAATAGGTGTAGCCACCCGAGGTGCTAGCCGGCGCTGAGGGGCTATCTGGCATTGCTGAGACGCGAACAGAAAGCGAGACCCTTTTTATGGTTAACCACAATGGCGACGCGGTGGTCTGCGAGGCCGAGGAAGCGATTCCAGGCCTAGCGCGATGGTTCGACGGGCAGGCAGCGCGGATCCAGGAGACCTTGCGCGCCCTGGGTGAGCTGCTGATGAATATCGAGCCGACGAGCCAGGTTGCGAGCCGCGACGTGTTCACCGCATTCGTCGAGACCCACATGGGACAGCGGGTGCATGAGCTGGTCGCGGAGCGCCGGGAGCTGTCGGGCGTGGGCCGTGTCATGGTCGGCCTGGCCTTGGCGGCGATCATCGAGGAGTACCAGCCGGTGGTGTCGGCGCTGAGCGCCTACGGGGATGCGGTCACGGGGCCGCGGTGGGACACCGTGGACGCTGGCCCCGACACGTACCATTTCCCCGCGGGCCTGGCGTTCTACAGCGATGCGCTCGTGTCGGGGGCGGCCGTGGTGGTGGCGATCCGCCCGCCGGAGGGGCAGGCGCGGCCGGCGACTTTGACGATCTACGTCCGGCCGGATGACCGAGTGCGCGCGGTGGAGCTGGCGGACCGTATCTTGGACCGGGCCAAGCAGGATCACCACATCTTCCGGGGCCGGGTACTGCGTGCGGAATATGTGATGGGCGGGGTTCAGTTCGACGTGGTGGAACGGCCGGCCGTCACGCGGGCCGACATTGTTGCCGCGCCGGAGCTGTGGGCGGAGCTGGATCTGAATGTCGCTGCGGTTGACCACCTTTCGGGGCAGATGCGCAGTATGGGGCTGGGTGTGCGTCGAGGTGCCATGTTGGTCGGCCCGCCTGGTGTCGGCAAAAGTGCGTGCTGCGCGGTGATCGCCGCCGAGATGGCCGGCCGATTCACGGTGGTGTATGTCGATGCCCGTGTCGGCGCCACCGCCCTGCGGACCGTGTTCGACGAGTGTGTGGACATCGGCCCCAGCGTCGTGATCATCGAGGATGTCGATTTGTTCATCGGCTCCCGCAAGGCGACCTACGGAGGTATGGCGCTGGGTGATTTCCTGGCGGCGCTCGACAGTCATCCGGCGGCACAGCTGCTGGTCCTGGCCACCACCAACGACGTCACAAGTCTTGATGCCGCAGCGGTGCGCGCGGCCCGGTTCGACTCGATCATCGAGGTACCCCCGCCAGGGCCGGCGGCAGCCGGGCTGATCCTGGACCGGCTGTTGCAGGAGGTCCCCGGTGGGGAGGGTGTGGACGCGGCCGCCGTTGTGGCTGCGCTACCGATGCAGACCACGGGTGCGGAGTTGCGGGAGGTGGTGCGTCGGGCCGTGTTGGCTGGTGAGGGCACGGTCGACACCGCCGGCCTGCTGGCTGTGGCGCGTGGCGGCCGGTTTAGGCCGGTGATGCCGGCCGCCGGCAGCTACCTGTAGAGGAGGTAGGTCACAGCTCCGGGGTGCGGGCGGTCAGGCCGAGGCGTTCGGGCTCGAAGTCGAAGTCGCTGCCGGGGCTGTCGTCGGCAAGCGGGGGAGGAGCGATAGGGCGCACACCTTCCGCCGGTGGATAGATCACGACGTGAACCTCAGGCAGCTCCGCGAACGCACCAGTAAGACGAGGCTCGACATCTCGCCATGCCAACCCGCCGTTGCCCGCACCCAACGGCGGGACAGCAATCGACGTGATCTTCAATTCGCGGATCACCTGTACGAGGTCCTTGAGCCCCTCGTCGACATACGACAAATCCGACGGTGATCGCCAGTGCCTCTTGGTGGGGAAATTGATGACGTACTTCGGGCCTGTCAGCTCGCCGGTTTCCACGACGAACATCGACCCAATCCGAACCTCGTTGCGCTTGCATGCCTTCTCGTACTCCGAGAACATTTCGGGGTAACGACGCTTGAATTGCAAGGCGATCCCTTTGCCCATAACGCCCACGCAGTTGACCGTGTTCACAAGAGCCTCGACATCAGCCTTAAGCAGGTCACCACTGCCGTAGCTAATCAACATCCACCCGCCTGGGCTGTCATAGCTAGAACGGTATCGCGGGCCCAGGGTGTGACGGT